>JABSQH010000159.1 GCA_013213745.1 Ilumatobacteraceae bacterium | reverse complement strand
CTGCATGACGAGTCGCAATCCTCATTGCGGACCGACGGGCCAAGGAGCGCGCCGCGAAATGCGCGACAACCTGCCGTGCCCCTGAGCCCGCCATATGCACCAACAAGAGTTGCAGGTTGCCAGGCAGCTCGTCGTTGAACGGATCGGGCGGGGCGGCGTGAGAGGGACAGACCGGCCCCCTCCCCAACGGCTGGGAGCGGCGAGTGGCGCGGCTTGTCGGGGTCAGGTTGCGGAGCTCAGGCAACGGCACATGGCGGCCGGAGCTGACGCAGCCTCTCGACAACGGACTGCCACGCAGCCAGCGCGACGTCGCGGATGACGAGCGTCGCTCGCCCCGCGGAGCGAACGATGCGCCCAGGGACGACGAGCAGTGCACGTGCTCTTCGCAGGTGAAGCTCCGCGGGCTCGTCGATGAACGCGGACGTCCCCGCCAGGCTGCGGAACGTGTTGAGCAAGTTGTATCCCAGCGCCTGCACGCAGAGCACTGCCGCGTTCACGCGCTCAGGGTCGACAGGCTTCACGTGCTTCTTGATCTCTCGGCGCGCGTATCGACGCTTGCGTCGGTTCGTGCTCGAGAGTCGGCCCGCGAGGACGGACTTCATCTCGCCGATGTGCCCTTCCATCGTCCCGCGTGCGCGGTAGAAGTCTAGGACGTCTCGTGCGCAGAGCTCGTCCTCCGTGAAGCTCGTGACGATGAAGTACGTCTTCAGGAAGAGATCGCCGGGCACCTCCTCGACGACGAGCACGACGCGGCGGGCCTCGGGCCATCGGAGGGCGCGGTACTCGATGTCATGGCACCACGTCCGAAGGTAGGCCGGCGGGCGACCGGGAGGGCGTCGTGCGTGGATCTCCTCGTGCTTCTCGAGTTCGGAGTTCTTCGGAATCCGGAGCGCGTACGAGACCTGCTTGCCATCGAGCAGATCCAGGAACTCTGGACTGATGAAGCCCGCGTCCCCACGCACGCGGACGGCGTCCGAGAGTTCCGCTCGGGCACGATCGATCAATGGCGCGATCAACTCTTCCGCTCCGTCGGCGGTGTGCTCGTTGCCGGGCCGCAGTCGGAGGTCGAGCCAATGCCCGGTCTCACCGAGCATGACGCCGAGGGGGTGGTAGCAGCGCGACCGGTAGTGGCCGTTGTACGCGGACCCGGCTTGGTGCCCGTGGACGCGGATCGGGTAGGAGTCGATGTCGAGAGTGACCTCGTCCAGTCGTTCGGGCCCAGTGGCACGGACAGATCTCACGGCCCAGTCGAAGAGAGCGCCACGGAGCACCGACAGGTTCCCGTCTGTCGACAGCAACGAGCCGAGGCGCGAGAGCGTCGACTGGGACGGTGTCGCCGCGTCCTCTTCGAGCATCGAGAGCCCGCGGCGATCCGAAGTCGCGATACGGAAGACGGCGTCGTCCGCGAGGTCGGCGGCCGCGGCGGCGTGGGCCGAGTCGATCGCCATCCCGTAGATCGCAGTTCGCAGCAGCAGTCCGAGTGGGTGCTCGACGCGCGTGGGCGTGCGGAGATCGTCCAACGCGGACTCGAGCGCGGACGTGGCACCGAGCCGCTCGTCGAGCTCGCGCAGGAGCAGCACCCCGGCGTGGGCGGTCAGGCGCTCGGGGCGTCCTTCGACTCGGATGGACCCGTTGTGCAACGGGCGGAACGCGGTACGGTGAGGGTCACCCATCGGGTGGTCGGGGCAGCGGTCGGCGATGTCGTCGTAATTACCGACCTCTACGGCCGTTGCGCCCGACTTGTTGGCTCTACTGCGTGCCACTCATGCATATCGCGGGCTAAGAGCGGGCAATGGTATTTATCCCAGCTTTCGCCAGCGTATCCGGCGCCCCCACTCGATATACAGCTCGCTATTCCTCCCAGGCAGCCATCAACCT
>JABSQH010000158.1 GCA_013213745.1 Ilumatobacteraceae bacterium | reverse complement strand
TGTTAATCCATCGTAGTATCCAAATGCGTTTGCCATAATTATATATTTTCTACAAATATAGTGAAAATATTTTTAGAGATTCAGATATATAGGGGTTGAGGATTATTATATGTTATATGTGCTGTACCCCCCAATAGAAAAACGATTTTTTTTTGAGTCGGTTTGTAAAAAAAAATTTTTTTTCTGCAATTTTTTGACTTTTTGCCCTGTCCTTTTATTGGTTGCTCTGTTTGTTGTTGTTGGTCGTGCCTGTTGTTTGTCCTTCCCTCTATTTGTTGGGGTCTGTTGGGTCTGTTGGGGCGATCCTTCCCCCCTTTTGTGTCGCATACACAAAGGGAAACCCCCCTTAATATCTCCACGAATTAAATTAAATCTAAACAAAACAACCCCCAAAACTTTTTATTTCTTCCTGTAAATCAATTAATTAGAAAAAATTTGAAAGTATTTACATAATTATAGTAATATTTATTATTTTTTTTGTAGATTTAGAAAATATTTAAAATAAATTAACAATTAAATTATAATTAAAATGAAAAAAGAAACCTTAAAAATTAAAGCATTTAACAACCCTGAAATAATTTCCTGGAACATTGTCGGACATTTAAAGGATACGCAAAATATCGCTTTAAACCCTGGAGAATTTAAACTTGTTTATACTTCAGTAATTCAAACTATTAGACAATTAGGAGAGAATGACTTATTAAAACACGAGGCGGAAACAATAATAAACGGATAACAAATAATAAACTTTTAAATTAATATAATTATGAGAACTTACAACGATAACACACAATTAACAAACTTCAAATTTTGGAGCGGTGCGGTAGCACTTGCGGAGAAATTAACTTACACAGAATTAGAATTAATTCAAGAAAACCTCTGCGACTTATACCCAGAGGGAATGTCTGAAACTTATTTAAATGACCTTTTTTGGTTTGAGCAAGACTTCATCTGTGAAATAATAGGAGAGACTGCGGAAGATGTATATAATAGGGAATAAAATTCTGATGAGTAAAGGTCTAAACACCTACGAAACCCCTTATTTTTTGGGGGGTCAATTTTAACCTAATTAAATTAAATATAATGAAAACAAGAGTAAAAAATTTATTAAGCCCTCGTACTTTTAACCCTGTCGCTAACCAGTACGAGATAAACACACCAAAAGAGATATTTTTTCAATCGTACCAGTCAATAATTGCAAAACAATGCAAAGTTTCAAGAAAGATATATCTTGATTCTTATTACTGGGACTATTCAAGAACTACTTTAAAATATCTAAAACAATTTTTAGGAATAGATAAGAGTAAAAGAGAAATTGAAAAAGACATCAAAGAGGGTGTTTATACATTAACAGACTTAAATAATTAATAAAGATGAAACAAATAAAAATTAACACTAAAGAACTGGGGCTTAATATTGAAGCCCCTGAAACCATTTATAATAATGGCAAGGCGATTTATACAAAAAAAGATATTTCAGCACGATTAGATTATTTAGATAATCAAATTCAATATGTTTTAGAAAATCTTGCAGTCTTTGATCCACAGAAACAAACAGAGACTGAATATTCTTTGTACGATATACAAAACTTAATATATTTAATCAAAACTAAAATTAAATAATATGGAAACTAAATTAAAAAACTGGACAACACAATATAATGAGTCTGAATTTATTGAAAGTGAAATTGACTTTTTCAAAAATAACAAACAAGAATTTCTTGTTAGTATATTGTGGGATGAGGAGAGAGAAGTAGAAAGTGTAACCGATAAAGAAATTGAGGATCATTTTTATAATGATGAGTATTTATACATAACACACAGAGACCAATTTCTATACGATTTGAATGATGAGTTTATGGATTATGTAGATTGCGAGGTTTATGTTGAGGGAAAAAATATGGGGTGGAGAAATAGAACTGGATGTAAAGAATTTACACTTACTAAAGGAGAAGATATATTTTACAAAATTGCTCCTGAATGTCAATTAACATTCAAGATAGAAAAGATAAAAGAAAAAGAATATCAAGCGACAATATCGCACCACGATAGCCCTATGGGAGAATATTATAAGATTAAAATTAAATAATTATGAAAAAACAGAATAACACAATAGAAAATTTATCATTTTGTAATGATGAAAATGAGCAAGTAGGTTTGTTTCTACTTAATACGAAAGAGGGGCAAATGATTTGGGATTTGTGCAACAATTATTCCGATTTGGAATATCTTGTTAGAAAATATCACAAAAATATTGGTATTCCTAAATGGGAATTTGCGGACAATTATGATGAGGGAATTGAGTGGGTTTGTTTCAGAGATTTATTTAACAACTTAACTAAAATTAAATAACTATGGAAGAATTAAAATTAACAATAGATCAAGAAAGCGTTAATATCTATATAGATAATGGCGAGGATAAAGAGCCGACTCATATATGTTATTGGCATATTGAAGAATGGGAAGAAGATAGCGAGGTTGCAATATCAATATTTAATGCTATTCAATTATATTATACCGAACCAAAAAAATTACTTAAACTATTAAACTAAATAATATGGAAAAACTAATAGAACTTTGGTTAAAAGCCGAGGATGAAAACAGAAAAGATAATATTGATAAAGCGTTAAAACTTAAAGATGAATTTCATCAAAAATATATAACGCTTGATAAAAAAGACCAAAAATATCTAAATGAATATTTAGATAGTATTGGAGCGTAAAACAAATAATTATGAAAATAAATAAAGAGTTAAAAGAGTGGATCGAATTGTTTTGTATATACGACAAAACCGATTATGAAAATCTGTCAGAGGTACGAATGTTTGAGATAAGAGAATACCTTAAAGAAGATGGGTTTACCGAAGAAGAAATAGACAATGCAATAAGTGAAAACTTTTGGCATTTTTGGTCGATTTAAATAATAAATAATAAAAAAATAAAATTATGAGAGTTAAAGATTATTTA
>JABSQH010000157.1 GCA_013213745.1 Ilumatobacteraceae bacterium | reverse complement strand
CAGCCGGAGTGCCCTGAGGCCCGCTCGATTTCCGAGCGATTCCATTCGCGCATCTGTGCCGATCGCGGGCGGGTGGATTGCCGCGGCTCGTCGTGGCGTGATGGGGCTGGTCACACATGGAAATCCGCAACAATGCTTGCTGTGGTTTCGCATGCTCCGACGGGCTACGACTGCCCGTTCTGTCGCAACATCTCCGACGGAACGTCGAAGTATCCACTCGAGATCATCTATCGCGACGCCGACGTGTTCGTAAAGATGAACCCGAACTGGTGGCCGAACAACCCCGGCAACGTTCTCGTCATCCCGACAACGCACTACGAGAACCTCTTCGAGCTATCGACCTCAGTCGTCCCAGCAATTCATCGGGCCGCATGGGCCTCGGCGGTTGCGATGAAGCGTGCCTATCGATGTGACGGCATCTCCACACGACAACACAACGAGCCGGCTGGAAACCAGGACGTGTGGCACTTCCATCTGCACGTCTTCCCACGATGGAACGGCGACGACTTGTACCGCACCGAAGGCGCCCCAGCTTCCGCTGGCGAGCTCCGAGACCGCGCCGCGCAACTACGTCAACACTGGCCCGATCCAACCGAAGCGCCTTGACGCTCTCCCCAATGGTCAATCCCGGGAGTGACAAGACCGGATCGTGTGCCGACGAACACCGTGAGTCCGGTTCTCGTAACGCCTCGTCCACACGGGACGTGACGCCTCAACGATCGTGACCGTCGACATGGTGCGGCGCAGTCGGCGTGACAGAGTTGAACGGTGACCTCGGGCCGACGGGACTTCCACGAGTCGCTACCTTCCAAGCGGATAGGCGCGGGTGTCGTCTTTGTTGACTCCGCACGCCGCGTTCTGCTGGTCCACCCGACGTACAAGCCGACATGGGAACTCCCAGGAGGAGCCGTCGAGGACCAGGAGTCTCCACGCGCCGCGGCCCAGCGGGAGGTGCGCGAGGAACTCGGCCTAGAGATCGACATCGGCCCGATGATCTGCGTCGACTACAACGCAAGCACGACCGACTACCTCGAGAGACTGATGTTCCTCTTCGCCGGACCAAAGCTCACGGCCCGGCAAGAAGCGTCCATACGCCTACCCCACAACGAACTCTCAGAGTGGCGCTGGTGCAACATGAACGACGCCCTGTCATTGCTTGCGGACCGAGTCAGCCGTCGCCTGGCCACATGTGTTGACGGCGACAGCTTCTCAACCGGCGCGTACCTTGAGGAACAGACCGCGACGACCACCGACGACTGATACCGCCGCATCCACTACGCACAGTCGTGCCGATGTCGGGTGGGTCTCAGGCGATTCTTGATGTGGCGATACCGGGCGGTGCCGGAGCGGGTGTCTCTGTCAGGCTGTCTGTTGTGTTGGCAGTGCACGCTGAGACCGACCGACTCGATCAGAACGCGCTTGATCTCATCGGCAAGATTGCCGCGGCCACCGACGAGGAAGTTCGGCGCCACCTGCCCGACCTCGCCGAACGAATCGTGTTGCGTGTGTGGGACGGTGACGACGTGATCCCCGAGACCGGGGAGATGGGCATATCGATTGCGGCAGGTGAGATCGCCTGGATCATCAACGCCGATGACGCGCGAGGAACCACAGCGATCGCACGGGCTCAGCTGAGACCGACGTTGTTCCATGAGCTTCACCACCAGGTGAGAGGATGGACACAACACCGCAGCGCCGTTGGTGACGGGTTGTTGGATGCGGTCGTCAGCGAGGGGCTGGCAACAGCGTTCGAGCGCGACGCCGCCTCAAGCACCCCGCTATGGGGTGACTATCCCGCCGAGGTTGTCGACTGGTACGAGGAGGTGCGAGCCCTCCCAGATGATGCGGACTTCATGCAGTGGATGATCGTGCATGACGATGGTCGTCGTTGGATCGGGTATCGCGCCGGGACCTACATCGTCGACCGGGCTATCAACACGTCGGGGATGTCAGCCGCGCAACTGGCAACCACACCAACGACTGACATCTTGCAGCTCGCCGACGCACCTCAGCGCCACTCGCAACCGGCCCACCATTAACACAACGCGCAATTCCGGGCGGATCAGCGAACGCACAGGTGCCGTTCTCGAGCGGTCCGTGCGAGGCCGACGAACGGGCGATACGGGCGGTCGTTGAAACGGTCCGGCGGTAGCGGGAGACGGCGCCGTGCTTCCGTTCT
>JABSQH010000156.1 GCA_013213745.1 Ilumatobacteraceae bacterium | reverse complement strand
AGATCGACGCATGCCCCAACATCTCCTGCACGATCCGCAGATCTGCCCCGTGGTCGAGCAGGTGGGTCGCACAGGAGTGGCGCAGCACGTGCGGTGACAGATCAGCGGTCAGCCCGGCGCGCAGCGCCCGCTGTTTGACGATGTTCCATGCGGCCTGCCGACTCAGACGTCCACCGCGCTGGTTGAGAAACACGGCATCAGCATCGTCGCGGCGACGCCAACGCTGCGGAACGAACGCCACTCGACCGTCTGCTGCGAACCAGGCATCGAGGGCCCGCGCAGCCGAACCGCCATACGGCACGATCCGTTCTTTGGCGCCTTTCCCGAAGAGGCGCACGAGACGCTGCTCGGTGTCGAGGTCACCGATCGACAAGCCCACCGCTTCGGAGATCCGGGCGCCGGTGGCATACAACAACTCCAGCAACGCCAAATCGCGCCGACCGGGAGCGTCCACCGGCGGCGTCGCTGCGAGCAGGCGCTCGACCTCGCCTTCGGTGAGCGGCTTGGGAAGCCCAGAAGGCACGCGCACGCCTTCGAGATCCGCAGCCGGATCGTCTCCGCGATGACCCTCGATGGCCAAGAACCGGTGCAGCATGCGAATCGCTGCCAGCTGGCGGGCCAACGTCGACGTGGCGACGCCGGTGTTGCGACGTGCGTCGACGAACTCGACCAACTCGGCGCGATCGACCCGGTCGATCGACGAGCCGCGCTCGTTGAGCCAGCTCGAGTACCCCCGCAGATCGCGCCGATACGCGGCCAGTGTGTTGGGCGATCGGCCCTTCTCGGCGAGCATCCAGGCCAGGAACTCCTCGACCTCCAGAGGAAGCTCAGCCGTCGCGGTCACGGGGCGCGCACGGTGCGTTCGTCGCCGTCGCCAGCATGGAGCGCTCGCTCGGCGAGCAGGAGCCCCGTCACCGTCTTGGCATCGGCGATCTCACCGGAGAGGACCATGCCGATGGCGTCGTCCAACGGAACGCGGCGTACCTCCATGTACTGCTCCTCGGGACCTTGGCGGTCGTCGTCGACATCGGTGCACTCGGTGGCCAGATAGATCGTGGTGACCGAGTCGGTCATCCCAGGCGACGGGTAGATCCGGGTCAAGAGCTCCATCGTGCCGGCGGCCAACCCCGCCTCTTCCGCCAGCTCACGATGGGCAACAGTTTCGGTCGACTCACCTTCGATGTCGCGCATCCCTGCCGGGATCTCGATCACGCTCTGTTCGTACGGCGGGCGGTACTGCCACACCAATACGACGAACGGGTTGCCTTCGGCGTCGAACACGATGGGCACGATTCCCACGGCCCCGGGCGAGCGGACAACCTCGCGGGTGAACACGCTCCCGTCCGGCGCTTCAAACTCGGCGCGCGCAATATGCCACACGTAGCCCTGGTGCACCACCGATTCGGACCGGCGGCGGAATCCCGTCACGTCAGCGGTGCGTTGATCTCGGCATCGGCGGCGACCGGGTCGACCGCGGCCGAGTCGGCGGACGCCGTCGTCTCCGTCGACGCTCCGCGACGACGCCGATCGAGCGATGTAGCGACGAACTCTCGGAACAACGGGTGCGGACGATCAGGCCGGCTCTTGAACTCGGGATGCGCCTGCGTACCGACCCAGAACGGATGACCGGGGAGCTCGATGAACTCGACCAAGCGGTTGTCCGGCGACGTTCCCGAGCACCACAGGCCGCCCGCTTCCAGTTGGCTCCGATACTGCTCGTTGAATTCGTAGCGGTGGCGGTGCCGTTCACTGACCACCGGCTCGCCGTAGGCACCGGCCACCTGCGAGCCCGCCGCCAGCACTGCGTAGTACGCACCCAGGCGCATCGTGCCGCCCTTGTCCTCGATCCCACGCTGCTCCAGCATCAGGTCGATCACGGGATGCTGCGTCGTCGGGTCGAATTCGGTCGAATTGGCGTCGGCCAGGCCGACGACGTCGCGGGCGAATTCGATCGTCATCGCCTGCAGCCCGAGGCACAGTCCGAGACATGGGACACCCTGCTCGCGGGCGTAACGCGCTGCGGCGATCTTGCCTTCGACCCCGCGATAGCCGAACCCACCGGGGATCACGATGCCGTCGAGTTGACCGAGCTCACCATCGGCGAGCAATCCTTCGACGTGTTCGGATTGGATCCACTCGATCTCGGCTGCGGCGCCGTGATGAAAGCCGGCGTGTTTGATGCTCTCCACAACCGAGAGGTAGGCATCGGGGAGTTCGATGTACTTGCCGATGAGGCCGATCCGCACGGGTTCGACGGCGGCGTCGACCTTGGCAACGACCTCCTCCCAGGGGCGCAGGTCCGGTTCGGCGTCGATACGAAGCACGTCGCAGACGTAACCATCGAGGCCCTCGTCGTGGAGGATCAACGGCAACTCATAGATGTTCTTCGCGTCAGCGGCATTGACGACGGCGCGCGCCTCGACATCGCACAGATTGGAGATCTTGCGCTTCAGCTCGTCGGACAACGGTTCTTCGCTGCGACACACGATGGCATCGGGTTGGATCCCCCGACTGCGCAGCTCGGTCACGCTGTGTTGGGTGGGTTTGGTCTTCTGTTCGCCCGACGGCCCGATGAACGGGACCAAGGTCACATGGAGATAACACACGTTGTCTCGTCCGACCAGGTTGCGGAACTGGCGTATCGCCTCGAGGAAGGGAAGGATCTCGATGTCGCCGACTGTGCCGCCGACCTCGGTGATGACCACGTCGACGTCGTGGCGGGCGAGCCGCTCGACGCGCCGTTTGATCTCGTCGGTGATGTGCGGGATCACCTGCACCGTCTTGCCGAGGTAGTCGCCACGGCGTTCCGCGGCCAGCACGGTTTGGTAGATCGAGCCGGTCGTGGCATTGGAGTTGCGCGACAAGTTCTCATCGATGAATCGCTCGTAGTGGCCGAGGTCGAGGTCGGTCTCGCCCCCGTCGTCGGTGACGAATACCTCGCCGTGCTCGAACGGATTCATCGTTCCCGGGTCGATGTTGATGTACGGATCGAGCTTCTGCAACGTGACGCGCAGGCCCCGCGCCTTCAAGAGGCGACCGAGTGATGACGCGGTCAGACCTTTGCCGAGTGAACTGGCGACACCACCGGTAACGAAGATGTGTTTGGTCGCCGTCTCGGCAGACCCGTCGCCGGGGGGTGGGAGGGTCATCTCTAGGCCTCGCTCCGGGTGCACTCGATCGACAACACGACGGGATCTCACCATACCGCGGTTGCGCCACCGACCGTGGAACCGGTCAGGACAACAACTCGCGGGCGTGTGTGCGCGCCGAGTCGCTGACCGCCCCCGACAACATCCGCGCGATCTCGTCGACGCGCTCATCGGCATCGAGTTCGTCGGCGCGTGCGTACGTCTGGCCGTTGGCGACTCGCTTGGTCACGACGACGTGGCGGTCGGCGCTGGCAGCAACCTGCGCGAGGTGGGTGACCACGAGCACTTGATGATGCTGCGCCAACCGACTCAACGCATCGGCAACCGACTGAGCAACTGCGCCCCCGATGCCGGCGTCGACCTCGTCGAACACGAGCGTGGCTGGCGGTTCGTCGCCGTCGATCGACAGAACGAGTCGCAGCGCCAGCATCACCCGGGCGAGTTCCCCTCCCGACGCCACCTTCGACAGCGGTTGCGGCGGCGAACCCGGATTGGCTGCGAGGAGGAACTCCACGTGGTCGCCGGGGTGGTCGTCGTCGGTCCGCCCAACTCGTATCTCGAGTTGCGCGTCGGCCATGGCCAGTTCGGCCAGGCGCGCCTGCACCGCCGCGGCAAGCTGTGGTGCGACCGCGCGGCGCTCAGCGCCGATGCGTTCGGCGGCGGAGCGCTCTGCGGCGATCGCCGCCGAACGCTGGCGATCGAGCTCAGCGGCGCGCTGGTCGTAGCGTTCGAGCTCGGCGAGACGTTCGCCGGCCTCCCGGTGGTACTCGATGACCGCGGCGAGGTCGTCGCCATACTTGCGACGGAGATCGGCCAACAGCTGCCGTCGCTCGCGGGTCGCCGCAAGCTGCTCGGGGTCGTCGTCGATTGATTCGGCGGTGGCCCGCACCACGGCCGTGACATCGTCGAGCTCAGCGATCAGCGCCGAGAGACGCTCGTATTCGGCGCTGTACGGCGCCCGGTTGGCGATCGCCGCCAGTGCGCGCCCGAGGGCATCACGGGCGGCGCCGTCGCCCCCAATCGACTCGACGGCAGCACCGCCTGCTGCCTGGTGGGCCACCGCATCGGCCAAGGTCTCCTCGATGCGTTCCAGAGCAGCGTCCTCGTCGGGTCCCACGATCGTGGCTGCGTCGAGTTCTTCCACCTGAAAACGCAGGAGGTCGATCTCGCGCGCCCGCGCTCGCTCGTCCCCGCCGAGCGCAGCCAACGCTGCGTCGATCTCGGTGAGGCGTGCCCTGGCGGCCCGCAGCGGCGCCAGATCGATGTTGCCGAACTGGTCGAGCGCGCCCCGCTGACTGTCGACCGACACGAGTCGTTGGTGCTGATGTTGACCGTGTAAGTCGATTGCCTCGGAAGCGAGCCCGGCCAGTTCTGCGGCGGTTGCCGGCCGTCCGTCGACATAGGCGCGGGACCGACCATCGGCCGGCACGACGCGGCTGAGAATACGTTCGCTGCCATCGAGGTCGATGAGCCGCCCGTCGACGCGCGCTTCGGCCACACCGTGACGCACCGTCGTGGCGTCGGCCCGGCCACCGACCAGCAGCTCGATCGCTTCGACCAGCATCGTCTTTCCTGCACCGGTCTCGCCGGTGAGCGCCGTCAGGCCCGGGCCCAAGACGACGTCGAGTTGCTCGATCACGCCCAGACCCTCCAGATGGAGTTCGGTCAGCATGTCGGCACGGTCGACACTTCGGGGGCGAACATCAGCGGTCGGCGAGCCCGAACTTGGCCTTCAAGATCTGGTGGTACCGGTATGCCCCGAAGCGCACGAAGCTGGCCGTTGCCTCCGAGGGTGTACAGCGCACCACGTCTCGGTCACCGAGTTCGGCGATCGGCTGGCCGTCGAGCGTCAGTTCGGCTGCCCGGTGGCCACTCACCTCGATCTCCACCGTCTCGGACGGATCCAGGACCAGCGAGCGGTCGAACAGCATGTGCGGCGATACCGGGGTGAGCAGGATCGCACGATGACGCGGTGACACGATCGGCCCGCGAGCCGAGAGCGAGTACGCCGTCGATCCGGTTGGTGTCGCCACGATCAGGCCATCGGCGGCGTAGTAGGTGAACGGTTCGCCGTCGATGCGGGCGAGTAGGCGCACGGTGTGACCGGCTTCGCCGTGCTCGATGACCGCCTCGTTCAAGGCTCGCCCGACGAAGGAACCGTTGGTGCTGACGTCGAGCATCATGCGCTCGTCGAGGCGCCACTCCCCCGCTTCGGGGCCGAGCAGAAACCTGTCGAGTGCCTCGATCATTCGCTCGGGTTCGACCTCGGTGAGATAGCCGAGCGCACCGAGGTTCACGCCCAGGACCGGTACCGGCGCGCCGTCGAGTAGCCGCACGCTCCGCAGCATGGTGCCGTCGCCTCCCAAGCTGACGACGAGGTCGGCATCGGCCAACGGTCGATCGTCGGCGGTCGCCAAGCCGAGCGCTGCCGCATCTTCGACTGGGGTCCAGTGGTCGATGGCGCGGGCGCGGCACCACTCGATCGCCGTCTCGGCGCAGGCCCGCGAGGTGGGCCGGTGGTGATGCGCGGTGATCGCCAATGCAGTCATCGATCGCCTGCCTGCGGCGTGTGGATGTGTACGAGAAACTCCCGATTGCCGTCGGCACCGGTAATCGGCGAGCTCATCCAGCCGGCGACTGTGCAACCGACGGCGCGGATGGCCTGGTCGATTTCTGTACGTACTCGATCGTGAATCACTGAATCGGTGATCACCCCGCGGCCGCGGCTGACCTCAGCACGGCCGGCCTCGAACTGTGGTTTGACGAGCAGCACCATCTCGCCGCCAGGCTCGCACAGTTCGACGAGCACCGGTATCACCAGACGCAACGAGATGAACGACAGGTCGCCGACGATCAGATCGACGCGCGTCCCGAGGTCGTCAACGGTGGTGTGGCGGATGTTCTGACGCTCGAGGTTGGTCACACGGTGATCGCCGCGCAGGCGTTCGTGGAGCTGCCCGTGCCCGACGTCGAGGGCCACGACTGATGCGGCCCCATGCTGTAGCAGGCAGTCGGTGAACCCTCCGGTGGAAGCGCCGACATCGAGGGCGTGACGTCCGTGCACGTCGATGTCGAATCTCCTCAGCGCTCCTTCGAGCTTGATGCCGCCACGGCCCACGTAGCGCGCGGGCGGACCCTCGACGATCAAGGCGTCGCCTGCGGCGACTTGTCGCGCCGCCTTGTCGGCGACGGCGCCGTTGACCAGTACCCGCCGCTGGTCGATCAATGCCGCGGCGGCGGTTCTACTCGGCGCCAGGCCGCGATCGACCAACGCCGTATCGAGCCGGCGCCGCACGATTGCCGATTCAGTCGCGGTCGCGGGCAGCGCGCGACGTCGCAATCGGAGCGACCCCCGAAGGTCCCACGGCGCCGGGTTGTTCGGGGCCTGTGGTCTGCTGCTTGGCAGCGCTCTTCTTCTTTGCCGCGGTCTTCTTCTTTGCCGCGGTCTTCTTCTTTGCCGCGGTCTTCTTCTTTGCCGCGGTCTTCTTCTTTGCCGCGGTCTTCTTCTTTGCCGCAGTCTTCTTCTTGGTCGGGGTTTGCTTCGTGGGGGCCGGCTCCTCTGCTGGCGCAGCATCGTCGGCGGTGGCCGGGTTCGACTGTTCGACACGTGCGGTGAGCGTTTCGGCGAGGTTTTCGAAGCGGTCTTCCAGCTCGTCGAAGCGGTCCCACATCCAGTTCACCTGCCTGGTCAACTCGCGCTGAACCGTCTCGTTCCACTTGTCGGAGGTCTCACGCCCCCGTGACAGCAACTCCTGGACCGCCTTGTCGGCGTCGGACTTGCGGACGTCTCCCGCCTTGACCATCTGTTTGACGATCGACTCCGCCTGCTTGCGAGTGATGTTCGTGAACTCGACGCCGGCGTCGATCAGCCGTTGAAAGGTGGACTTGGCCATTCCATCAGGCTAGTGCTGCGACCGGCGGCCGACAGCGGGACCGTCAGTTGATCAACGAGCGGGCGACCGCCGCGAGGTCGGCGACATCGAGTGCGACAGCCACGCCCGGTGGCACTCGTTCGCCCGGTGCCACCACCCCGCTGCGTACCTGGGCGTATGGGCATCCGAGGCGCGCCGCGAAGAGACCGTCGGTCTCTGGACGGTCGCCGACCATCAACGCCCGGTCGGCCGCTCCGCCGAGCACGTCGTCGACGATCAGGGCGGCCATGGGAGCTTCGGGTTTGCCCGCCACGACCGCATCGACACCGGCGGCGACCTCGAGCGCAGCGACCAACGATCCCCCACCCGGCTCCGGACCGCGAGGTGTTGGGTAGGTCGCATCGCCATTGGTGGCGATGAGGCGTGCTCCCTCGCGGACGACTCGCGCCGACCACGCCAGTCGCTGATAGTCGAAGGACCGATCGATGCCGATCACCACGGCGTCACACGGCCGGCGATCGTCGTTCCCGTCGTTGCGCACCGCTTCGGCGCCGCGACGCTGTACCGCCTCGGCGACCCCCGGGCCGCCACTGATCAGGACCCGCTCGCCTCGTTCGATCAACCGGGCGGCGGCCATCGATGACGAGACGACTGCGCCGCGTGCATCGATCCCGATCGCTCCGAGCGCCGCTTCGTGGTCAGCGAGGCGCGGCGCCGAGTTGTTCGTCACGAAGACGACGCGGCGCCCATCAGCACGCATTCGATCGACCGCCTCGACGCTCCCCTCGATCGCTTCGTGCGACAACCACACGACGCCATCGAGATCACACAAGATCACGGCGACGTCGTCGAGCTGCGCTCTGTGAGTATCGGCCGGTTGAGCCATGCGCGCCGTTGTAGCACCGATCGGTGCTCGCGGGTCGTTCGGATGGCATCCTGTCGCCGTGCCTAGGTTCGACCCGTTTCCCGCGCTCCGTTACTGCGATCCAGACGTCGATGATCTCATCGCCCCTCCGTACGACGTGCTGTCGAACAGCGATCTCGACGAGTTGAACGGACGCAACAGGTACAACATCACCCATATCGACGTCCCGCGCGAGTCAGACGGGCCCGATCGCTACGTGGCCGCCGCACGACGACTCCACGAGTGGGTCGATGCAGGCGTTATGGCCTACGACGACACGGCAACATTCACGATCAACCGGCTCCGTTTTTGCGACTCGACGGGTCGGAACCGCGACATCGTCGGCGTGCTCGGTGGCTTGGAGGTGGTCGACCCCGGCGCTGGCGGAGTGCTGCCCCACGAGCGGGTGACTCCGAAGGCCTCAACCGACCGGCTCGACCTGACTCGTGCCACCGATGCCAACCTGTCACCGGTGTGGGGGCTGTCGTTGGCCAGCGGACTCACGTCGTTGCTGACCGAGCCGGGCACCCCGCTGTCGTCGGTGACGGTCGGCGGCGTCGAACACGTCGTCGAACGAGTCGACGATCCGACGCGTATCGCCGCCATCCGCGAGTGCGTCGGCAGCGACGACGTCCTCATCGCCGATGGCCACCACCGCTACGGCGTCGCGCAGCGCCACCGCGACGAGGTGCGTGCGGCGACGGGGCGAACCGACACGCCGGCGGAAGGCACGTTGGCGTTCGTCAGCGAGTTGGTCGCGGATCAGCTCAGCGTCGAAGCCATTCACCGGCTCTACAGCGGCATCGACACAGAACACCTCATCGCCACGCTCGATCGATGGTTCGAGCGCTCACCGGCTGTTGGACGCGGCCCGTCCACCGACGATCTCGCGGCGATGGTCGACCCGCACCGATTGCAGCTGATCAGCGCTGCCGGGCGAGAGTGGCTACTCCCTCGTCAGCACGCGTTCGCCGACGTGCGGTCCATCGACGGGGCGTGGCTGGAAGCGGCACTCGATGGGCTCGACTACGACGTGACCTACGAACACGACCTCGACCGCGTCGATGCAGCGGTGAAGTCGGGCGCGGCGTCGGCCGCGATTCTGATCAATCCCGTCTCGGTGGCCGAGATCGAACGAACTGCCCGAGAGGGCGCGTTGATGCCGCCGAAGTCGACCTACTTCACCCCGAAACTACGCACCGGGTTCGTGATCCGCAGCCTGACCTGAGCACTATCGGCGACCCGTTGCTGCCCCGCGACTCGGCCGCGTTCGCAATCAGGCGTGCGACCGTGCGGCGCTGGCGGGGCGCACACTCAGCAATGGTGCCGACGACGTCGACGGTCCCGTTCGTGTCGGGTGAGATGCTGCGGACATCACAACCTCCGAGAGAAGCCGACCGCTCGATGGCGGGGGGTGTGCACGCGCGCCGCAGTGCGGCGAGAGCGTCACAGACCGACAACGCTGGCGACGATACTGATGGACTGTCACCGAGCGGTGCAGAGCGAGCCGTGCGCCGACCGTTCCGACCGGCCGGTGGGGCGGAGTCCTGACCAAACGGGAAACTCCGCTCTCCACCGGAATGGCGGCCCGACGACCTGCGTTTGCTGGTAACGATGATCGACGCAGCGCTCCGGCCGATCAAGGATCGGATCCTCGCCCCGGTGGCCCACAGCCGGCTCGGCGCCGTGCATCCAGCGGTGTTCACAGCCTCCTCCCTGTTCCTCACCTTGCTGGCTGCAGTGGCAGCCGCTGTCGGACAGCCGATCCTGGCGCTCGCCCTGTGGCTTGTCGGACGGCTCGCCGACGGGCTGGACGGCGCCATCGCCCGAGCCGGAGGACGGGTCAGCGACTACGGAGGACTCCTCGACATCGTCGGCGACACCATCGGGTACGCCGCGATCCCATTGGGAATTGCGATCGGCGTCGACGACCGCGTGACGTGGATCGTCGTTGCGTTCCTGCTCGCCACGTTCTACATCAACGCGGTGTCGTGGACGTATGTATCCGCGCTGCTCGAAAAGCGCGCCCGCACCGGTGCGTTAGCGACCAGCGTCGCAATGCCTCGCGGCCTCATCGAGGGCACTGAGACGATTCTCTTCTTCGCCGTCGGCCTTGCCGTCCCGGCTGCGGCGACATGGGTGCTCGGCATCATGGCGGTGCTCGTTGCCGTGACGGCGTTCGAACGAGTGATCACCTCCCGGAGGTGGTTGACGTCATGAGCAGAGCGTGGATTCAACGCATCGCCGTTGCCGCGATCTGGCTGGGCGCCGTGGTGCTCTGGCGCCAGTACACCGTCGCCAACGACCTCTCCGCAACGGAGGCTGCACAACAGTTCATCGACGCCGTCGGCGATGCGTGGTGGGGCATCCTCGCGTACATCGCGGTGTATCTCGCTCGGCCGATCGTTCTCTTCCCGGCATCGGTCCTGACCATCGTCGGTGGGCTCCTGTTCGGTCCCGTCGTCGGTGTGATCGTCGTCGTCGTCGCCGCCAACGCCTCGGCCCTGCTGGCGTACTCGATCGGGCGACTGCTCGGGAGGCGGCCCGGCGCCGACATGATCGACGGGGTCGCTCCCGATGTCGCCGCCGCCGATGCCTCGATCGCCAAGCGATGGTCACAGCGGATGCGCGACAACAGCTTCGAGACCGTGCTCATCATGCGATTGCTGTTCCTGCCCTACGACCTCGTGAACTATCTGTCGGGCATTTTGCGGCTCGCCTGGTTGCCGTTCCTCCTTGCGACCGCACTCGGCTCGCTGCCGGGCACCGTGTCGTTCGTGCTGCTCGGGGCATCACTGGAGCGCATCGACGACGGCTTCGGCGGCATCGACCCCGTCAGCCTGGTCGCCAGCATCGTGATCTTCCTCGCTAGCCTGGTCATCGCCGGAATGGTGCGCTCTCGCCAACGTCCTGATCAGCTCGTCGACGACTCCACCGACATCGATGTCGCCGAACAGATCGCACCACCTCTGACCGCAATTGCGTCTCGTGAGAGCATTGCAGTGACCGGTCGCTCAGCTTCGACCACGCAGGAGGCCCCATGATCGGACACGATCCTGACCGCACCTACCGGGCGGCCGTCATCGGCGCCGGCTCCGGCGGCCTCACCGTCGCCATCGGACTGGCCACGATGGGCCATCACGTTGCCCTCATCGAGGGCGGCCAGATCGGCGGTGACTGCACCAATGTCGGGTGTATCCCGTCGAAGGCGCTGCTCCACGCTGCGGCACGTGGCGACGACAATCCGCTGCAGTGGGCGCGCAGTCGCCGCGATCACCTCGCCGCCGAAGAAGACGAACTGATCGAACAACACCCGTCGATTCATCTCGTGCGTGGGTGGGCTCAGCTCACGTCACGCCGGGACCCACGCGTCGTTTCGGTGAGCACGGCCGATGGCGTCAAGACCGTGGTGCGCGCTGCGCACGTGGTGATCGCTGGCGGCTCGCGTCCGGCGACGATTGACGTTCCGGGCCTCGACCTGAGCGGCGTTGTCACGAACGAAGAGCTGTTCGAGCAGGCAACACCGCCGGCGTCGCTCGCCATCATCGGCGGCGGGGCGATCGGTGTGGAAATGGCGACTGCATTCACGGCTGCGGGGTCCAAAGTCGACATCATCGAGTCGCAATCGAACCTGTTGCCCGACCAGGACCCGTTGATCGCGGAGATCGTCGAGCGGTCGCTCGCGGCCCGCGGCGTCACGCTCCATCTCGGTGTCCGCGTCGAGTCGGCTGACGTTGCGACCGGTGCGCTGCAACTGACCGACGGATCGAAGATCGATGCGCCCGAACGGGTCATGATGGCCACCGGGCGTCGACCGCGCGTCGACGGACTCGACCTCGACGCCGCAGGTGTCGCCTACACCGCGCGAGGTATCGGTGCCGACGAATGGGGCCGCACCAGTGTCGATGGCGTGTGGGCCATCGGTGACGTCACGGGCAACACGTTGACCACTCATGGCGCAGGCGCCACCGGACGGCGAACGGTGCGGGCGATCGCCTTTCCGCACGCTCCCAAGATTGCCCGCAAGCGGGCGATACCGGCAGCGGTGTACAGCACTCCCGAGGTGGCGTCGGTCGGGTTGTCGCTCGACG
Organism: Ilumatobacteraceae bacterium; assembly: GCA_013213745.1. GTDB lineage: Bacteria > Actinomycetota > Acidimicrobiia > Acidimicrobiales > Ilumatobacteraceae > JABSQH01. The sequence goes on along the minus strand of JABSQH010000156.1, from coordinate 10,344 downwards.
AGCTCGCCGACTGGGATCCCGCCGGCAGGCGACGCATCGTGGTCGACTACGCCGACATCGATCGCGGCTTCATCGACGACATCGCAGACGGCCGGTTGGTGCTCGATGTCCAACGGTTCAACGGCAAGGTATTGCGCGCCGCCATCGTCGGCCCGGGCGCGAGCAACATGATCGGGCTGTTCACGATGGCCATCGACCACGGGCTCGGACTGCGCACTCTCTTCCCGATGGTCCACCCGTATCCATCGCACGCTGAGGTCCTGCGTGAGGCCGCTGACCAATTCGCCGCCACCACACTCAACAACATCCCCACCGAGCTCAGCGCCGCCGTACGCAGTCGCCTGCGACGCACGCTGCGCCGAAAGCGCTGAGCGATGCCGGCGATCGGCGAACTCTGGTCGCCGCGCACCGACGGCGGCGTTGCACTGCAAGTGGTGGTGACGATCGCGTTGGTGGCAACGCTGGTGTGGCTCCTGCGTTCAGAGCGGGCGCTCGTCCTGCTGGTGATCGGGACCGGTTGTGCCGTACTCGGTTGGTACGGCATCGGTAGCCTGCACTGACGCGACGTGTTCGACGCGCCCAGCGATGATCAGCCGGTGCGCGATTGCAGCGATGGGCCAGCGAGTAGACCATCGTCGTGCACAGATCTGTTCCCGTGGCGGCGATCGTCGCTGCCGCGATGCTGTTCGGAACGGCGGGGACTGCGCTCGAGCTCGGGCCGGACGCCGCCGAACCGCTGAGCGTCGGTGCTGTCCGCATCGCCGTCGGAACGATTGTGTTGTGGATCGCTGCCGGTGTCCGCACGAGCGTGTCGATCGCTGCGCTGCGACCCCATCTCACAGTGATCGCGCTGGGTGGTGCAGGTGTCGCCGCGTACACGCCACTGTTCCTCGGTGCCGTCGAACGCGCTGGGGTCGCCGTGTCGACCATCATCGCCATCAGCACCGGGCCATTCGCGACGGCGACCCTCGAGTGGGGATGGCGCCACCGCCGCCCGTCGCTGGGCTGGTTGCTCGGCACCGCCCTCACTGTCGTCGGTTCCGCCGTGCTGGTCTCGACGGTATCTGCCGACGACAAACAGATCGACGCGCTCGGCGTCACGCTCGCCGTCGTCGCAGGGCTCGGCTACGGCGTCTACTCCGTGACGACGAAGGTGACGATCGAGCGAGGCGTCGACGTGGCGGTCGCCCTCGCCGCCCCGTTCACGATCGGGGCGGTGGTGTTGGTGGTTGCCGCCTTCGTCGGGTCGTCGTGGTCGTGGCTCGGTGGCTGGGACGGCATCGCGCTCGCTGCGTATCTCGGCGTGTTCGCCACGGGTGTCGCCTACCTGTTGTTCGGATTCGGACTCGCCCACCTGACCGCAGCCACAACGGTGACGCTGGTGCTCGCCGAGCCCGTCACCGCAGCGTTGCTGGCCGAACTCGTGCTCGACGAGACCATCCCGATACTCGGTTGGTTGGGCATCGTCACCGTCGTCGCTGGTCTGGTGGTCGTCGGGCGTACCGAGCAGCCGCGGACTACAGCCGACGTGGCGGGCACGACGCCGGTCCAGCACACGGGACCGTCATCGAGTTCGGCTGACTGACCGATCCCTCGGTGAGAACTTCTCCCTCCCGGTCAGTCTCGAATGCGCCGCTCGCTCATCCGAGCACGGGCAACGCCTACACGGATACAGCACCCACCGTGTGTTCATGGGGTTCGTCCGAGGCATGCACCCAAAGCGCCTGCTAGAGCAGTACGGGATTCGTTGATCGCCGCTCGCCGACTGCTGCGGGTACGCGAGACTCCGGCGATGAGCACCACCCCGTTACGTTGGGGCATCGCCGGGACCGGCGGCATTGCCACCGCCATGGCGACTGCGTTGCACACGATCACCGACACTCACACCATCGAGACGGTCGCCGTCGGCTCGCGCAGTGAGGAAAGCGCAGCAGCGTTCGCCGAGCGACACGGCATCGAGCGGGCACATGGCTCGTACGAAGCGTTGTGGGCCGATCCTGACGTCGACGTCATCTACGTGGCGTCGCCGCACAGCCACCACCACGCGATGACGATCGCGGCACTCGAAGCCGGCAAACACGTCGTGTGCGAAAAGGCTTTCGCGCTCAACGCCGCCGAAGCACGCGAGATGGTCGCGACGGCCGAGCGCAACGATCGATTCCTGATGGAGGCGATGTGGAGTTGGTTCATGCCTGCCTGGCACGACATCCGCGCGCGCGTCGTCGACGGTGACATCGGCAAGATCATCACGATCGACGCCAACTTCGCGATCGATGTGCCCAACCCCGAGGGTCGTCACCGCCGCATCGACCTTGCAGGTGGTGCGCTGCTCGATCTCGGGATCTATCCCCTCGCGCTCGCCCGGTTTCTGCTGGGCGAACCCTGCGACGTGCGTGCCCTCGCCAACCTGACCGACCAGGGCGTCGATGCGACCCTCGGGGCGGTGCTCGGCTACGAAGGCGCCATCGCCGTGCTGACGACATCACTCGAGGCCACCAGCGATCTCACTGCGACGATCGTCGGGACCGACGGACGGATCGATATCGAGGCCCCGTTTTGGTTCCCGCAGAAATACACGCTGCGCCGCGACGTCCAACGCCGCGACAACCACCCCGATGTCGAACCGGAGCACCACGTTCACCCCAATCGTGGGCTCGTCCACGAAGCCGAACACGCAATCGAACGCATTCGTGCCGGCGAACGGCAGAGCGACATCGTGACGTGGGAGGCGACGATCGCCGGGATGACGCTGATGGACGAGATCCGCCGGCAGGTGGGCGTGGTCTATCCGAGCGAGTGCTGAGCCTCACGCTCGATTCGTCGATCGCCATCCCAATATTCGACGGTTTGCGCCGCCCAGAACACTCCGACCGGGATCAGCTCGAACGTCTCGAGCACCAGGATCTGATGACGCCACTCGTCGACGAGCAGCCCGGCGATCACCACCACGATCGCGACCGACACCATCGCGGCTGCAGTGCCGGTGTACCACGCCCGGTACGGCTGGCCAGCTGCGAACGCACTGACCACGATCGCCCCGAACAGTGCGAGGAACAGTACGACGGCGGCGACACCGTGGGCCCGTTCGAGGAAGCTGTTGCGGCCGATGGTGTACCAACCGAGACCGATCGCCATCATGACGAGCGCGAATCCGACGCCGAGCAGCGCCGAGCGGTCGAGACCGGTGCCGCTCGAGTCGCTGCGTCGCGAGGCCAGCCACCCGATCACGATGGCTGCCGCGCCGGCGACGATCAACGAGGTCACGTTGTTGTCGATGAACGCCAACTGGTCCGGCTGCTGGATTGCGGCCGACGAGCAGTCGGTCTGTGCGCTCGGCGGGCTCGTCGGTACTACAGCGACGATCGGGGCGACCACGCCGGCGATGTTGAGCGATAGGTCCTCGGTCTCCGAACTGCCCTTGATGGCGACGAAACTGACACCGATCGCCATCAGCGCGCCGACGAAGATCGGCTGTACCGGGGTGTAGTAATAGGCGCTCAGCGAGCCGTGCCAACAGTCGACCTGGAAACGTTCGAACACGACCGAGGCGAGGAGCGCCACGAGCACCACCACGATCGACAGCCGCAGGTAGCGGTAGCTGGCGACAGCAAACGACACGTCCTGGCCCGCCATCGGCGTCCCCTCTCCGCGTTCAGAACGATGCCGACTCTAGTTGGAAGACGTTTGAGCGCGTCCGCCCGCCGTCAACGGCGGACGGTGCGAACACTCACGATGATCGTGTTGGAACGACGCGGCGCGTCGAATCGCGCTACCTCGTGCGATAGCCGCCGGACGAGAGTCGCTCTCAAAGATTTGGTCCCTCGGCGCCGCCAAACCCTTCACCATCTACGAAGAATTCGAGGCCGAGTTCACCTCGAACGGGCCTCTGGGTGACTTCTCGCAGTTCACCGACACCACTGAAACGATGCAAGACATCACGATCACCGCGCCGACGTCTGGCCAGATCACGGTCACGGCAACCGCGATCCTCGATGACCTTGACGACGAACTTGCCGAGTGTCAGTTGACGGAGGTGACGGCCAATCCAAACAGCCACAATCGAGCCCTCTGGGCAGGCTCAGGTGAGAGCGCGTTCGAGGTCATGACGCAGGTCCGCTCGTTCGCCACCGGGGCTGGGAGCACCAAGACGTGCGACTCGCGCTGTCGCAATCTCGACGGAAGCTCGAGCAATTTCCGTGCCGGAATGATGACGGCGACGTTCACCCCCGATCCGTAGCGGTCGGTCGGGATCAGGCCGACGTCGTCCGACACCAGGCAACACGGGTCAAACCGCAACTGACCGGTCAATCGACCCGCGGGAGTACCCTGATGCCGAGCTCTTCGAGCACTTTGGCGTCGACCGGCAGTGGGCTGTTGGTCAGCGGGTCGGCGCCGGACTGTGTCTTTGGATAGGCGATGATCTCGCGGATGTTCTCTTCACCGGCGAGGATGGCGACGAGCCGATCGAGTCCGTAGGCGAAGCCACCATGGGGTGGCGCTCCGTACTCGAATGGGTTGAGGAAGAAGCCGAACTTGCGCTCGGCCTCCTCATCAGAGATCCCGAGCGCTTGGAACACCTGTCGCTGCAGCTCGGGTTCGTGGATTCGAATCGACCCTGAGCCAAGCTCCCAACCGTTGAGCACCAGGTCGTATGCCTTCGAGCGCACCCGCAGTGGCTCTGATTCGAGCAACCCGATGTCGTCAGGGTGGGGCATCGTGAACGGGTGATGTCCGGGCTTGGGACGACCGCTCTCTCGATCGACGCCGACGAACAGCGGAAAGTCGACCACCCAGACGAAGCGATACGGGCCCTCGTGGACCGGCGGGCGGCCGAGATCGTTGCGCAACTGGCCGAGTACCTCACACGTCGTCATCCACTCGTCGGCCACGATCAGTACGAGGTCGCCGGCGTCGCCTCCGGTGCGGGCGCGCACTTCGTCGGCCTCTGCGTCGGAGAAGAACTTGGCCACCGGGCTGTCGAGACCAGCCGCACCCGCGCCGTCGACGATCTTCAGCCACACGAGACCCTTGGCCCCGAGCGACTTCGCCCGGTCGGTCAACTTGTCGAGTTGGTTGCGGCCGTACTCCCCCGCTCCGCCGGGCACCCGAATGCCCTTGATAGCGCCGCCCTCGCCGGTTGCGCCGGCGAACGCCTTGAACTCGGTGTTGGCGAATACATCGGTGAGTTCGACCAGCTCCATGCCGAAGCGCAGGTCCGGTTTGTCGACACCGAAGCGGTTCATCGCCTCGTGCCACGTGATGCGCTCGATCTCGTCGATCTGTTCGCCGGTGACCGCCTCGACGGCGCCGAGCACCGACCGCGAAACGGCATCGAGCACGTCGTCCTGCTCGACGAAGCTCATCTCCATGTCGAGCTGCATGAACTCGTACTGCCGGTCGGCGCGCAGGTCTTCATCGCGCAGACAGCGGGCGATCTGGTAGTACCGATCGACGCCCCCGACCATCAACAGCTGTTTGAACAGCTGCGGCGACTGCGGCAGGGCGTAGAACGATCCCTGCTCCTTGCGCGACGGCACCAAGAACTCACGCGCACCCTCGGGCGTCGACGGCACGAGCATCGGGGTTTCGACCTCGACGAACCCCTGTTGGTCCATCGACTGACGGATCGCCGCGTTCACGGTTGAACGAACCCGCAGGTTGCGTTGCATCCGCTCCCGACGAAGGTCGAGATAGCGGTACTGCAGCCGAATGTTCTCGTCGACGTCATCGGCGCGCGCGTCGATGGGGAACGGCGGCGGCACCGCCTTGCGCAGGATCTCCACCTCACAGTCGCCGATCTCCACCTGCCCCGTCGGCAGTGCGTCGTTGATCGTGCCCTCCGGACGTTTGCGGACCACGCCGGTGATGCGCAGCACGTACTCGCTGCGCACATCGATGTCGTCGTTGATGACGCACTGCACGATCCCGCTGTAGTCACGGAGGTCGACGAATGCAAGATGTTCACCATGCTCGCGACGACGCCCCACCCATCCGGTGACGCTCACCGTCGAGCCGATGTCAGCGGGTCGCAGCTGCCCGCACAGGTGGGTGCGCAGTGCGGTCGCCTGAGAATGGTCCGGGGTGCTCATGAAGACGTTGATTTCCTGAGTTGGGCGGCGATCTCGCCGCGGGGAACAGTGCGTTGGTCGCCGCCGAACAGCGGCTTGAGTTGAACCGTGTCAGTCGCCACCTCGTCGGGGCCGACGATCACTGCATGCCGAGCGTTGGAGCGATTGGCGAGCTTCATCTGCGCTTTCATGCTGCGCCCGTCGAAGGCGCGGTCCACGGCGAGTCCGGCTCGTCGGAGTTCGGTGGTCAACGCAAGCGCGTGTGTGCCGTCGACGACGTCGACGACGAACGCGTCGAGTTGGCGCGGCGTGGCGGCGAAGACACCCTCGTCGTCGCAGGCCAACACGGTGCGGTCGACGCCGAGTGCAAACCCGACACCGGGTGTTGCCGGTCCGCCGAGGTCTTCGACCAAACCGTCGTATCGTCCGCCGCCACCGAGCGCATTCTGCGCGGAGTCGAAGGTGCCGCCCTGGAATTCGAAGATCGTCCGGCGGTAGTAGTCGAGGCCACGCACCAGCTTCGGCTCGACGCGGTACGGCACACCGATGGCATCGAGGCCGGCGCAGACAGCGGCGAAGTGGGCGCTCGCGCCCTCGTCGTAGAAATCGGCGATCGATGGCGCAGCCGCGATCAGCGACTGATCTTCGGGGCGCTTGGAATCGAGGACGCGTAGCGGGTTCGTGACCAGCGTCGCTCGGCTGGCGGCACTCAACGCATCACCCGCAGCGGTGAAGTATTCCTTGAGCGCAGCGACGTAGCGGGCGCGGTCTGCGGGCTCGCCCAGGCTGTTGACGATGAGGTCGACTTGACGCAGCCCGAGTGCCGCATAGAACTCCCATGCGAGTGCAATCACTTCGACATCGAGCAGCGGGTCGTCGACCCCGAGCACTTCCACCCCGACCTGCTCGAACTGGCGATAGCGCCCGCGCTGGGCCTTCTCGTGGCGAAAGTTGGGTCCCGAATAAAACACCTTCCATGGCGGCGTGGGGCGGTGTTGAGCAAACGCCCGGCACGCGCTCGCCGTCACTTCCGGTCGGAGTGCGACGTGTCGATCGCCATGGTCGGTGAAGTCGTACATCTCTTTGGACACGACGTCGGTGGCGTCGCCAATACGCACGAACACCCCGTAGTCCTCGATGAGTGGCGTGTTCAAGCGCCCATACCCCGCCGATTCGACGATCTCCGCGAACACCGCGACCAGCTGTTCGAATCGCCCTGCCTCGGGCGGCAGGATGTCACGCATCCCTGGGCTGGTCTGGAACGTCGGCACGGCCGGCCAGGCTACCGGCGCGACCCCAACCGGCTCCTGGAGGTTCTCTGACCTGACCCGCAACTGCCGTTACAGCGTCGCAGAGACGCTGTAGCGGGGCCTGGTTAGGCGACCGGAGTGGCGGCGCCGGGCAAGAGGCGGTATGCGTCGTAGACGGCGTCGATGCCCTTGATCGTGCGGATCACCGCATCGAGATGGCCGGGGTGCGCGAGCTCGAACTCGAAGCGCATCTTGGCCACCCGGTCGGCACCTGTTGCGGTCGTGCACGAGAGGATGTTCACGTGGTGGTCGACGAGCGCAGTGGCAACGTCGCGCAACAACCGCGAGCGGTCGAGCGCAACGACTTCGACACCAGCGACGAACGTCGCTCCTGACTGCTCTTCGCCGTCCCACTCGACGTCGATCATGCGCGTCGCCTGCTGTGTCATCAGCGCGGCCGCGTTGGCACAGTCGCTGCGGTGCACGCTGACCCCACGACCACGAGTGACGAAGCCGATGATCGGGTCACCCGGTACCGGCGTGCAGCAGTTGGCCAAGGTGACGAGCACGTCGTCGAGACCTTCTACGTGCACCCCGACCTTCGTCCGCTGCCCATCTTTGCGTTCGCGACGGGGGCGGTCGACCGTCGCCGGCAGCTGATCGGTGTCGTCGCCGGAGCGCATGGCCCGAGCGATTCGCTGGGCCACCGACCGTGCCGACACATGATGCTCGCCAATCGCCGCAAGCAGGGCTTCGAGATCGGTGTAGCTGAGCTCGCCGATCACGGATTCGAGCTGCGGCGATTTCCACACCTGTTGGACCGGCAAGCCCTCGCGCCGCAGCGCCGACGTGAGGTCGTCGCGCCCGGACTCGATCATGTCGAGACGACGCTCACGGCTGAACCACTGGCGAATCTTGTTGCGCGCCCGCGGTGAAGCGACGAATGCCAACCAGTCCTGTGACGGCCCCGCCGTTTCGACCTTGGAGGTGAAGATCTCGACGTTGTCGCCGCTGGCGAGCACGTGGTCGAGCGACACGAGCCGCCCATTGACCTTGGCGCCGATGCAGGAGTGGCCGACTTCGGTGTGCACGGCGTACGCAAAATCGACGGTCGTCGCCCCGACCGGCAGGGTGATGACCCGACCTTTCGGCGTGAAGACGTACACCTCATCTTGTTCGAGGTCGGTCTTCAGGCTCTGCATGAACTGCGCAGGGTCGGATACCTCCTCTTGCCAATCGATGATCCGACTCAGCCAGTCGACGTCGGCGGCAGTGGTCTGGCCGTCCTTGTACGCCCAGTGCGCAGCGACACCCCACTCAGCTCGACGGTGCATCTCCTCGGTTCGTATCTGCACCTCGATCGGCTTGCCGGCAGGACCGATGACGGTCGTGTGCAAGCTCTGATAGAGGTTGAACTTGGGCATCGCGATGTAGTCCTTGAATCGACCGACCACCGGTCGCCAGCGCCCGTGAATGCACCCGAGCGCGGCGTAGCAATCCTTCATCGAGTCGACGATCACGCGCACCGCCACGAGATCGAAGATGTCGTCGAACTCGAGGCCCTTGACGACCATCTTTTCGTAGATGCTCCACAGGTGTTTACCCCGACCGGTGACCTCGGCTTCGATGCCGAGTTCGTCGAGCCGGGCGCGCACATCGGCGAGCGCCTTGGCCAGATAGACCTCGCGCTCGGGAGTACGGGTACTCACGAGATGATCGAGTTCGGCGAATCGCTTGGGATACAGCGCGGCGAACGACAGGTCCTCGAGATGCTGCTTGATTTCCTGCATGCCCAGACGGTGGGCCAACGGAGCGTAGATATCGAGAGTTTCCTGGGCGATGCGCTGCTGCTTCTCCATCGGCATCGCAGCGATGGTCCGCATGTTGTGGAGGCGGTCAGCGAGCTTGATCACCAGCACGCGCAGATCCTTGGCCATCGCCACGAGCATCTTGCGCATCGTTGCGGCCTGCTGCTCTTCGCGAGAGTCGAAACGGATGCGTTCGAGCTTGGTCACACCGTCGACGATCGCGGCAACGTCGGATCCGAAGCCCCGGTCGACGTCGTCGAGGGTGATCTCGGTGTCTTCGACCGCATCGTGCAGCAGCGCGGCGACGATCGACACCTCGTCGAGGCCGATGTCGGCAACGATGTGGGCAACGGCGAGCGGGTGATTGATGTAACTCTCGCCGCTGCCGCGCATTTGGGTGTGGTGCGCTTCTGCGGCCACTCGGTAGGCGCGGTTGATCGTCGAGACCGGAGCTTTGGGATGTCGCCGCCGGTACGACGTGAGCAGCGGCCCGAGCTCGTCAGCCGACGTCGCGACCTGCTGGCGACGCCATGGCAGGACCCGCGAGACGGTGCCCATCAGAACCTCATCAGCGAGGTGATTGGACGCTCTCCGAGTTTGCTGCGGCCCTTGAGGTCGTCGAGTTCGATGAGGAAGCTGAGCCCGGCGATTTCCCCGCCGAGGGTCTCCACGAGCTTGGCGGTGGCGGCAGCGGTGCCGCCGGTGGCGAGCACGTCGTCGATGATCAAGATGCGCTCGCCGGGATGAATCGCATCTCGATGGATCTCGAGCTTGTCCGAGCCGTACTCGAGGTCGTACTCCTCGCGCACGACAGCCCACGGCAACTTGCCGGCCTTGCGAACCGGCACGAATGCAGCTCCGATGCGATCGGCGACCGGTGCAGCGACGATGAACCCGCGGGACTCGACGCCGACGACCCGATCGACGGCTCGACCTGCGGCGGTTTCGGCGAGCCCGTCGATGGCGGATCGAAACGCGGGGCCGTCGCCGATGAGCGGCGTGATGTCGCGGAACGTCACGCCGGGTTCGGGGTAGTCGACGATGTCGCGGACGTACCCGCGAAGCGACTCGTACCCGGCTGCCATGTTCCGAGGATATCGCCGAGCGTGTTCAGCGACGCTTCTTCTTGCGCGGCCGCGGTGGGTGGGTGAGCAGCCGGTCGGCGCCCTTCGACACCGCAGCAGTCGTCGCTGCGGCGGGCTCGACGACCTCGTCGGT
>JABSQH010000155.1 GCA_013213745.1 Ilumatobacteraceae bacterium | reverse complement strand
GCTGCCATGTTCCGAGGATATCGCCGAGCGTGTTCAGCGACGCTTCTTCTTGCGCGGCCGCGGTGGGTGGGTGAGCAGCCGGTCGGCGCCCTTCGACACCGCAGCAGTCGTCGCTGCGGCGGGCTCGACGACCTCGTCGGTCGATCGTTCGTCGCCATCGTCGACCGCGTCGCTCGGTCGACTCGCGTCGGTGCTACGGACACGACCGGTCAGACCCGCGCCGACGACCTCGGCCCGGAGTGCATCGCCAGTGAGACGGTGTGTGCGCCGCGACTTGCGTGTGGCCGTGTTCGACTTCAGCGTGGCCAGCAACGGCGCAGCCACGAAGATCGACGAGTACACGCCCGACAACATGCCAACGAGCAACGCCAGCGCAAACTCGCGCAGCGTGACGGCGCCGAGTATGCCCGAACCGATCAGAAGCAGCGAGATCACCGGGAGGATCGATGAGATGCTCGTGTTGATCGAGCGCATCATCACCTGGTTCATCGAAATGTTGACGATGTCTTCGTACGGCATGCGACGGCTGGCGTACTTGCCCTCGTTCTCGCGTACGCGGTCGAACACGACAATGGTGTCGTAGAGCGAGTACCCGAGGATCGTGAGGAAGGCGACGACTGTGGCAGGCGTCACCTCGAACTGGAACAGCGAGTACACGCCGACGGTGACCAGCACGTCGTGAGCCATCGCCGTCAACGCAGCGAGCGCCATGCGCCACTCGAAGCGAATCGAGATGAAGATCGACACGATCACCAAGAAGATGATCAGGGCTCGGACCGCCGCTTCGGTGATATCGCTCCCCCAGGTCGACGACGTGAACGAGAAGTTGATGTCGTCCACGGTGACGTCGGCGGCGGTGGCGAAGTCCTCGGTGATCTGGACGGCGACCTCGCGATCGAGTACCGGGGTCTGAATGGTGATCAGGTCGTTGAGTTCCGACGTGCGTCGTTGGATCCGGGCGCTCGTCGTAGAGATCCCGTTGTCGACGAGCACGGCTTCGGCCTCTTCGACGCCAAAGGTCTCGCTCGCTGGGACATCCCAGGCGTCACCGCCCTCGAAGTCAAGACCGAGATTGAGACCCTGGATCAGCAGCGAGCCGACGGTCAGCACGACGGCGATCACCGCGACGACGAGCCCGATTCGGCGACGACCGTAGAAGTCGACTGCGGTCTGCCCGCGGTACAGCCGCCCCAGCCCGGTCGGGGCGATGTCGTCGATCCTGGTGGTCATCGGGCCACCTCCAAACCAAAGGCCTTGCGACCGACCATGAACTTCGACCGCGACAGCAGGATGACCGCTGGGCGGGTGAAGAAGAAGCACACGAGCAGGTCACAGGCGGTGGTGATTCCCAGGAACAGAGCGAAGCCGCGAACGGAGCCGACGCTCAGCCAGAACAGAATCGCTGCACCGATGATCGACACCAGGTCGGCGGTCCAGATCGTCCGCCAGGTCATCTGAAAGCTACGCGGTCCTGCGTTGCGCAGTGTGCGTCCGTTGCGGAGCTCGTCTTTCATCCGTTCGAAGAAGACGACATAACTGTCAACGGTCACGCCGATGGCCACGATGATGCCGGTGACGCCAGCGAGACTGAGCGAGTAGTTCGTCCACCCCGAGACCAGCGAGGCCACGCTGAACACCATCGCCGCCCACACCGCGATTCCGCCGATCACGACGAGGGCGATCCAGCGGTAGTACGACACGAGGAACGTCAGCACGAGGGCCAGCCCGATGAGTCCGGCGATCACGGCCGCTTGCAGCGACTCCGAGCCGGCGGATGCCGACACGGTGCGTGCTTCTTGAGCCTCGACTTCGACCGGGAACGCACCGCGATTGAGCACCGACACGAGGTCTTCGGCCTCGCCTCGCGAGAAGTTGCCGGTGATGGCCACGACGTCGGTGAAGTTCGGCTGGTTGACCTGCGGCGCCGAGACCACGACGCTGTCGAGAACGATGGCGATCTGTCCGCGGAGACCAGGGACCGTCGACGGGCACGATGGTGTCGTGTTGTAGCACTGGGTGGCGAGGTTGTTCCACACCGCTTGGCCATCTCCGCGCAGCTCGACACCGACACCCCAGCCCTGTTGCGAGGTGAGTTCGGCGCTGCCGCGTACGAACACTTCGCCGGTGCCGGCGACCGGGCCGACGCACACGGGCGGGCCGTCGCGACTCGGCAAGAGCTCGGCGCCCGGGACCGACGGCTCACCGACGAGCTCGCTGAGGTCGGGAACCGTCGAGTCGGTGGGCTCGTCGGGCACCGTGTCGTCGGAACTCGGCACGGTGGTATCGGGGGTGGCGGGCAGATTGGCGAAGCCCTGCGGCTCATCCAGGTCGGAGTCGTCGAGCACGGTGGACGGTGTCGTCTCGTTCGTCGTCGCCTCATCGGTCGCATCGTCGCCGGCGGACACCTCTGTTCCGTCGAGGATCAACTCGTCGCCGAGAATGCTGCCCGCCGGTGGCACGCCCGCTGTCGGATCGGGCGGCGCACACGCCGCCGCGTCGAGCACCGGTCTGAGTTCGACCACGCCCGACACATCGACCGCATCGAGCGCCTCTTGTTGGTCGCGCACACCGGGAAGGTCGACGACGATGACGTCACCCTGCACGCGTACGTCGGGCTCCGCGATGCCACGGTTCTCGAGTTCGCTACGGATCAGGTCGCGAATCACCAACAGATCGTCTTCGGTCGCCGGCTCGACGGGCTGCAGGATGACCGACACTCCGCCTTGCAGATCGAGCCCGAGCACGGGGGTGTTGCCCGTGGCCAGGTTGCCGATCAGCGCGCCGACCACGATCAGCACAGTCCCGATCAGGGAGATCCACAGTCGGCGGCGCATCGGGTCAGTCGTCGTCGACTGCGCCGTCGTCGTCGCCGGTGGTGGCGTCGTCGCCGGTGGTGGCGTCGTCGTCCACCTTGCCCTGGATCGCTGCCCGGGCGATTCGGATCTGCACGTCGTCGTCGATTTCCAACCAGAATCGGCTCGAGCCATCCTCGCCGGTGATCCGGCCGAAGATGCCCGACGTGGTCAACACTTCATCGCCGATTTCGATCGACTTCTGGAGCTCCTGTTGCTCGCGCATCCGCCGCCGTTGCGGTCGAATGAGGAAAAAGTACATAGCGAACGGGATGAGCAGCAAGATGCCGAGCTGAAATAGCGCCGCACCGCCGCCACCACCGTCTCCGGACGCGACGAGCGCGCTGAGTTGGCTGGACATAGCGACG
>JABSQH010000154.1 GCA_013213745.1 Ilumatobacteraceae bacterium | reverse complement strand
TGGTTTTTGAGCTAACACACCCAGAAGTACCCCGAATGTCCCAATATCATATATTATGATACTTTATGGTTGGCAGTGCTACCCGGTGCCGGGGGGGGGCCCCCCCCGGCAGAGATTTTCAATTTTTTTTCAGAAAGTCGATTTTTGAAAACCTTCCCGTGGACCTATAGACTATTCCTTTTAGGGTTTTGTAGTACCCTTGGGTACTATAGAACCCTGAAAGGAATAGTCGATAGGTCCATGGGAAGGTTTTGAAAAATCAATATTTTGACATTTTTTTGACCCCCCCAGCCTCTCCAGTAGGAATTCTTTTTTTTTTTGGGGTCGATATTTGCCATATTTGTTCGTTTTACACCACATGTTTTTAGAAATCGATTTTTCGACCCCTAATAGTGCTCAGATCGCTTAGAAAAAACATACGGGGTTCTCTCAGTTTGTTCTGGGATTTTACATTTTTTGGACGAATAAAAAAAAGAAAAAGTATTCCTCGAGTTACAGCCCTCCGAACCCCGAGGGTGTCCAGAAATGTGTCCAGAAATGTGTTCAGAAATGGGTCCAAAATGGGTCAAAATAGGTCGATTTTTTGCCTTTCGGAGGCTCTCAGAGGACGGAAAATTTTCAAAACTCGGAAAAATCACCAAAAGTCGTTTTCTGATCGACTTTTCTAAATCTTTATAATTTTTTTTAGGCCTAGGACGATTTTAGCGGAAGTTAGCAAAAAAAAACGTCGTAAAACGAACAAGTCGGACCCCCGCAAAAAGAATTTTCCCATTTTGTGGAGCTGACCGGGGGGGTCAAAAAAATGCAAAAAACTTGATTTTTCAAACCCTTCCCGTGGACCTATCCACTATTCCTTTTAGGGTTGCATAGTACCCAGGGGTACTACAAAACCCTAAAAGGAATAGTGGATAGGTCTACTGGAAGGTTTTCAAAAATCGACTTTCTGAGAAAAAATTGAAAATCTCTGCCGGGGGGGCCCCCCCCCCGGCAGGGTAGCACTGGCATTCAATTCGTTTATAGAGCATTTTTGTGATTTTATTTTGGATGTGATGAATATATGCAAGGTTCAGTGGTAGTACCTAACAACCACTACTGCCGAATCTTGTCTTTGTCCTTTATGCGTGTATTGTTTTGAAATAGTAATGCTATTCATCATATTTGTTATTATGATACTAGTGTGTGATTTCAATATGTTATTTGATTGAAACGCTTAGCCGACGAGGTGCCTTTCTGCTTGTGTTACGAGCGCTAGTAATATACTCAGGATGCCGGGTGGCAAGCCCCGGAACAGTCTTTGTTATTATTTTTTGAGGACATTTTTGGATTAGTAACATATCTGATGTTTATCATTAGTATTTCCTTTCGTGCCGCTTTATTGGATGATTATATATTTCTGTACTTGTTTACAAGTTACTTAAATTACACCAAAATATTTGATCTTTTATGTTTCTATATCGTTTTGTTGCAATAATCCACACTTAAAGACTTCATTGTTACCCCCCCTCGAATGGGCTCTTCCAACTGTACTGCTGTACTTTGCGCGTGTTTGGATCCCATTTGTTTTTTTGTGTATTATTCATACTATTTATCCCCGTTTCCAAGTTTTTAAACGGTTTTGTACTTTGCGCATTCTGTTAATTACTTATTCGGGGATAGCATAATTGTTTATACACATTTCCTTTTTCGTTTTTAATCAGTATAGTGTTTAGTT
>JABSQH010000153.1 GCA_013213745.1 Ilumatobacteraceae bacterium | reverse complement strand
TATTTATTTGATTTTTCTGGTATATCATCTAATGTTACCCAGTTTATATCTTGTCCCCAGCTCATTGTTGTAATTAAAAATAAGATTAATAAATTAAAACGGTAAATCGTCTTCAACTTCTTCCGTTTTAGCACTCTTTGCTGGCGATGGCCCGCCTTCAAATTTTGGTGCGTCTGGGAAAGATCCGTTACTCCATACTACTCTTACATTCCCTAAGTAAGTCTTTGGAGCCTTCGCTTCTCTTTCCTCTTTTGTTTGTTCAACAATAATTGGACCAAAATTTCCAAATTGATCCTGTTCATCATTGACTGTAATTGTTACTGGTATGTATTTACCTTTTTTCCCATTGATAATTTTATCTTTTGGTACTGCCATTAAGTTAATACTCCCTTTAATAATTCCTGCCATTATGCGTATTGATTTATTTGGTTAAACATTCTTTGCAACTGGAATTTCTTAACACCAGTTGTTCTTCTTAGATTGTCTACAGCTTTGACATGATTTTGATTTTTGTAAAAGTTATTTACATCTGTTTCTAATCCTGTTACGCTGCAAACTTTCGTTTGGAATTTTCTATTTCTTCCCATAATTTAATTAAAGTGTTTCGTTAATAAAATATTGTTTAGGGTCAAATCCTTCTTGCTTATAAAATAATTGATAAGCTTGTACAGCTTCCTGTACTTTAACACGACCCCTTTCATAAAAATCTGGTGAACAATCAAATAATCCAATTTGTAAATTGTTTTTATCTATTACAACAAAGACCATTTCATATCCAAATAATTCTCTATAAATGTATGCTTGTGAATCATAGTTAAATTTTGAAGCACTATAACGAAATTTTTTCAAATCATTTGTGGTTTTCAAATCAACTACTAATCGTTCATGATGATTTATTATATCAGCTTTGCCTTTCCACATTTCGCCTTCTATAAGCTTTATATTAGGCTCCTCATAGCTAGTATTAGGCCCATTTATTAAATCATTACATACTTGATTACCTAGAATCTTTTCTGTCATTAATTCTATTTGGTCTACTTCATGTTGTAGTAAACATAACTCTCCACCAGACATCTCTTTATATGCTTTAGTATTCCTAGTGGTAGATTCAATCACTTTATACTTTTTCAGTTTATCTGGTTCAAGTATAGCTGTGTGAAAATATCCACCTACTAAGAATGCTGGTCTCATTTCTGAGGCTTTTCCTAAAGCTAAAGGATTTGTAAGTAAAGTTTTAATGTCTGAATTACTAAGATACTTTTTACCAAAGTCTCCATAATAATCTTCGTCATTACGTAACTTATTTATTACATCTTCTTTTTTCATTAGAGAGTTTTAAGTTCCCGTTCTAATTCGGGAGTTAATTGATACTTCTTTTTGATAGCCTCTATTTTTCCACCTGATTTAACATATGCTTTTGCCTTTTGTACTTCTACAGGCGACATAGTTTTACCATGTGTATTAGTAGCATCACTATCTTGAGTATCGTCAATTAGGAATAAATTTCCTAATGCATATTTCTTTCCGTAGCTCGATGCTGAGCCAAATCTCTGTGGCATTTGCATACCCTTTTGTTCTAAGTCTACTCCAACAATTGAAGTTGCACTTATAGTCATTCCTTTATCGTCATGTAATGTTGCCGTAGTTTTTAGCATAGGCAATATTTCATTATCAACAAATTCTTCATTTATTGTAACGGTAAATCCTAACTCCTTTTCAAAGGGTTTAATTGCTTCGAGAATGTCTTCGGCTGACCGGAAGTAATACTTGCCGAATGAATTAAATCTACTTTTCTTCGATTTAAATTTTGTCTGAATTTTTATAAGTTTTTCGTATATGGTCATAATAATATAATTACATGTTAATTTGCTGTTTTACAATTCTAACTTATAGATAATCAAGCACTTGTGAGTGATCGACGTTATCAATTAGTATTCTTACAGCTTCCTTTTTTAACTCAGAAACCCTTACATAATTTCCACTTCCTTCTATCTTTAAATGGTTTGCAATTTCTTTAGCTGTGTGTTTATCACAGTCTAATCCATAACTTAAACGCAATACTTCATATTGCATTTCATTAAGATATTTATTCATCAAGCTTTTTAAATATAAATTCATTAAATGAATATTATAAGGTTCTGTTTTATCAGGTATTTGATTAAATACGTCTTCATCATTTACTTGTGCGTCAATGCTTAAGAATATGGAGTTAAAGAACATAGCCACTATTTTCTTATCTTTAGTGTTTCTCATTTCATTTAACTTATATTCTGGTAATCGCATAGTCCCGCGTAAATGGTCAATACGTCTTCTAATTCGTCCTTTTATTCTCTTGCTAAAGAAAGCTTTTATAGTCTTTTCTTTATCTTCGGATTGGTTTAATGTTTCCCAATCTATTCTATCTACAGCTTTTGTTAAACCTTCATGCCCACATTGAAGTAAATCTAATATACTTAATACTCCAGATGCTTGGTCACTAGTTGAAAATTTCCTGGCCATAGATTCTACTAAAGGCATAAATTGAGTAATCAATTCATCTCTAGTATATTTATGGTAATCAGTTCCATGATCAGGTAATCTCGCTAAAGATTCTTTTAAATCTTCTTTATACCTAATATAGTTTTTGATATTATAT
>JABSQH010000152.1 GCA_013213745.1 Ilumatobacteraceae bacterium | reverse complement strand
GGCCCGACGGTGTCGTCGGGGAACCCGACGGCGCGGCGCCAGGAGCGGTCGGCGCCGCTTCCAACGCCTCCAGCCGTGCCTCGAGTCGCTGCACCCGCGCCAGCAGCGCGCCGACGTCGGGATCGACCTCGTCGGCGGTCAGTTGCACGGCGACCACGTCGAGCAACACCCGTGGATCAGGTGCGTGACGCATATCGACCAACGCGGTCCCCAGCCGCTCGATGGCCCGAACCAGTCCTGCGGCACCCAGCCGTTGTGCCTGCGACGCCACCGCATCGACTCGATCCGTCGGCAGCTGGACCAACTGCGGTGCCATCAAGCTCAAGAATCCGTTCCGCAGGTGGCCGATCAATTCCTCGGTGAGGGTGCGCGGATCGCGCCCGATGGCGATGGCATCGGCGATCAGCGTGAGCGCTTGCCCGCTGCTGCGCTCGATCATCGCCTCGACGAAGTCGTCGAGCGGCACGACATCGAGCGCGGCATCGCCCGCGTTGGCCGCGAGCTCGAGCGCCGACAGCGTGTCGCGCGCCGAGCCCGCACCCGAAGCGAGCACCTGGTCGAACGCGGAGTCCGACACGTCGAGCCCCGCGTCGGCAGCCACCCAACGAACGTGCTCGGCTAGCGTGTCCGCCGGCAACAGATGGAACTGCAGATGCTGCGTACGACTACGAATGGTGTCGGACATCTTCTGCGGATCGGTCGTCGCCAGCACGAACACCACATGTGACGGAGGCTCCTCGAGCGTCTTGAGCAACGCTGCTTCGGCCGCCTTCGACAGCATGTGCACCTCGTCGAGGATGTACACCTTGTGCCGGCCGGGGGTTCCGAGCGACGCCTTCTCGATCAGGTCGCGCATTGCATCGACGCCGTTGTTGCTCGCTGCGTCGAGTTCGTGGACGTCGTAGCTCGTGCCGCGCTCCACCGCAAGGCACGACTCACACTCACAGCACGGCTCGCCGTCGCGCGGGTTCTCGCAGTTGAGCACCTTGGCCAAGATGCGCGCCGACGACGTCTTGCCGGTACCACGGGGCCCGGAGAACAAGTAGGCCTGCCCCTCCCGACCATCGGCCACGGCGCTGCGGAGTGCCTGGACCACATGATCTTGCCCTTTGAGATCGCCGAACCGGCGCGGGCGATACCGGCGATACAGCGCTTGGGTGGCCATCTGGTCACCATATCCATCACAGCCAACGCCGACGGCGGGCCATCGATCACAGCCCGGCGCGCCCACCGGTCGTGCGCCGCTCCGTACAGTGACCACCGATGGGGCATCGAACGCGGGTCTCTGCAGCCGTCGCCGCCGTTGCGGTTGCGATCGTCTCGTCGTGCGGCGAGGAGGCCACTGCCGATCCGACAGCTGCTGAATACCTCGCCGACCTCGAGCAGATCTGCGTCGCAACCGCCGCCGAACTCGATGCGCTCCCGGATCCGCCAGAGCTGATCAGCGTCACCGACTTCGCCGACGCGGCGGCGTCGGAACTGCGCGGCGAGGCCGACCAGGCGAGAACCCTCGATCCGCCGCGAATCGACGACCTCGACGACGACCACCGGGCGTTCGTGCGCAACACCGAGGAACAGGCCGCTACTTGGGCGCAGATTGCGACCGTCACCGCCGACGACCCGAACGCCGACCTCGGAGCACTCACGACGCAACTCGGCGAGCTGTTGCTCGGTCGCGACGATCTCGTCACCGAGATGGGCGCTCCGCAATGCCGTCGGACCGCCACCGGAGGGCCCGGCGACGCCTCACCGTCGACGACGGTGACCATACCGGGGACGACGGGGTCAGAGTCCTGACGGGGGCCGCCCACTAGCCTCGATCCATCGTGAGCGCGGGCACATCCGTTCGACTCCGACGCGGCACCCTCGCGTCCCTCGCCGCCGGCGTCTTCGTCGCGCTCGCCACACTACTGCTCACCGGAGGCACGGTCGCCGCTGACAACTCGGTGAGCGAGTCCACGCCGGCCGACGGAAGCACGATCGAGTCGTCTCCCGCCGCAATCAGCATCGTCTTCGTCGAGGAGCTGGGCGAAACCAACACCATCGGCCTGACTTGCAATGCCGAGCTCCAGACACTCGAGGCAACCGAGGTCGATAGCGACGGGCGAACGCTGAGCGCCGCGATCGCCGAGCCGCTGCCCGGGGGCACGTGCGTGGCCAACTGGCTCGTCAGTGATCCAGACGGCGAGCCGAACGGACAAGGCAACATCACCTTCAACGTGCAGACCGGGACGGTCGCCACCACTGTGCCCACCGACGATTCGGCGGCGACCGCCACCACCGTTGCCACCGACACCACTGCCACCGACACCACTGCGGCCGACACGGCCACCGGTGACACGACGGGCAGCACGGACGACACCACCGTGGTCGACCTCGACGAAGTCGAGTCAGGCCAGGGCCCCCTGTGGCTCGGTCGGTTGGTCTCGATGATCGGCCTCAGCGCGTTGTTCGGTGGGCTGATCGTGATCGCCGCTGCGTGGCCCGAAGGCGTCGAGTACCTGCTCACCGTGCGCTTCATGCGGTTGGCATGGATCGTCTCGGTGCTCGGTTCGTTCCTGTACGTGGTCGCCGCCTCTGCCGCCGTCACCGCATCGTCGTTCGGCAGCGGCATCAACCCCACCGCGTGGTTCGATCTGCTCAACGCCGGCACGGCAGGAATCGCGGCGCTCGCTCAACTCGTCTTGTCCATCGTGATCGGATGGGTCGCCTTCCGGCCGGATCGAGTCATCGACCCGACCAGCCAGCTGGCCGGCCTCGGCCTCCCCGCGTTGGCCGTCGCAACGCTCGGCCTCGCCCGCGTCGGTGGCGACTTCGCCGCGCTGGGTGCGTTGCTCACCGTCGTCCAGGCACTTGCGTTGGCGATCTGGGTCGGCGGCGCCATTCTCGTCGCCCGCGTCGTACTCGCCGGGCCGGGTGAGGAAGACCTTGTCCACGCCGTGCGGGGGTTCGGACGCATCTCGAACCTGGCGATCGTCGTGACGATCGTGACGGCGATCATCGAGATGATCCGCGTCGACGGAGGCAATCTGTTCAGCTCCAGTCACGGCCGAGTGGTCGTGCTCCGGATGGTCGTGTTGGCGGCGATGGTCTTCGTGGCCATGTCGGCCCGGCAATTCGTCAATCAGCGACTCGCCCGGGCGCACGAGATGACACTGCCCATGGCCGAACGACTGCGACGGGCCTTCGGCATCGAGGCCCTGCTCGGCATCGTCGTGTTCGCCCTGACCGCGTGGGCGTTGGCTCTGACACCACCGAACTTCGCAACTGCGGCGACCATCGACTACGTCATCGAGCGGCGGGTCGAAGTGGAAGAAGCCGATCTCGACGTCACGGTCAGCCTCACGAGCGATCGTGTCGGCATCGTCGGCGTGGAAGTCGCGGTCGACGAGCCCGAGTCCGGCCTGTCCGGCCTCGAAGTGGTGTTCACGGCGCCGCCCAACGCCACGATCGGCACCATCACCCAACCGGTCCCGCTCGACGGTCGCGGGGTCGCCGTCCGTCCGCAAAGTGACGGGCTTCCGCTCACCGTGGCCGGAGAATGGTTGCTCACCATCAACGCGCAAACGTCGCTCGGGGTGGTCAACAGCGACCCACAGACCTTCGTGATGCTCAATGAAGACGGCACCACCCCGACCACTGCATTGACGATTCCTCCGTCGATCGTGGTGACCATCCCCGAGACGACCACCACCGTTGCGGGCTGACCGGTCCGTCGCGTCGACTGGCGGGCGCTCGGAAGTCGACCCAGTGCAGACACTCAGTCGTGATCTGGCGCAACGACCTCGTCGAAACGGACCGGATCGGCGACGTCGAGCTGATCGAAGGTGCAACTCTCGGGGTCGCGGTCGGGACGCCAACGTACGAAGCCGACACCGTGTCGGAAGCGCCCGCCTTCGAGCTGACCAAAGGTCACCTCGGCAACGAGGCCCATCCGAATCGGGACAAACGAGAGATCTTTGCCGGCGTTCCACCGGCTCCCGCCGCCCGGTCCCGAGTGCTCGGCATCGTGCTCGGCCCACGATCGCCACGGATGACCCTCGAGCGCGTCGACGGTGCGGGGCGCGAGCTCATCGAGTAGCTCCGCGCGGCGGGCGCGACTGAACGCTGCTGCGACACCGACCGAGTGCAACTCCCCGGCGTCGTCGTACAGGCCGAGCAAGAGTGATCCGACACCGGCACCGTCTTTGTGTATTCGGTATCCGGGAACGGCGCAGTCGGCGGTGCGTTCGTGCTTGACCTTGACGAGTGTCCGTTTTCCCGGCGCGTACACGCCATCGATCGACTTGGCCACCACACCATCGAGACCGGCGCCCTCGAAGCGCACGAACCACTCTTCGGCGATCGCGCGGTCACGGCTCGCCGGAGTGATGTACACCGGCGGGGCGGCATCGACTGCGTCGAGCAACTGCGCCCGCCGGGCGGTCATGGGCTCGTCGCGCAGGTCGGTGCCGCCGACGGCGATCACGTCGAACGCGACGAAGCTCGCCGGCGTCTCCGCCGCCAGCCGCTCGACACGGGACGTCGCCGGGTGGATGCGCTGGAGCAACGCATCGAAGTCAAGCCCGCGATCGGCACGATCGGCGACGACGATCTCACCATCGATCACCGCCCGCTCGGGCAGCGCTGCGCGCAGCGGATCGAGCAACTCGGGAAAGTAGCGATCGAGCGGGCGGCGCTTGCGGCTGTACATCTCGAGTCGATCGCCGTCGCGGAACACCAGACACCGGAATCCATCCCATTTCGGCTCGAACAACCAGTCGTCGCCGGCCGGGATCGCCCGCGCCAGCTTGGCGAGCATCGGATCGAGCGGTGGCTGGACCGGCAGATCGAACGGGGCCGGCGCGTCGCGCTCCTCTGCGGACATGTGCGCAGTCTGGCCCATCGATGGACCGCATGATGACCCGCCCGTCAATCGCCCCCGACCGAGATCGTCGACTACTCAACCCGGGCGCGAACCACTAGCTTCATCGCCGTGACGGCGACCGAACACAACCCGATGCAGTCCAAGCTCGACGATCTCGCCGAGCGGCGCGACCAGGCCCACCACGCCGGTTCGCCAAGGGCGGTCGAGCGCCAGCACGAGAAGGGCAAGCTGCTCGCCCGCGAGCGCATCGACTACCTCCTCGACGACGGCTCGTTCCACGAGCTCGATCTGCTCGCTAGGCACCGCGCCGAAGCCAGCGGACTGGAGGAGCGGCCCTACACCGACGGGGTGATCACCGGGTGGGGCACCGTGGAAGGCCGCAAGGTGTTCGTGTTCTCCCAGGACTTCACCGTGTTCGGCGGTGCGCTCGGCGAGGTGTTCGCCGAAAAGATCCACAAGATGATGGACCTCGCCGCCAAGGTCGGAGCACCCGTGATCGGCCTCAACGACGGCGCCGGCGCGCGCATCCAAGAAGGCGTCGTGTCACTCGCCAGCTATGGCGGGATCTTCTATCGCAACGTCCTTGCATCGGGTGTGGTTCCACAGATCTCGGTGATCCTCGGCCCCTGTGCTGGTGGTGCGGTCTACAGCCCGGCGATGACCGACTTCATCTTCATGGTCCGCGAGTCGAGCCACATGTTCATCACCGGCCCCGACGTGGTGAAGACCGTGACCGGCGAAGACGTCACGCTCGAAGAACTCGGCGGCGCGATGAGTCACGCCTCGAAGTCGGGCGTCGCCACGTTCGTCGCCGACGACGAGAAGGCCTGCCTCGACGACGTTCGTTATCTGTTGTCGTACCTGCCATCGAACAACCTCGAGGAACCGCCGGTCGAAGACCTCGGCGACGACCCCGACCGGTTGTGCCCCGAGCTGCGCGACATCCTGCCCGACAGTCCGAACCTGCCGTACGACATGGTCGAGGTGATCCGCCACGTCGTGGACGATGACGACTTCTTCGAGTACTACACCCATTGGGCCAAGTCGATCGTGTGCGGGTTCGCTCGTATCGATGGCATGCCCGTCGGCATCGTCGGCAACCAGCCCAAGGTGCTCGCTGGGGTACTCGACATCGAGTCGTCAGAGAAAGCCGCCCGCTTCGTTCGCACGTGCGACGCATTCAACATTCCGCTGATCACGTTCGTCGATGTGCCCGGCTTCCTGCCTGGCGTCGACCAGGAGTACGGCGGCATCATCCGCCACGGCGCGAAGCTGCTGTATGCCTACTGCGAAGCGACGGTGCCGCGCATCCAGGTGATCACACGCAAGGCTTATGGCGGCGCCTACGTGGTCATGAACTCCAAGTCGATCGGCGCCGACCTGGCGTTTGCCTGGCCAACCGCCGAACTGGCCGTGATGGGCCCCCAGGGCGCCGTCGAGATCGTGTACCGCCGAGAGCTCCAGCAAGCTGCCGACCCGACCGCCCGCCGCGCCGAGCTGGTCGAGGAGTACACGGAGCGTTACGCCAACCCGTACGCCGCGGCTGAACGCGGCTACGTCGACGACGTCATCGACCCCGCCGAGACTCGACAGAAGCTCGTCGCCGGCCTCCAGATGTTGGCCACCAAGCGTGAGGAGCTCCCTCGACGTAAACACGGCAACGTCCCGTTGTGAACGACGAGTCGCCGCCACCACGATCACCGCCACCACCATCGTCGGCCCCGCGCCCGGCGGCGCCGACACCGCCACCACCCCCGCCGTCCGGGCTGGCTGCGCGTAGCAAGGGACCCAACCCCGACCTGCCACCGTTGCCGGCAACGAACCCACCGGCACCCGCCTCGCCGCCGCCTCCCCCACCGCCCGACGCGGCGACACAGACGCCTCCGACAGCAACGAGCAGCACACCAGCCGAGGCAGCACCAGTCGACGATCTCGACGATCTCGTCACCCAGATCACTGCGGACGAGGCCGACGGTACGCCTGCCGCACCCGGCCAGCCCATCGCACCGGCACCAACGGCGGACGAGCCGGCATCTGCGGCGTCCCAGACGGCACCGGCAGCACCCACGGTCGAGTCCGACGGCGGATTGGGATTCGACCCGGAGCTCGCCGGTCTGGACGCTCGAGCCGGCGGCTTCCTCATCGACTCGCTCGTGTTGTTGGTGTTCGTCGCCCCGGGCGTGGTGATCGCCATCGCCGCCGCGCCGGCGATCGGTGTGGTGCTCGCCGTCCTCGGCTTCGCGCTGGCCACGTTGTTGTACGCGCGGGCGGTGTCGTCGCGCCAGCAGTGGATCGGCAATCGCATCACGGACTCGCGAGTGGTCAGCGTGCGCAACGGTGCGCCGATCGATGCCACACACGCAGCGACGCGCTTCGTGGCCCGCCAACTGATCTCGCCGATCCTGTTGTTCGGCTTCCTGATGGCGCTGACCAACCCGCAGCGACGTGCGTTCCACGATCAACTCGCCGGCAGCGTGGTGACCCGCCGACCGCTCGAACGGTGGTCGGCAGACGACGGTGACTGAGGCCGTCGGCTGCGCACCCGTCGGTCCCAGATGTGATGCACGCGCCAGTCGCCACCTAGGGTGACGGCGTGATCCTGCCGACCCCGACCGACGACGAAGCCGTGGCGATCGCGGCCGCGATGGAGACACTGTGGCCGCGTCCCGTCGTTGCCGCCGACAGTCCGTCGCACCGCTCCGCCTGGCGATTCAGCGGTCGCTGGTGGTCACGGCCGATCGCCGCCCGCCGCGAACGCCCTTTCTGACAGCACGGCTCACTCGACACCTATCCACCGGCGTCAACCGGTGATCTGGCGTCGTCGTGGCATGGCGCGTCAGCCACCACCTCCACCGCCGTCGTCACCGGGCCCGAGCCGGGGGGCCAGCCCTCCACCGCCGCCGCCCGGTGCGGTCGGCCAGCCACCCCCGCCGCCGCCGTACGGCACGACTCCACCGCCGGCGGGCGCGCCACGTGTGGCCACGCCCGACCCGGCATTCGATCGCGCCGGGTTCTGGATCCGCTTCGGCTCATGGCTGCTGTACGGCCTCTTCGCCCTGGTGTTCCTCATCCCTGCGGTGGTGCTCGGATTCACTGCGTTCGACGACTGCGTGACCTTCGACAATCCCGATGGCAGCGTGGAGGTCGTGTGCCCACCCGGAGGGCCCAACGGCGGGCTCCTCGCCGCCGGCATCATCGTCGGCATCTTGGGCTACCTCGTGGTGATCGTCGTCTACCTCCGTGCGCTGGGCCGCACCGGACAGACGTGGGGGTGTCGAATCGTCGGCATCAAGGTGATCCGCGCCGAGACGGGCGAACCACTCGGCGTGTGGACGGCGCTCGGCCGCCAGCTGTTCGCCAACATCATCTCGGCGTACATCCTGTACCTCGGGTACCTGTGGGCGGCCTGGGACAAACAGGGTGAGACCTGGCACGACAAGATCGTCAAGTCGGCCGTCATCAAGGCCTAGCGCACGGGCGCACCGCCGCCCGACATGCCAAGCTCGCCGAATGGACATCACCACCGTGGCCGACGATCTAGTCGTCCTCCACGACGGCACCGACGTGCACCGCGCAGAAGCGCTGGCAGCCGACACCGAGCACCACATCACGGCATTCGCCGAGGAGGTGACGGTGACCACCCTGCCGCGACCGTCGGGAACACTGCGGTGCCGATTCGCCACTGTCAACGACGTCCACTTCGGCGAAACCGAGGCCGGGCGCATCGACGACCACCCGGAGGGCCCCATCCGCCGAGCCGCACCGGGCGACGATCCGTATCCCGAAGTGATGAACCACGCGGCCGCCACGGAGATCGCGGCGATCGACCCGGCCGCCCTGATCGTCAAGGGCGATCTCTCCGTCGATGGCCGTCCTGAAGAATGGGCGGCGTTCGAACGGTGCTATCGCAAGCCGTTTGGCGACCGTCTCCATGTCGTGCGCGGCAACCACGACAGCTATCAGCACCAGGACCGTTACGCGGGCGACGCATGGATCGAGCTGCCCGGGATCGCCGTGGCGCTCCTCGATACCGCGATCCCAGGTGAGACCACCGGCACGATCCGCGCCGAGCAGTTCGAGTGGCTCGACGCGCAGGCCGCTGCGGCCACCGATCCGGTCGTCGTGATGGGCCACCATCAGCAGTGGGTCGGACGAACGGGCGGCTCGCGCAGCGACGACTACTTCGGTCTCCACCCCGATCCGAGCGATGCGCTCGACGATCTCGCCGCCCGACGGCCGGCCGTGATCGCGTATACCGCCGGACACACCCACCGCCATCGGGTGCGCACCATGATGCGCAGCCACATCCCGACGATCGAGATCGGGTGCACCAAAGACTTTCCGGGTACCTGGGCCGAATATCGCGTCTTCGATGGGGGCCTGATGCAGGTGGTCCACCGCATGTCGGCACCCGAGGCGTTGGCGTGGAGCGAGTCGTGCCGCGGTCTGTACTCCGACTTCGGCGTCGACTACGAGTCGTATGCGCTGGGCGCACTCGACGATCGCTGCTTCACGATTCCCCTGCGCTGACGTGCCGCAGACGGATGGGCCGACCCGATCGGCGGGCCATCCGCGGCCGTGTGACACCCCCTGGTCATCATGGTGCACATGAATGTGGTGACGATCCTTCTGGGCGTCTCGGCGGCAGGACTGCTCGCGGCAGTGGTGTATCTGGCCACCGCGCGCCGCGCCGACGCACACCGCGCCGAGACCCGTGATCTCGACCAGTTGGCGATGCAGGGCGCGGTCGATCAGGCGGTGCAGGCCGCCATCGCCGAGGCCCGCGAGCAGGCGGTGAGCGAACGCGACGCGGCGATCGCAGCGGCACTCGAGCAGAGTGCGGTGCTGCAGCGGGAACAACTCGGAGCAACGACGGCGCAAGCACGCGATCAGGCGAGTGCCGAGCTCACTGCCAAGAAAGACGTGATCGATGCGCGCCTCGACCAGGTGCACGAGGAGATGCGCAGCGAGCTGACGCGACTCGGCGAGCTCGTCTCCTCGATCGGCAAGTCGAGCGCCGAGAGCTTCGGCCAGGTGTCGACCTCGCTCCAGGCCCATGCCGAGGTGGCCAACGCCCTCGCCGACTCGACTCATGCACTGAAAGAAGCGCTCGCCCACCCACAAACCCGTGGGCAGTGGGGCGAGCGGATCGCCGACGACGTGCTGCGCCTCGCCGGCTTCCAAGAGAACGTCAACTACACACGCCAGGCCACCATCAGCGGCGGCTCTGGGCGCCCCGACTACACGTTCCCGATGCCCAAGGGTCACGAGCTGTACATGGACGTCAAGTTCCCCATGGCGTCGTACCTGCGGTATCTCGAAGCACGCACCGACGCGGAGCGCGAGGCCCACCTCAAGCGGTTCCTCGGCGATGTCCGGCTGCGCGTCCGCGAGCTGGCCAAGCGTGAATACCCCGCCGAGAGCGCCGGCAAGAGCGTCGACTACGTGCTGTTGTTCCTGCCCAACGAGCAGCTCACCGGATTCATCCACGAGCACGATCCCGGCCTCCTCGACGACGCGCTGCGGCAGAACGTCGTGATGTGCTCGCCGCTCACGCTGTTCGCCTTCCTCGGCGTGATCCGCCAGGCGTTCGACAACTTCATGATCGAGCAGACGAGCGACGAGATCCTCAAGCTGCTCGGCCAGTTCGGAGTGCAATGGCGCAAGTACGTCGGCCAGGTCGACACGGTCAAGAAGCGTTTCGAGTCGGTCGACAAGGCGTTGGATCAGCTAGCCGGCACACGCCGCCGACAGCTGGAGAAGCCGCTCGTGCAACTCGAGGCCCTCCGCCTCCAGAAAGGTCTTCCGGTCGATGGCGAGCTCTTCGCTCTCGACGACACACCGAGCGACGGCATCGATGCGAGCGACGACGAGGCGACCATTCGGTCCCTCGGTGCATAGCTGCCACCCGTGTTCCCCGGCTCTGGATCCGAACGGCGCCCAACAGTGCCCGAACGGGGGCCGACCGGTGATTGAATCGGTGTCGTGAGCCAGCCGGCGTTCGACTTCGGCGACGAGCCACTCGACGACGAGGCGAACCCCACGCTGACCGTCGCCGAGTTGGCCGACGCGATCAACGGCTCGCTGCGCCGCTCATTCGGCGAGGGTGTCTGGGTGCGCGGTGAGATCGCCGGATGGAACGATCGCGGCAACCACGCGTACTTCACACTCGCTGACCCCGACGGCGACGCCAACCGCCGCAACCAACGCGCCGTGGTGCATGTGCAGTTCTTCGCCAACACGCGAATGCGACTGCGGCCGATGCTGCGCAAACACCGCCTCGAACTCGACGACGGCCTCAAAGTGCGCATCTTCGGCTACCTGGATTTCTACGCCCCCAACGGCCGGCTCGGCCTGAAGATGTCAGGGATCGACCCGCGCTACACGCTCGGCGAAATCGCTCAGTCGCGCGACGAGGTGTTGCGCCGCCTGACCACAGCCGGGCTGCTCGAGGCCAACGGCCGCCACCGGCTGCCCGAGGCGCCGCTGCGCGTCGGCGTGGTCACCAGCGTCGGCACCGCCGCATGGCACGACTTCCACGACGAACTGGCGTCGAGCGGACTCGCGTTCCATCTGCACATCATCGACACACGAGTGCAAGGTGATGGTGCCGTCGAGCAGGTCACTGGTGCCGTCGACGCCCTCGGTCACCACGAGCTCGATGCGATCGTCCTCATCCGCGGTGGAGGGGCACGCACCGAGTTGGCGGTGTTCGACGCCGAACCGATCGCCATCGCCATCGCCACGGCCCCCGTCCCGGTGCTCACGGGCCTGGGCCACGAAATCGACCGCAGCATCGCCGATGAGGTCGCCCACACGTCGTTGAAGACCCCCACCGCGTGCGCCGCTGCGCTCATCGATCGGGTGCGCGAGTTTCGGCGCGCTGCCGACGAACGTTGGGCGGCCATCGCCCGGCGCAGCGGGCGAGCCCTCGACGTCGAGACCCAACGGCTCGATGATCGGGCGCGGCGCATCTCCGCGCGGGCCCGCGCCGCCGTCGAGCGTGCCGATCAACGTCTCGACCGAAGAGTTGCCGCTGTCGGCGAGCGGCCCATTGCGGTGCTCGATCGTGCCGAGCAGCAGCTCGGCGCGATCACTGCTCGCATCTCGACCCGACCTGCCGAACTCCTCGACCATCAGCTGTCGCGCCTCGATCTCCTCGACGCCCGCCGTGCCGCCGTCGATCCGGCGGTACAGCTCGCACGAGGGTGGACGATCACGCGCCGCACCGATGGTCGCGTCGTACGGTCGAAAGACGATGTGCACGCCGGCGACGAATTGCACACCGCGACCGTCGACGGCACCGTGCACAGCACGGTGACGTCCACCGACGCCGCGCCGCCGAGCGGCGCCGAACCGAAAGCAGCACCGTGATGTCACATCCCGCCGAAAACAAGGCGAGCGCCGACGCATCCCAGCTGAGCTATGGCGATGCCCTCGCTGAACTCGACGACATCTTGCGCGGACTCGAACAGACCGACGTCGACGTCGATCACCTGGGCGACCAGGTCGCTCGGGCATCCGAACTGATTGCGCTGTGTCGGTCACGGATCGACCAGGCCCGCGTCCGAATCACCGACGTCACCACTGGGCTCGACGTCGACGACACCTGATCCTCGTTCGATTTCTCCAGAGCACGTTCGACCGACCCCACCGCGACCGCCTATACGCTCCTGGTTCGTGTCGTCGACGACCACTCACCACCCGCCACGGAGCGCGCCGCCGAGCTTGGCATCGATCGCCGCGCGCGTCGACGCCCGTCTCGACGACCTCCTGATCGCTGAACGCGATCGTTGGGCCGCGTTCGACGCCGACCTCGCCCAGCCGATCGAGGAGATTCGCCGGCTCGTGATGTCCGGCGGCAAGCGGCTGCGACCGGCGTTTTGCCACTGGGGCTTCGTGGCCGCCGGCGGCCCGCCTGGCGATGCGCTCGCCGTCGATGCCGGCGCGGCATTCGAACTGATGCACGCGTTCGCCTTGTTCCACGACGACGTGATGGACGACGCCGATACCCGACGAGGCCAGCCGACCACACACGCTGTCGCCCGCGACGAACACGCCGCAGCCGCCTGGGCCGGCGAGTCGCGACGTTATGGCGAAGGCGTCGCCATCCTGGTCGGCGACTTGGCGTTCGTGTACGCCGACCGCCTCCTCGAGAGCGCACCCATTGAGGCGATGCGCGTGTGGAACGAGCTGCGCATCGAACTCAACGTCGGGCAGTTCCTCGACATCGCGGGTTCCGTGCGTGGCGAACGACGCGTGGTCAAAGCCGATCGCATCTGCCGATACAAGTCCGGGAAGTACACGATCGAGCGACCGTTGCACCTCGGATCGGTGCTCGCCGCTCCTGAGCGGGCCGACGAGTTGTTGCCAGCGTTGAGCGCCTACGGCCTACCGCTCGGCGACGCGTTCCAGATGCGCGACGACGTGATGGGCGCCTTCGGCGACGAGGCGACAACCGGCAAGCCGGTCGGCAGCGATCTACGCGAAGGAAAACCGACGCCGTTGCTGGCGCGTGCCGTGGCGGCAGCCGATCGCGCCCAGCGGGCGACCCTCGACACCGTCGGACACCCTGATCTCGACGACGCCGGCGTCGCCGCGATCCAGCAGGTGATCATTGCAACCGGTGCGCTCGACGCGCTCGAACAGCACATCTCCGAACTCACTCAGTCGGCCATCGCAGCAATCGAAGCCGCGCCGATCGAGCCAGCTGCGACGACGGAGTTGATCGACCTCGCCGAGTACGTGAGTTGGCGAGAGACATGAGAGCCATCGTCATCGGCGCCGGCCTCGGCGGGCTGTCTGCGGCGGCCCACCTTCGAGGCGCCGGCCACGACGTGACCGTGATCGAGCGTGGGGCGCTCCCCGGTGGGCGGGCGGGCGTGATCGAGCGCGACGGATTCCGGCTCGACAACGGTCCGACCGTGCTCACGATGCCCGGTCTGCTCGCAGACGCGTTCGCTGCGGCCGGCGCGTCGATGGACGACTTCATCACGATCAAACCGGTCGACCCCATGTATCGCGCGGTGTACGCCGACGGTTCGACGTTGCTCGTCCGTCACGGCCGCGAAGCAATGGCCAACGAGATCGAGCGCTTCGCCAATCGCCACGAGGCCGACGCGTTCCTGCGCTTCTGCGATTGGCTCGAACGGCTCTACACAGCCGAGCTCGATGCGTTCATCGACGCCAACTTCAACTCGCCACTCGACCTTGTGAAACCGTGGCGCGCAGGACTCGAACTCGTCCGCCTCGGCGGATTCGGCCGCCTCGGCCGAAAGGTCGCCTCGTTCTTCGACGACGAGCGGCTGCAGCGCATCTTCAGCTTCCAGTCGATGTATGCCGGGCTTGCGCCCTACGAAGCGCTCGCGCTGTATGCGGTGATCACCTACATGGACTCGGTCGAGGGTGTCTTCGTTCCCGAGGGTGGCATGCACAAGATGGCGTCGGGCCTCGCCGACGCCGTCGAGAAGGCCGGCGCCGAGATTCGCTACAACACTGACGTCGCCGCGATCCACCGGGCCAGCGGCGGTCGAGTCACCGGGGTCGGCCTCGCCGATGGCACCTCGGTCGAGGCCGATGTCGTGGTGTGCAACCCCGACCTTCCCGTCGCCTATCGCGAGTTGCTGCCCGATGTACGCCCTCCCCGCGCGGCGCGCAACGGCAAGTACTCACCGTCGTGTCTGTTGTGGGTCGCCGGCGTGCGCGGGCTGCCGCCCGCCGACGCGGCGCACCACAACATCCACTTCGGCAACGACTGGGACGCGTCGTTCGCCGCGCTCATCGACGACGGCGTGCGCATGCCCGACCCGTCGATTCTGGTCACACTGCACAGCCTCGACGATCGATCGCTGGCTCCCGACGGTTGTTCGAGCCTCTACGTGCTCGAACCGACCCCAAATCTCAGCGGAACGATCGATTGGTCGCGCGAGCGAGAGCGGATCACCGGCGAGCTCCGAGCGCGCACGGCGGCGCTCGGGTATCCGACCGATGTCGTCGTCGAGGAGATCTACGACCCCGCCGATTGGGAGCGAATGGGCATGGAGGCCGGGACGCCGTTCGGACTGGCCCACACTTTCTTCCAGACGGGTCCGTTCCGCCCGAACAACGTCAACCGCAAGGTCCCCGGGCTGGTGTTCACCGGGTCGTCGACGTTGCCCGGGGTCGGCGTACCGATGGTGTTGATCTCTGGCAAACTGGCCGCCGAACGAGTGGCTGACTACGCAGCTCGCCGTTAGCGATGCTGATTCGCCGGCGCCCGCCGACGCCGACCACCCAGCTGCTCCCAGAGGGCCCGGTCACCCTCGACGCAAGTTATGCGTTGTGTCGCGAGTTCAACAAGCGCCACGGCACCACCTACTACTGGTCGACCAAGGTGCTCCCGCGGGTGAAGCAACATCACGTGCACGCCTTGTATGCGTTCGCCCGGTACGCCGACGACATCGTCGACGAGATCCCGTCGCAGGGTGGGCGCGATGTCCCCACCGAAGTGCGGGCCGCGGCGCTCGCCGACTTCGGCGAACAGTTCTTTGCCGACCTCGAGCGGGGACGGTCCGACGATCCGGTACTCAAAGCAGTAGTTCACACGGTGCGCGCCTTCGACATCGCGCCGAGCGCATTCGAGAGATTTCTGCGCTCGATGACAATGGATCTGACCGTCGCCTCGTACCAGACGTGGGACGACCTCCTCGACTACATGGACGGTTCGGCAGCGGTGATCGGCGAGATGATGCTGCCGATCCTCGAACCCGGCGACCTCGAAGCAGCGCGGCCGCACGCCCGCGACTTGGGCAACGCGTTTCAGCTGACGAACTTTTTGCGCGACATCGACGAGGACCTCGATCGCGGCCGGCAGTACATCCCACTCGACGACACGGAGCGGTTCAGGGTCGACCTCACAGCGCGCACCGTGTCACCCGAGTTCGTCGAACTGATGCGATTCGAGATCGAGCGATGTCGGGCGCTGTATGCCTCGGCCGACCTCGGCATCGCGATGCTGCCCGACCAGTCGGCGCGCTGTGTGCGAGCCGCGCACACCCTGTATGGATTGATCCTCGATGAGATCGAAGGGCGTCACTACGACGTGTTCGGCGGACGCGCTTCGGTGTCGACGTTCACCAAAGCACGCGTCGCCGCTCGCATGGCGTTGCCGTGACCGTCACGACTCCGTGGGCCCAGCGTGTGGCCGCTGCTGCGGGCGCCGTCACCGCGGCGGCGATGATCGCCACGCCGCTGTGCCGAAAAGGCGGTCGCGCCCGGCAGCTGCTCTCGACGGTGGTCGTCACTGGCTCGTTCACGACCACGCTGGCCAACGCCGTCGACAGGTGGGGTTGGCAGCGAGCGGCCGTCGCTGCCGCTGCCACGACGGTCGCGACCACCGGCGTGGAGCGCATCGGTTCGACCACGGGCGTGCCCTTCGGGCGGTATCACTACACCGGCACGCTCCGACCCACCGTCGGAGACGTTCCTGTGATCGTGCCCCTGGCATGGTTCGCCCTGG
This sequence comes from Ilumatobacteraceae bacterium, assembly GCA_013213745.1. GTDB lineage: Bacteria > Actinomycetota > Acidimicrobiia > Acidimicrobiales > Ilumatobacteraceae > JABSQH01. The sequence continues at coordinate 42,459 of JABSQH010000152.1, read as the reverse complement.
GACTTCCTGCTCGGGAGGTCGCCGACTCGCTGACCACAACACCACTGCAACGGGTCGCCGTCGGCGCCTCTGCGCTGACGGCATGGGACGCATTTCTCGACCCGCAGATGGTTGGCGAGGGCTATTGGCGCTGGCCGAACGGCGGGACCTATCGGGGCATCCCCGTATCGAACTTCGTCGGTTGGTGGGCGACCAGTGCCGGATTGATGGCCCTCTTCGACGCGCTCTTGCCACCGCTGAGCTCCGGGCCATCACGACCCTTGGTGGCCGAATACTCGTTCATGGCGGTGATGGAGACGCTCGGTTTCGCTGCCTTCTTCCGCGACCGCGTGGTCGCAGCTGTTGGCGGCGCGGCGATGATGCCGCTGGCGGCCGCTGCGGTGGGACGGATCGTTCGTGGTTAGCTCACGCCCGCCGCGCCGGGTGGCGATCGTCGGCGGTGGGGTCGGCGGTCTGGCGACGGCGATCCGCCTGTCGAGCGCCGGCCATGCGGTCGAGTTGTTCGAACGGAATCCCATCGTCGGGGGCAAGTTGGCGACGCTGCGACGCGATGGGTTCACCTTCGACATCGGCCCGTCGTTGGTGACCTGGCCCGACGTATTCGACGACCTGTTCCAGTGTGCGGACACCTCGCTCGGCGAACAGCTCGACCTGGTCCGACTCGACCCGCAGTTCCACTACTCGTGGCCCGACGGCTCGACGCTGGACGTGCACGACGATCCGCAGCAGACCGAGCAGGCCTTTGAACGTTTCACGCCCGGCGCTGGCGCCGACTGGCGACGCTTCGACCAGCGGGCCGAACGCATCTGGGAGGTCGCCCGGCGGACCTTCTTCGCTGGCCCGATAACTGGCCCGTTGACACTGGCGGGACGCATGCGTTCACCGTCAGATCTGATCGCCATCGATCCGCTGCGCACGCTCGATACAGCTGCCCGCGAGTGTTTCGACGACCATCGGCTGGTCCAGTGGGCGGGACGATACGCCACCTACTCGGGTTCATCGCCATATCGCGCCCCGGCGACGCTGGCGTGTATCCCGCACCTTGAATCGGCCCACGGATGCTGGTACCCGATGGGCGGTCTCGACGCTATCCGCGCTGCGCTCGACACGACTGCTCGACGTCTTGGCACGCAGATCCACACCGACAGCGAGGTCACCCGGATCGTGTCGGGACCGCACCGCGTGACCGGCCTCGAACTCACTGATGGCGAACGCGTTCCCGCTGACATCGTCGTCGCCAATGTTGACGCGCTGCACCTCTATCGCGACTTGTTACCCGAGTCGGACGCACTGCGTCAGGTGCGCCGGGCTCCGCAATCGACGAGCGGCTTCGTCATCTGCGTCGGCGCAGTCGCCGACGCAGACCGCAAGGTCGGCCACCACAATGTGTGGTTCTCCTCCGACGAGCGACGCGAGTTCGAGGCGCTCGAGGCCGGCCGACTGGCCGATGAACCGACCATCTACGGGTGCGTGTCGTCGATCACCGATCCGAGTCAGGCACCGCCAGGATTCGAGAACTGGTTTCTCCTCGTGAATACACCCCCGGGCGCACACGTCGACCGCGATGCCTACGCAGAAATGATCTTGGAGCAGTTGGCCTCCCGCGGCGTCGATATCCGCAGTGGCGCCCGGTTCGTCGAGACGATGACGCCGAGCGACATCGCCGAGCGCTATCGCTCGCCGGGCGGAGCGATCTACGGCACCTCGTCTGACGGCCGCCGCGCGGCCTTTCTGCGACCGGCCAACCGCGGGACGCGAGCAGGCCTGTATCTCGTGGGCGGGTCGAGCCATCCCGGCGGGGGCCTGCCCTTGGTCGCCACGGGCGCCCGCATCGTCGCCGACCTGATCGCCGAGGATCTGTGAGCGCTATCTCGTTGACCGTTCGGGCGACGGCTGGGGCCTTCGCCATCAGTCGTCTCGCCGGCGCCGCCCGGGCCGCCCGCCCCATCGAGCGTGACACGGAGCGGACCGATGCGCGATCGACGATCAGCGTCGTGATCCCAGCGCGCGACGAAGCGGAGCGCATCGGACCGTTGCTCGAGACAATCGTCGGCGCGCCCGGGGTGACCGAGGTACTCGTGGTCGACGATGAATCGACCGACGCCACCGCCGGCACAGCGACCGCCGCCGGGGCCCACGTCGTGACGGGGCGGCCCTTGCCCGAGGGTTGGGCGGGCAAGGCGTGGGCGCTCCAGCAGGGCGTCGAAGCTGCTGAGGGTGAGTGGGTGGTGACCCTCGATGCCGACACGCGACCCGACCCCGCGCTGCCGACCGCTGTCGTCGCAAGAGCCATCGCCGACGGCTTCGATCTCCTCACGATCGGCGGCCGGTTCGACTGCCCGACGCCGGGTGCCCGCTGGCTGCACCCGGCGATGCTGACCACTCTCGTGTACCGCTATGGCCCACCGGGGATCGACGTAACGGCGCGGCGGACGATGGCCAACGGTCAGTGCATGGTGCTCCGGCGCTCTCTGTTCCTCGCAGCCGGCGGATTGGCCAGCGTCTGCGGTGAGGTCGTCGAAGACATCGCCCTCGCCCGGCACTTGGCCTCGTCCGGCTGGCGCGTCGGGTTTCTCGATGGAGCAGACCTACTGACGGTGCGGATGTTCGAGTCGTTCGCCGACACCTGGCGAGGCTGGGGTCGTTCGATCGCATTGCCGGGGGTGGAACGACCGACGCAACAGCTCGCCGGCCTGGCCGTTGTCGCACTCGCGCAAGCGCTACCACTCTGGCGCCTGCTCGCAGGGCGGGCCGATGGGGTCGACGGCTTGCTGTTGGCGCTGCGCGTCGGCACCTTGGTCGGCACGCGCTCGGCATATCTCGAGCGCGGTGTCGGCTACTGGCTGAGCCCACTCGCCGACGGCCTCGCGGCGGCGTCGTTGGGACTCAGCATCGTCCGCCGCGGGCCTCATCGTTGGCGCGGTCGCATCTACGCGTGACCGCACAGCGCAGCGCTCAACGGGTTGCAACGAGGAATCGCAGGCCGACGAAGGTCATCAGGACCCCCGTTGCGGCGGTGCGGTAGGGCCCGTCGACGACCAATTGCGCGATCGGTAACGCAACGATCGCAGCACGCGCCGCCCAGGCGAACGAGCGAGTGGGCACGAGCACACCGACGAGCACACCGACGCCGACCAACGCCGCCCACGGCGCATACACGGCGGCGCCTCCAACGAACGTGAGCACGCTCCGACCGCCGCGAAAGCCGGCGAACAGCGGAAATGCATGGCCGACCATCGCTGCGCCCGTGGCCACGTAGGCCACGCCCCACACACCTGGATCAGCAAGCGCGAGCCCGATCCCCGCTGCCACGGCCCCTTTGGCGACGTCGCCGACGAAGACGGGAACGGCAGCACGACGCCCGAGCATCTCCTTCGCATTCCAGTAACCGGGGTTGCGATCTCCGACCTCACGCAGGTCGTGTCCTCCACCGCGCCGGGCGACGAGGTTGGCGATCGGTATCGAGCCGATCACGTAACCGACGACGACGGCGACGACGACGTCACCGGCGGTGCCGAACCACGAACTCACACCGCTCATCCTGCCGTGCCAGCATGGCAGCAGCATGGCTCGTGTCGCGTCGTTCCATCTCATCAGCGAGACTCGCTGGCTGACGCCGCTCGCGCTGGCGCGCCTGGCGACCGACCGGCCGCGTCTGGCACGCGTGCCCGGGTTGCGGTTCTGGCGGCTGCTCGGCACCGCGCACGCCGACGACACCGCTGGCGGTGCCGACCTGCACCGCACGGCGCTGTTCGCAGTGTGGAACGACGAGACCGACCTCGAGGCGTTTCTGCGCACCCACCGGATAGCCCGACGATGGGGCGACGCCACTGAAGCGTGGCACGTTCGCCTACGCGCAGCCGGCGGTCACGGGACGTGGCGCGGCGTCGATGTCCTCGACGGCCTCGAGGCGGGCTCCGACGGCGGGCCGCTCGCGATCATCACCCGCGCCGACGTGCGCCGTCGATCGTGGCGCACATTCCGCCACGCCGCTCGGGTGGTCGACACCGAGCTGCACCAGGCCGACGGACTCCTGGCGGTGGTCGGTGTGGGCGAAGCCCCGATCGGCCGACTCGGAACCTTCAGCCTGTGGGACTCACTCGACGCTGCCGCCTCGTTCGCCCGCCGATCTCCCGAACACGTCGAGGTGATCCGCCGAACACGCCGTGAGCACTGGTACGGCGAGGAGTTGTTCGCACGCTTCGAGCCCTATGCCTCGGAGGGTTCGTGGAATGGGCGCGATCCGCTCGACGGGCAACCGGCCGAGCGCCGATAACATCTCGGGCTGCGCCCAGATAGCTCAGTCGGTAGAGCAACGCATTCGTAATGCGTAGGTCGCGAGTTCGATTCTCGCTCTGGGCTCCAAGTTCGGCCGCGATGGGCGCGTGTCACCGGACTGTGCCAACCATGTTCAACACACGGTACGCACGACCATCGATGAGTTCTCCGCCACCGTCAACGAGGACAGGTCGTTGTCGACCACACAGCACTGAGGACAACTTGCGTGGGTTCCGGGGCGACTGGCCAACTCGCACTTCATCGATATGACTCGACGCTCGCCGGAGTCCGCTGGTAACCCGACGACGGAGCATTGTCGCTCTTCGACTTGGTGATGAACGCTGAGTCGTGCCCACGCACCGTCGAGCAGTCGTGTTTCAGCAGAGAGGGTTACCGCGCCGACAACGTGATCTCGGTGATGCAGTCGCTCGACGGTCGGTTGGGCGAGGTGCTGGCGATCACGTCGGGATACAACGATCCGATCGGCACGATCGACACGGCGATCGACGCCGTCATCGACGAGGCCAAACGCCAGGGCGTCGGCCACGTCGTGTGGCTCAGCCTGCGGACGAGCGCAGACGTCGATTATCAGGATCCCCAAGAACAGTCAGGGATCGACACGTTTCGCGCGTACAACGAGCAACTCGTCGAGGCCGTCGCGGCATCCGATGGCGATCTCCAGGTGCCCGACTGGGCGACCTATTCGATCGGTGCGACGGCCTGGTTCGATTACGACGGTGTCCACTTGAGCCCGTCTGGCGTCGATGCCCTGACCACCTTCCTCGCCGGATCGGTGGAGCGTGTTCTCGCCGGTGAAGACGTCAGCCCGGCGTCGCCGGCGAGGTCGTTGCGTCGATTCAACAAGCTGTCGTCGACGCCGGGATCGCCCTGCGCAGCGGTATCGACGGCCTGTACGGCAACGACACGATGTTTGCCGTCGCCGAGTACCAACGCCGTGCCGGTGAGCTCGGCGTCAACGAGAGGTTCGGGACAGGCGAATCTCATGCTCGTCGAACCAACCGAGCCGACGGATCGAACTTCACACCGTCGAAACGAGTGGGAAACACGGTCTGCAGTAGATTCCGGCCGATGATCAACTCGATTCGTTACCGCGGCGTGATCGCGGGTCTAGCCGTATCCGCCCTCCTGCTCGCCGCATGTGGCAGCGATGACGACGACGGAGCGTCCGACGACACGTCGACCGACGACACCGCGGCAGCATCGACCGACGCCACGGAAGAAACGGAGGCGGCCGATAGCGATGCACCGAAACTGGCGATCGTCTACTCCGCTGAGTGGTTCGACGGCTCGTGGGGTGAGGCCGCCTACGACGGCGCCACTGCGCTCGAAGCATCCGGTGCGGTGTCGGAGATCTCACTATCGGAGAACGTCACCCCCGGCGCCGAGGCGGAGCGGGCCATGCGGGCGTTGGCCGAAGACGGGTTCAACCCGATCATCGCTCACTCGTTCGACTTCGGTGAGGATGTGAAAGCGGTGGCCGCCGACTTCCCCGACACGATCTTCCTCTACGCCGGTGGTTTCGGTGATGTGACCGACAACCAGGGCGACTACGACCAGCCGTTCTACGAGGCCTCATACCTGCAAGGGATCCTGGCCGCTGGCGCGACCGACGGCGGGGCCGTCGCGGGCGCCGCCGGCTTCGAGATCCCGGCGTGTTATGCGATGTACGAAGCCTTCCTCGCCGGCGCCCGCGAGATCCGCCCGGACACCGAAGGCAGCTTCATTGCGGTGGGCGATTGGTACGACGTGCAGCTCGCCAAGGAGGGGGCGCTCGGTCAAGCAAACGACGGAGCGACCATGTTCGTCGGATGTGGACAGGCGCCGACCTTCGGCCAGATCGAAGCAGCGAACGACGAGGGCGGAGTGAGCACGGGGTACGTTGGCGACATGGCCGAGCTCGGCGACTCCGTACTGTCGTCGTTCGAGTGGAATCTCGACCTCGTGTTCGGTCAGGCCGTCGACGACGTGGCTGCCGGATCGAACGAAGCCCAGTACTACGGGGTTGGGCTCGGCGATGGCGGCCTCGAAGTCTTGATCCACGCCGGCGAAGAAGGCGACATCAGCGACGAGGCGCTGGCGTTGTTCGAGACCCGTCTCGCCGAGATCCAGAACGGCGAGTTCGAGGTGCCCTTCATTCCTGAGGCCTGACCCTCATGACGGAAGGCCCCGCCCGAGGCGACGTCGTCGTCGAGATGACGGGGATCCACCGTCGGTTCGGTTCCACAGTCGCGCTGGACGGCGTGGATCTCACCTTGCGCAAAGGCGAGATCCACGCCGTCCTCGGGGCCAACGGCGCGGGCAAGACCACCCTGATGCGGATCTTGGCCGGGCTCGACAGCCCCGACCAGGGCGAGGTCGCAGTCGATGGACACCACGTCGATCAGTTCGACCCAGGCGCGGCACGTCGATCGGGCATCGCCCTCGTCCAGCAGCACTTCACCCTCGTCCCGACGCTGAGTGCTTCGGAGAACCTGTTGCTGGCGCGACCGCTGGGACGGCTTCGTCCGAGTAGCCGTCGCTTGCGTCGACATCTCGACGAACTCGTCGATCGGTTTGGTCTCGCCGTGCGTGACGATGTGCCCGTGTCCGCATTGTCGGTGGGAGAACAACAGCGCCTCGAACTCCTGCGTGCGTTGGATGCGAATGCGGAGATCCTCGTGCTCGACGAACCGACCGCCGTCCTCACCGACGCCGAGGCCGATCAGTTGCTTGCGGTGTGCCGCCGACTCGCCGACGACGGCCACGCCATCGCCATCATCACCCACCGCCTCGGCGAGGTGTTTGCCGGCTGCGACCGGGTCACGGTGCTCCGGGCTGGACTCCCCATCATCGAGGACGCCCACGTCAGCGACCTGTCGCGCGGCGACGTCGCCACGGCGATGGTTGGTTCGGAGTCGGCCGGTGTGCTCGTGGCACGCGAACACGTACCACACGAAACACCCGACGCTGCGCGTCCGGTGCGGTTGCACGTCGCCGACGCGGTCGCCGGCCGCCTCTCGGGTGTCTCGTTGGATGTTCGTGAAGGTGAGATCGTCGGCATCGCCGGGGTCGACGGCAACGGCCAGTCGGATCTCGAGGCATTGCTCTCGGGTCGTATCCCACCGGAGTCGGGCCGGGTCGAAATCGACGGGCAACCGCTCGAAGCACTCCATCCGCGGGCGCGCCGCGCCGAAGGCGTCGCCTACATCCCGTCAGACCGCTACCGCCATGCGCTCGTCCGACCGATGGAGATCTCCGACAATCTCGAACTCGGACGAGTGCCTGCGATCCGCCAGCCGCGATCAACCCGCGAGGCAGCGGCCGCAGAGCGGCTCATCGAGTGGGACGTCCGGTCGGCCGGACCAGCCGCACGCGCAGCCAGCCTGTCAGGCGGCAATGCGCAAAAGCTTGTGCTCGCTCGAGAACTCGATGGCGTCCCCGGCGTCGTCGTCGCGTGTTATCCCACGCGAGGTCTCGATCCGAACGCTGCAGAGACGATCGTCGAACGACTGTTGATCCGCTCGGCCGAGGGCGCAGCGGTGTTGTGGATCGGGGCGGAACTCGACGAGCTGTTCGCCGTGAGCGACCGCATTCTGGTGCTCGCCAATGGTGGTGTGTCGGGCACGTTCCAGCCGCCGTTCGACCGCGCTGCGATCGGCCTGGCGATGACCGACTCCGAGCTGACACGACCGGCCGCATCATGAGTGTGCTCGGCCCGGCCGATACCGACTCAGCAGACGACGCTGACGGCACCTCCGGTGCGACCCCGGTGCCGTCCGACCCGGCCTCGAGCACGACGAGTGCGTCGACGGCCGAACAGTTGCTCGCCGCGAGTGACGGCGTGGCCCGCCGGGCGATGGCTCGCGACCTGCTCGCCGCCATCGTGGTCCCGGTCGTCGGCTTGGTCGTGGCCCTCCTGGTCGGCGGCGTGCTCATCGCCCTCATCGGCGAACAACCGTTGTCGGTCTATGCCGACGTGTTCAATGGCGTGTTCTTCGAACCACGAGGGCTGAGCGACACCGCCACCGCAGCGACACCGTTGTTGCTGATCGCTCTCGGCTACGCATTCGCCTATCGCGCCCGCGTCTTCACGATCGGCGCCGAAGGGCAGTACGTCGTCGCTGCAGCTGCCAGCGTCGGCGTGCTCACCGCCGGCGGTATGCAGAGTCTCCCCGGCCCGCTCCTGATCATCATCGGCATCGCCGTTGCCGCCGTCGCCGGAGCGTTGTGGAGCGGAATCTGCGGCGTGCTCAACGTGCGCTTCGGGGCCAGCGTGGTGATCTCCTCGCTGATGCTGGTCTATATCGGCCAAGCGGTGCTGCAGTGGTCGACCCGCGTCGGCATCCGCGACCCCGAATCGTTCGTGGCCCTCAGCCGACCCGTCGGGAACGCCGAACTGCCGATCGTCCCGATCCTCGACGTGCACCTCGGGTTCGTCATCGCTGCGCTGCTGGTGCCGCTGATGACCTGGGTGCTGTCGCGCCACCGGTTCGGCTTCCGTATACGCGCTCTCGGCTACAACCCCGAAGCGGTCGAGGCCAACGAAGTACCCGCCGGGCGCATGATCATCGCGGTCCTCCTCGTCGCCGGCGCACTCGCCGGCTTGGCCGGGTTCATCGAGATCGCAGGTGTCAACGGCCGGCTCAACGACGCTGCCAGCGTCGGCTACGGCTTCACGGCGATCATCGTGGCACTGGTCGGCCGGCTCCACCCGGTGGGTGTGTTCATCGCCGCCCTGCTCATCGCCGGACTCGACATCGGATTCGAAGTCGCCGCGCGATCGTCTGAACTCCCGACGTCGATGGCCGGCCTCGTGCAGGTGCTCGTCGTGATCTTCGTGGTGGCGGGCGACGCGATTCTCGAACGGCGCAGAACGGTGACCTGATGGACAACGTCTTGACCCTCGACACGCTGACAGCGGCCTTGCGCCTGGCCATACCGGTGGCCGTCGCGGCACTCGGCGCGCTGATTGCCGAACGATCCGGCGTGCTCAATCTCGGATTGGAAGGGATGATGCTGAGCGGTGCGTTTGCCGCCTACAGCACCGCCGAGGCCACCGGTTCGCCATGGCTGGGACTGGTGGGAGGGACCGTCGTCGGCGCCTCCGTTGGACTGTTGCTCGCGGCATTCGTCGTGGTCGGCCGGGCCAACCAGATCGTCACCGGCATCTCGTTCACTTTGCTCGCCGGATTCGCCACTGCGCTGCTGTTTCAGCAGGAATACTCGATCGGCGGAATCCCTCCGCGGATCGACCGCATCGACCTCCCTGCCCTGGTTGCACTCACCATTGCCGGATTCGCTGGCGTCACGTGGTTCCTGCGGCGGACGACGGCTGGTTTGGCATTGACCGCAGCCGGCGAAGCCCCAGAGGCCGTTGATGCACTCGGCTACCGCGTCGGGGTGACTCGCACCGCGGCAACCGCGGTGAGCGGCGCGTTCGCAGGTCTCGGCGGAGCCATGCTCGTGTGCGGTCCGCTCGGCCTGTTCATCGAGAACGTCACCGCTGGGCGAGGATGGGTAGCCCTGGCGATCGTCGTGTTCGCCGGGTGGCGTCCGAGCCTCGTGATGATCGGTGCATTTCTGTTCGGGCTCGCCGATGCGGTGCAGCTCCGACTCCAGGGGACCGACACCGCAATCCCCTACGAGGTGTTCATCGCCCTGCCCTACATCGTCACGCTGATCGCACTCGTCGTGCGTGCCCGCGCCAGCCACACCCCCGCGGCGCTCGGCGTCCCATTCGTGCGCGGAGCCGTGTAGCCGTTCTCGTCCCGATCATCTATCGCTCGTCCGCCCTGCCGCTCGTCCACAGAGGAATCCCATGAGCACCGCCGCACTCGACAACTTCGACCTCGCCCCGTTCGCCACCGGCACACCTCTGCCATCACCCGCGGCGGAAGCGGTCGCCCACAAGATCGACCGTACGCTGTGCGAGACCGGTTTTCTCCTGGTGACAGGCCACGGCATCGACGACGACGTACGCAACGCGTACTTCGACGCAATGCATCGCTTCTTCGACCTGCCCCTCGACGACAAGAACGAGATCGCCATCGGCAAGAGCGCATTCCACCGTGGGTACGTCGGATTCGCCACCGAGACGCTCGAAGGAGCGTTGGGTGGCGACGAGGACGCTGTTGGCGACGCCCTTGCTGGCGACATGAAAGAGACACTCGACACCGGGCTCGAACACGGCCCCGACCACCCCGAGGTGATCGCCGGCACGCCCCTGCACGGGCCGAATCAATGGCCAGCCCTCGAGGGCTTCCGCGAGGCCGTCGAGGAGTACCGCGCCGCAGTGATCGAGTCGGCGAAGCGGGTGCAACGCGCGCTCGCCATGGCGCTGCACCTCGACCCGGAGTTCTTCGTCGATCAGCCGGGCGAGACGATGTACCACCTGCGCCTGATCCACTACCCGCCGATGGATCGGCTCACGCCCGAGCCCGGACAGCTCGGCTGCGGCGCACACACCGACTACGGCACCGTGACACTGCTGGCTGACGACGGTGTCGGTGGATTGCAGGTGCGCGAGCGGTCAGGCGAGTGGGTCGACGTCACCGTGCCCGCAGGACATCTGGTGGTGAACCTGGGCGACCTGATGGCGATCTGGACCAACGACCGCTGGGTGTCGAATCCGCATCGAGTGGTCAATCCACCCGGAGTCAACCGGTACTCCTCACCGCTGTTCGTCACGCCGCCGTTCCATCTGCGGATCGACACGCTCGACACCTGCCTCGCCGAAGGTGAGACGCCGCGTCACGAGCCGATGATCACCGGTCCGTACCTCATGTCGCGGTTCGACGGCACCCACAGCTACCGCAACGAGCTGCTCGACGAGCACAACGCAGGCTTCTCCGCGTAGGCACCGGCGCCCTACGCCGACAACTGGTGCCTGGCACCTGATGTCGCATGATCACGCAGATGCGATGTCGTCGAGGTCGGCCGCACGTGACGTCGCCGTTGTCGTTCGGCTGGCCACACGCCCAGCGTGAATCACGGTCCGTGCGGCGGGGGCGTCGGCGATCGCCGCCCGTACGGACGGCGCGGGAACGACGAGGAAGTCGGCGGGCGAGCCGACCGTCGCGGTCACGGGATCCAGGCCCATCGCGGCACGTGCGTCTGCGGCGACCATGGCCCACGCGATCGGGGGGTCGACATGTGCGACCGTGACCATCATCGCCGCCGTCTCAAACGGATCGGCGCGGCCAAGCGCATGGAACGGGTCCTGCAGATTGTCCGACCCGGCGACGACGCGTGCGCCCGCCTCGCGCAACGTCACGACGGGGGCAACACCGCGGGGCGCGGCCGTCCGCTCGTTGCGCGACTGCAAGTACAGATTGGTCAGTGGCAACGCCACCACGGTGATGTCGGCATCGGCCACAGCGGCAGCGACGTCGCGCTGTTCAGCTACATCGACCATGCCGAGTGCACAGCAGTGCGATGCGGTGATGCGATGCGGAAAGCCTGCGGCCAGTTCGCAGAGGTCAGCGAGCCCAGTCACCGATGGATCCAACGTCTCGTCCACGTGCAGGTCGACGGGAAGTCCGACGCCTGCGGCGCGCTCGAGCAAGACCGCAGTGGCGGCGCGCACATCGGTCTCGACGTGCGGATACCCGCCGACGACGTCGACCCCCAGCGCGAGCGCCGAGTCGAGGTATGCCAGCGCTTGTTGATCGAGCGGTGCCGCCGCCATCGCGCACACTTCGATGTCGATGATCCCGACCAGCGACTCTCTCACAGCGAGCAACGCCTCGACGGCGCGCAGCTCGATGCCAGGTCCACAGTCGACGTGGGTGCGAATGCGCTGATAGCCCGCGTCAACCATGCGCACGACGGCGGCTCGACCACGCCGGGTCATCTCCTCGATCGTCCGATCGTCGTAGGCCTTCGCCCACGTCTGGATAGCGGCACCCAGATCACCGGCCGTCGCCTCGAACAGGTCAGCCGTATTCGCCTTGTCGAGGTGAGCGTGCATTTCCACAGGCGCCGCCAGAACCAACTCGTCGTTCACATCGGGTTCCCAAACCCCATGCATTGCGACGGTGCCGGTCGCGGCGATCTCGGCGATCACGCCCGACGAACAGCCGATGTCGACGTGTCGACCGTCGAACCACACTCGGCGGAGCAGAAGATCGTGGACCGGTGCTGTCACGCAACCACTCCGACGACCACGCCCGGCCAGCTCATCGACCCGACCGTACCGGCCACTCGATCCGTGCCGACGCCGTTCACGCAGCGTTCACAGGCTGCGCCGGGCGCCGGCCCGGCTGTTCCGTAGGATCACCATCATGATCGATCGCCTCGGTCTCGGCACCGGCGAACAGCCATGAAGACCGGGGTCTTTCTGTTCGGCGGCGTCGAGATGCCCGACGCAGGCGCGGGACCGCCCGCTTCGACCGATCGGAGATACGACTCGAAGGAGGTCTGGGCGACCACGGAGCGGATCATCGACACCGCCGTGTTGTGCGACCGCCTCGGACTCGACTCGTTCTGGACGACCGAGCATCACTTCCAATACGAGGGCTACGAGGTTGTTCCCAACGGGATCCTGCTGAACACGATCATCGCCGAACGGACCGACCAGATCCGACTCGGGATGATGTTCAACGTGCTCGGCCAATGGCATCCGCTCCGGCTCGCCGAAGACTTCTCGACGCTCCACAACATCTCGGGCGGACGCGCCATCCTCGGCATCGCTCGGGGGACGGTGCCCCGGGAGTCGGAGAATCTCGGTTCGAAGGTCGGCTCGTTCGACAATCCCGACATGGCCGCCGCCGACGACTTCAACCGTGCCCAGTTCGCTGAAGCGCTCGACATCGTCCGGCTGGCACTCGACAACGAATCGTTTTCGTATCACGGCGATGTCTTCGAGTTTCCTGTGCCCGGCATCCCCGACCGCGGTGGCACCGTGCAGGAGCTCAGCGTCCTGCCACGTCCGCTCTACCCCTACGAGGTGTGGCAGGCGATCACATCGCCGCCCACACTCGAGTCCGTCCCGCGCTCAGGCGTTGGTGGCGTGTTCTGGCTGAAGCACCACACGTTCACCAAGCAGTTCTGGGAGCGATACGCGGAAATCCACGACGAGACGTTCGGCGGGAGTCTGGCCCCCGGGGCCAAGCGCACTCTGGTGCTCAATACCTGCATCGGCGACACCCACGAGGACGCGATGCGCACAGTGCGCGACGGTCACGACGAATTCTGGAAGTTCCTCGGTCCCTACGGCTGGAGCCGCGGTTACATGGGTCCTGATGGTCGGCCAGCTCCCCCCGGGCTCATCCCGACCCTCGAAGAGTCGATCGACAACCGCACCTGGCTCGTCGGCACGGCCGAGCACGTGACTGCGCAGATCGATCGCTATCGCACCGAGCTCGGCGGTCTCGACAACCTCGTCGTGTTCCCGGCGATGCCCGGCGATCGTTACGACGATGTCGACGAGCAGATCGAGCGACTGGCCGCCGACGTCCTCCCGCAGCTCACGTAGATCACGCTGCGGCGACGACCGCGATCTCCATCCGCCATTCCGCACGGGCGAGCGCAGCAACGGTCACCAGCGTCGATGCGGCGCGATGGTCGCCGAGGAACGCGTCACGAGCGGCCATCACGGCGGCGAGATCCTCGCCGGGCACCACGTAGGTGCACACGGAAACGACGTCGCCCGGCCCCATCTCTGCCTCGCGCAGCAGCGCGCCGATCGTCTGCCAGATCACGGCGGCTTGCTCGCTGAGATCGGCCGGGACGGTGCCATCGAGCCGCACTGGCACGATCCCGGAGGTGTGCACCCACCGGGTCGGCTGCTCGGTCACAACTGCGAGCGCGTAGTTGGCTGCCGACGGGGCCACGCCGGCAGGGTCGAGGGGTCGGGAGGTCATACCGACTGGTCCGGGTCACGGTCGACGAAATCGAAGGCCAGGATCTCACGCAGCTGATCGATGATGGTCGAGACACTGTGGGCGAACAGCTCGGCGCCGTACTCGGCGGTCGCACCTGTGGGGTCGCCGATCACGCCGCTTGGCCCGAAGTCGTTCGACAGCCAGCCGAATTGCACCGAGCCACCGAACCGCACGTGTTGGTTCTCGCGCAGCCACGCGGGAACGTTCGGCTCGGCGAGGTCGAGATCGACGAGGTCGGGCCGCAGATGCAGCATGATCGCGGTTTCGTCGAGGCCGCCGTGGATGCCCATACCGAGTTCGGCGTTGTCGGCAGAGGGCCCACTGCTGTACGCCGGTGGCGCCAGCGGGTGGGTCAGGAACGTGAGTAAGCCGTGTGTGCGGCGGATGTCCCGACATGCGACGTTGAGCAGCGTTGTGTTGCCCCCGTGACCGTTGAGGAACACCAAGCGACCGGCGCCGGCTTGGCTCGCGCTGCGGGCGATGTCGTCGACGACCGCGAGCATCGTCGACACCGACAACCACATCGTTCCGGCCGACCAGGCATGCTCGTCGGACTTCGAGAACGGCAGCGTCGGGAGGAACCACACCGGATCGTTGCCCAGCGCCTCGGCGACAGCGCGTGCGGTCTCGTCGGCGATCACGAAGTCGGTCGACAACGGCAGGTGACGGCCGTGCTGTTCGATCGCACCGACGGGTACGACGATGGCGGAGTCCCGTCCGATCGATCGGTCGATCGCTTCGGCCGTGTGGTCGGCGAGATAGCCGCCCATCTTGCGATCACACCCCTACCCGAGTCGACAACCGTCCCCGCCGTGGTCGTCCACGCTCCATCGCGATCGGCATTCGACAGTATCGCGCACCCACCTCACCGCGACCGAGGGGCACGCCCCGCCATTCTCTTCGGGGAGACGTGCGCAAAGCGCACGGAATCCCCGGGATTTCGGTTGGGACTGCGGAGTCGTGTCAGGCGCGGACGGGCATCGAGACGCGGGAGAAGTCGTTGTGCGACGGGAGGCCCCAACACGCCCAGAAGTCCGCCATCGACGGTCGCATGATCGCCGCACCACTCGACTCGATGTGGAACGCTCCCAACTCGGTCGTGCACACGGGTGTGAAGTCCTTCGGGTGCGACAACAAGACCGTCCAGGAATCGCCGATCCAGTCGTGAAATGCGATGGTTCCCTGTGTGGTCTTGGCGGTGAAGTCCGGTGCGATGTCGTTGATAGGGATGGTCATGATGGTCGTCTCCTGTGACGTGGTCGGTATGAATCACCGTCCGTTCTCGCACAGCACGGTTCCGTCTCGGTTCCGTCTCGGTAGACACCGGTATGTGTCAGCGGGTTTGTGTCAGCGCGGCACGCCACCGGCAGCTACGTGCCGCTCGTCCGCACGTTGAACGCCACCGGCGTCACCGACACCGTCGCGGGGTGGCTCGGCACCGATGCCATCAATGCGACGTGTCGTGCGGCCGCAGCGTCGACCGCCATCGTGCGACCAGTTCGGCGATGCCACGGGCATCGCCGAGGCGAGACGCTCGTACTGAGCATCGGCGAACTCGGCGGTGATCGAGTTGCGCCACGCGTCGGGCCGCCTCCTCGTCGTTGACCTCGGTCCAGGCGGCGAGGCGGACCGCCCGCAGCACGGTGCCGTCGTCGGGCGTCACACGTCGAACGATCGGAGCGTCGCTCACGGCTTGACCCACACCGACACGTGCGACGGGCTCGTCGCGGTGAACGGCTCGCGTTGCCAGTCGGCCCATCGACCGACGAGCGACAGCCCCGCCATCTTCGCCATCAGGTCGTACTCGGCCGGGTACGCGTATCGGTGAGGGCTGTCCTCCTGCAGCACCTCGCCGTCGCCGACGAAGTAGTGCCGTGACACCAACGTCTGATTGACCACGTCATAGCGATCGACCCCCGCATGACCGTCGGACGCGTCAAAGGCCACCAGTGTCTCGCCGAGCGGGAGGCGCTGTAGCGCCGGCACGATCACTTCGATCACGAAGTGGCCACCGGGCTCCAGGTGGTCGGCGGCGTTCTGGAAACACGCCACCTGCTCGTCCTGGGTCTGCAGGTTCATGATCGTGTTGAACACGAGGTACACGAGCATGAACGTGCCACCGACGCGAGTCGTCGCCATGTCACCGATCGTCACGTCGATCGCCTCGCTACCGTGCTTGGCGCGCAGTTGTTCGACCATTGCCGGCGACAGCTCGATACCGCTCACGTCGACACCGCGCCGACTCAACGGAAGGGCGATTCGCCCGGTGCCGACGGCGAACTCCAATGCACGTCCGTCGTCGGCGTATTCCGAAAGGAAGTCGACGGTGGCCGATACGACTTCGGGACGAAACTGGTCGGCCATCCACGCGTCGTACGCGGCAGCGATCCGAGCGTCGTAGCGGTCCTCGGGCATGGTCCGATTCTTGCGTGGCCCGAACGCCAGGCTCGTACTGATATCCAAGCGCTACGGCTGGCGGCCCGTGCAGCCGGCAAGCCGGTCGACGTTCGACGCGCCGGCGGCAACGTCGATCGCACTCCTCGGCTCACGACGCTCCGGTGGGGCGAGCTGCTCCCACACCCCGAGGGAGAACGCGGCAAGTGCATCGCTTGGTCGAGCCGCCTGCCCCGTTGGCAACGGCGAGGTCCCATGCGTGCGTCGCCTGGTCGGCGACGATCACCGACATCGCCAGGACCAGCACGGGGACCGCAAGGCCGTCGACGACCCGTTCTGTTCGCAGAGACGTGCGGAAATCGCACGGAATCCCCGGGATTTCGGGAGATGTGGGAGCATGAGCGGCGGCGTGGATGGCAATCCTTTGATCCTGGCGACTGCCCTGTTGTTGGCCGGCGGCGTGCTGCTGTCGAAGACCTCGGCCAAGCTCGGCGTGCCCGGCCTACTGTTGTTCCTCGGGCTCGGGATGGTCGCCGGGTCGGAGGGCGTCTTCGACATCGAGTTCGACAACTTCGACATCGCCGCCGAGTTCGGCACCATCGCGCTGGCGTTCATCTTGTTCAGCGGCGGGCTCGACACGAAGTTCAAACAGATCCGGCCGGTGCTCGCGCCTGGTTTGACCCTAGCCAGCGTCGGCGTATTGATCAGCGCGCTCACACTCGGCGGGCTGGCGACGCTGATCCTTCCGCTCGACCTGGCCGAGGCGATGCTGCTCGGCGCGGTGATCGCCTCGACCGACGCCGCGGCGGTCTTTTCGATTCTCGGGTCGCGCGGAGTCCCACTCCCTCGTCGCCTCAAGTCGCTGCTCGAACTCGAGTCCGGAAGCAACGATCCGATGGCGGTCTTCCTGACCGTGAGCATCATCACGCTGATCACGAGCGACAATCCGAACCCGTTCCTGCTCGGCGGTTCGTTCATCGTGCAAATGGGGCTGGGCGCCATCGGCGGATACTTGGCGGCTCGCGGGCTCGTGCTCGTGATCAACCGACTCCGACTCGATTTCGACGGGCTCTACCCGGTGGTCACGTTTGCGTTCGTGTTGTTGCTCTACGAAGGCCTGACCTTCGTCGGCGGAAGCGGCTTCCTCGCGACATACGTGGCCGGCGTGACCCTGGCTGATCTCAACTTCCTCCATCGCCGATCGCTGCTGCGGTTCCACGACTCGTTGGCCTGGCTGTTCCAGATCTCGATGTTCGTCGTACTCGGCCTGCTCGTGTTCCCGAGCGATCTACGGTCGGTCGCAGGCGATTCGATCGTCGTCGCGCTGCTCCTGATCTTCGTCGCCCGACCGATCGCCGTGTTCGCATCGCTGCTGCCGTTTCGTTTCTCGTGGCGCGAGATGGCCTTCGTGTCGTGGGTCGGGTTGCGCGGCGCAACGCCGATCATCCTCGCCACGTTTCCGGTCAATGAGGGCATCGTCGGCGGCGACGTCGTGTTCAACGTGGTGTTCTTCGTGGTGCTGACGTCGGTGTTGTTGAAAGGAACCACGATTCCGTGGGTGGCACGGCGCCTGAACATCGTGGCGGTCGAGCCGGCGACATCAACGACGACATTCGACGCGTCCATCGCTGGAGTCGAAGGACCCGACCTCCACGAGGTGCGACTGCACGCCGGCTGCCCGGCGGCAGACGCGTCGATCGTCAGCCTCGGCCTGCCGGCCGGGATGCTGATCGTGCTCGTACGCCGCGCCGGCGACTCGTTCATACCCGAGGGCGGCACGGTGCTGCACTCCGGTGACGAGCTGTTGATCGTCGCCGACAATGCGGGCTGGCGCGAGGCCGGCGCACTGTTTGCCACGCCGACCTGAGGCGTGTCCGGCGCGGTCACTCCCCCGACGTTTCGCCTGCGCGGCCGCCTTCACGGGGCGACATGCGCGCGTGGGCCTGCGCGCAAGGCGCATGCACGCCCCGATCGATCAGCTACACGGAGTCGGCAGCCACGGCCCGGACCGGCGACATCTGGTTGTTTCGAAGGCCACTCGCAGTTGTCGCACCGAATTCGCTTGATGCTCGACTCCCGATTCGATCACGTGGCAATGGCGGTCGTGATCGTGGACCTCCCACCACTCCTCTGGCACGCAGAGATCCAGGCGATCGCGCCCGACGTGTGAAGCAGCGACTTCCACGGAGTCAGCCAACTGCACCGTCTGGACGACGCCGTGCGTATCGAGATGGTCGACGGCGACTACGAGGCATTCACGCGACGGATCGACATCGACGAGGCCCAACTCGACGCCGCGCTCTTGGCCATCGAACGCTACGACGGGAACGCGTCTCCCAGCCCGCGGGAGGCAGGGCGGGCGTTGCTGCTCGGACGACTCGGCCGCCCTGCGCCGACCGAGCACTTGTACTGCGCCGAGGCGGTGGCCATGGTCGACGAAGCGATGGGACGGCTCGACGAGCGTCGCCCGCTGAACTGGTACCACCCGGAACGATTCTGGAGCGTCCGAACGCTCGAACTGTCGGGCGCATCACTCGGGCGCAAACTCGAGGTACTGCCCGCGCCCGAACGGGTGCCGACGTCGAAATCACACGAACACGCCGTGACCACCATGCCGACTACTCGAGTCCGCGAGCTGCGAGTCGTGAGAACCGGTCGTCGAACCGGTCGAACAGCGCTCCAGCTCGGCGCGCCCCGAGAACGATGCCGAGCGCGCCGATCGCCGCCGCGCCGGCGATCACTGCGGACACCTCCGCGCTCGGGATCTCGAGCAAGAAGAACTCAGCGATCGGCCCGATGGCAAATGCGCCGACCGTCATCACCACAAGAACGGCGAGCAGAACGGAGCGGTAGCGATCGAGCGGCTGGATCAGCTCTTCGAGGGCGACGAGGCCGAGAATGGTCAACAGCAACGTCGCGGCACTCTGAGCCGCGTCGCGGTCGGCCCCGATCCACGACGAACGCACGACGGCGAAACCGGCCATCGTGACGACGCCGACGACCAGTCCGACGGGAACGCCGAATCGCAGCACCCGTCGAATGAAACCCGACCGTGCAGGTTCGTGGCTCGGCTCGAAACTCAAGATGAAACCGGGAATCCCAATCGTGATCGCATCGACGACCGTCAGTTGACGAGGCAGGATCGGATACGACGTGGTGGCCACGCCGACGATGATCGCAAAGGTTGCTGCCCACACCGTCTTGGTCACGAACAACCGCGCGACGCGATTGATGTTGGCGATCACCCGACGACCTTCGGCGACCACACCGGGGAGCGTGGCGAACCGATTATCGAGCAGCACGAGCTCGGCAACCGACTTGGCTGCCGACGTTCCGGCGCCCATGGCAATCCCCAGGTCGGCGTCTTTCAGAGCCAGCGTGTCGTTGACCCCGTCGCCGGTCATCGCCACGACCTCGCCATGGCGTTGTGACGATCGGACGAAGGCTCGCTTCACCTCAGGAGTGACTCGGCCGAACACGGCGTGGTCGGTGATCTCTCGGGACAACTCGTCTTCATTCGCATCGGAACTGTCGATGTCGACCATCGGTAGGTCTCGACCATCGATCCACTTCTCGGCGTCCGGCACGGCGGATCGCTGAGCGATCGCAGCCACGGTGCGCGGGTTGTCGCCCGAGATCACCTTGACCGCCACCCGCTCGGCGGTGAAATACTCGACGGTCTCGCGGGCATCGGAACGGATCTCGTCGGCGCACACGACCAGCGCGATCGGGCGCAGCCCGGCGGGCAACACACCCGGCTCGGCGAGCTCGTCGGCGCAGGCAGCAACGAGCACCCTCATACCCCGTTCGGCAGCGGCCTGCGCATCCCGGAGCGAAGCGTCGTCGGCCGTCAACAGCACCTCGGGGGCGCCGATATACCACGCCGCAGCCGGCGCCTGGGGCGTACCGATCGCGCTGAACTTGTAGCGCGAGGCGAATGGCACTCGCCCCTCGACCATCCAGCCGGGGTCCCTGGGGTACGCCGCGGCGATCGCGGCGATCGTGGCGTCGGGATGCTCGTCGGCGGCGGCCAGTGCGCCGAGCGCGTCGTCGATCGGGGCATCGGAGTCGAGCGGGATCGTGTGGTCGAGGCGCACCGCACCCGTCGTCAACGTGCCGGTCTTGTCGGTTGCCAAAAGCGTGACCCGAGCAAGTGTCTCGACTGCCTCGAGGCGCTGCACGAGCACGCCGGCGCGACCCAGTCGAATCACTGCGACCGCTTGCGCCATGCTGAGCAGCAGCACGAGTCCCTGGGGGACGAGCGCTACCAGCCCCGTCGCGGTGCCGAGCAACGCCTCGCGCAACGTGTTTCCCTCGCCGTACCGCTGGCCGAGGAACAAGAACAGCGCGGCGGGGACCAGCAACCACGTGATGACTCGCAGAATCCCGTCGATCCCGCGTTCGAGTTCGGTTCGCGGGCGACGGAAGGCGCGTGCGTCGCGGGCCAACTTGGCGGCGTAGGCGTCATCGCCGACCGCCGTCGCCCGCATCACGCCGCCGCCGGCAACGACAAAACTCCCCGACAGCGCCCCGTCGCCGATGTTTTTGGCCACCGGATCGGCTTCTCCGGTGAGCAACGACTCGTCGATCGTCAGCTCGTCGTCGTCGACGATGACTCCATCGACCACGATCTGGTCACCCGGCCCGATCACGATGATGTCGTCGAGGACGACCTCGGCGGGTCCGATGATGGTGTCGGCCCCGTCGCGTCGCACGGTCAATTGCGGTGCCACCACCAGCGACAACCGATCGAGTGTCGCTTTCGACCGCAGTTCCTGCACGGTGCCGATGACGGCGTTGGAGATCATCACGAAGGCGAACAAGACGTCGCGCGGATCACCAACGATCAGCACGACGAACGCCAACGCGGCGATGATTGCGTTGAACCGGGTCAGGACGTTGCTGCGGATGATCTCCGACAGGGTGCGCGAGCTGCGTTCGTCGACCTGGTTGACCTGGCCTCGGGCGATGCGCTCTGCGACCTCCCCGCTCGTCAAGCCGGCCCGCACGGAGAGCTCCACACCGTCGACGCCTGCCATCGGTCGCTAGCGTACAAACGAGTCATGAGCGGAACTGCAAGCGTCCAACACCGCGTCGATCTCACCGACGCCGATGATCGCGAGCGCGCCCGGCGAATCGGGAGGGCGTGGATCGAACTGCGGCGGGGCGCATCGGCCCATGCACTGCGCGGATACATCTTCGGCGACCACCCGCTCGAGCAGGGCCAGATGGATGCCCTCGACCTACTCGTGCGTCGCGACCGTCAGATGCGCGAGCTGGCCGGCCGTCTGCGTATCGATGCCTCATGCGCGACACGAACGGTCGACCGCCTGGTTACCGCCGGGCTCGCCGAGCGGGCGCCATCGCCCGAGGACGGGCGGGTCGTCGTTGTCAAGATCACCGGGAACGGTCGAGCGCGCCACGCAGCAGCGGCCAGCCGGCGGGGTCGCGCCATGGCGCGCATTCTCGCCGAGTTCGACGAGTCCGACCGCGACCAGCTGGCCGACCTCCTCGATCGCTTCGTCGATTCGGTCGATCGAGTCGTCGGCGAGCTGGACTGAGCGGCACAGGGCACCCCGATGGCCGATCGCGCGGAATTCGCCGCTCAGGCAATGGAGTACGCCCCACAGCTGTATTCGGCTGCACTGCGGATGACGCGCAACCGCGCCGACGCCGAAGACCTCGTGCAAGAGACCTACCTCAAGGGGTACCGCAGCTTCCACACCTTCACCGAGGGCACCAACCTGCGGGCCTGGCTCTTCCGGATCCTCACCAACACCTACATCAACACCTATCGAGCCAAGCAACGACGCCCCGACGAGTCCGACCTCGACGACGTCGAGGATCTGTACCTGTACAAACGGATCGACACGCTCGCCGGACCGGCAATCGGGCGCTCAGCCGAGGAGTCGTTGATGACGCTGCTGCCCGATACCGAGGTCAAAGACGCGTTGGAGTCGCTCCCCGACAACTTCCGGCTCCCTGTAGTGCTGGCCGATGTCGAGGGGTTTTCGTACAAGGAGATCGCCGACATGCTCGACATTCCGATCGGCACCGTGATGTCGCGTCTCCATCGGGGAAGAAAACAAATGCAGAAGGCGTTGCATAATTATGCCGTCGAGCGTGGCCTCGGTCCCGCTGCGGCCGAAACCGAAGGCAAAGCGACCAGCACGACACCATGAGCGAACAGCAGCCCGATACCGCCAATGCGACCGAGGTCGCCGACTGCGTCGAGACGATCCGCGAACTCGACCGATTCCTCGACGGCGAGCTGACCGTCGAAACGCACGCCTCCATCCGCCACCACCTCGATGGATGCATGGACTGCCTCGGCGCATTCGACTTCCATGCCGAGCTACGCGTGGTCGTTGCCGAAAAGTGCCACAACGACGAGATGCCGCCGGACCTTTTGGCGCGCATCGAGCGCTGCTTCAACACCGATATCGACGGCGACGGCAAGATCGGCTAACTCCAACGGCCGGTCGCCGAGGCGCAACACCGCCCGGCGGGAGCGCCGCCGCCCGGCGCAGCTGGGCGGTCGATCTGCACTTGGCATCGTCCGCCAACTAGCCTTTCAGCATGCTCGCGAACGTTTGGCACTTCTGGATCGGCGTCGTGTTGGTCCTCGTTGCCGTGGCTGTCGTCGCTGGGCTCGGCTTCGCCTACCTGAAGAGCGTGTCGTCGCAGCGCTACCCGCATGGACGACAGGAACGCCAACTCGACCTCTGAGCAGGCGGCGCTGCCGCCGACACCTCTGACACACTCGTCCACCGAACTCGACGCGCTCGCTGCTCGCTGCAGTTTCCCACCCGCCGGTTCGTCCGTCGTGTGCGCCTATTCGGGCGGCGCCGACTCGACGGCGATGTTGGTGCTCGCCCAACACGCGCAGCTCCGCGTCACTGCGTGTCACGTCGATCACGGGGTGCACGATCGCTCGGCCCTCGATGCGGATCGTGCCGTGGCACTGGCTGCGTCGCTCGGCATCGATTGCTCCGTGGAACGCGCTGACATCCAGGCCGGTCCGAATCTGGAAGCGCGGGCCCGTACGGCCCGCTATGCGCTGCTCCCGAAGGGTGCGCTGACAGCACACACAGCAGACGACCAGGCCGAGACCTTGCTGTTGGCACTCCTGCGCGGCACGGGAATTCGCGGGCTGGCGGGAATCCGAGCCTCGGCGAGCCGCCCAATGTTGGCGTTGCGGCGCGCCGAAACCACCGCACTGTGCCGCAGACTCGGGATCGCCCCGATCGACGACCCGACCAACAACGACCCGAGGTTTCGTCGGAACCGGGTGCGGCACGAACTGCTTCCCTTGGCGAATGACATCGCTGCGCGCGACGTGGTGGGACTGCTCACGCGCACCGCCGACACGAGCCGCGCCGACGACGACCTCCTCGAGGAGATGTCGATGGCGATCGACCCGACTGACGCCACAGCGCTGAGCACCGCGCCACTCCCGCTCAGCCGCCGGGCGATTCGGCGCTGGCTGCGCTACGACGGCTATCCACCCGATGCCGCCGCGGTCGAGCGGGTGCTCCAGGTGGCGGCCGGACAACACCGTGCATGCGAGGTCGGCGGCCGCCGAGTCGAGCGTCGGGCCGGTCGACTCACCGTGCTGGCCTGACTGGACGGCAATCCACCGCTAACACCGGCGTCGACAAGCGGCGACGCCGCCTGTGCCGGTAGCGTGGTCGACCGCTATGTCGATCGCCGTGCCGACCGTGGTGAACCCCCGGCCGTCCTCTCAGAAGCTGCACCGCTGATGCCATCGCGCCTACGTGGCAAATGGGCACTCGGCATCACCCCTCGCCATTTCACCTGGATTCTGAAGGACAAACTGGCGATCTGTGAGCGTCCCGGCGGCGTCGGCGAGAGTCATCGCCGTGTGCGCCGCCAAGAGGAGATCATCTGGCTGCGCGAGAACGGCTTCGGCTGCGTGGTCTCGATCATCCAGGCGCCGCACAACTTGCACAACTATGACGAGTTGCAGTTGCCGGCACGCCACCGCCCGTTCAACGACGACGGGGTCGATCAGTATCTCACCGCGCTCTACCCCGAGCTGCGCGAACTGCTCAATCGCAACGTCCGCGTCGTCGTCCACGGCGACGAGGTGGGCGACCGCATCATCGGCGTGATGGGCGGCTACATCCGCTGGTCCGGTCTGGTCGACGACCCCACTCACGCGATCCAAGTCACCGAGCGCATCGCCGGCCGACAACTCGATCCCTTCGCCCGCGAGCTGATCATGCGGGCCCACGAGCTGCACTAACGCAGCGTCGTACCGCCAACACTCACCTTTGGGGCGTCACCGTGTCGGTTACCGGCACGAGATCACCCCAAACCGGAGCGCAGGCGCCCTTTGGGGCGAGAAGGTTCCGCTCGCGACGCTCGGTCAGGAGCGCAGCGGGTTCGAGATCCCACAGGCGTCGTCGGGGACGGCGAGCAGCGGCAACGGGTCGACCGGCACGTTGTTCGGTCGGTATTCGAAGTGCAGGTGGAAGTTGCCCACCGTCGTCCCCGAGTCGCCGACGTATCCGATCACGTCACCGCGGCGCACGGTGTCGCCGATCTCCAAACCACGGAGGTCCTCTGTGAGGTGGAAGTACTTGGTGACCACGTCGCCGGCTTCATTCTCGATCTTCCAGCCCCAGCCGGCGGTGCCGGTGTTGGTGTACTTCTGCGCGAGCACACCATCGGTGACGGCAAAGACCGGTTGGTTCTCCGAGCCCATGATGTCGACGCCGACGTGCAGCCGGCAGCACCCGCGGGCATCACCGAAGTTGTCGAGCACGAAACAGTCCGAGGCCGCCAGCACCGGGAACATGATCATGCCCTCGGGGACATCGAGGAACTCCTCGGGCGCGCGATCGCTGACCGACCCCAGTCGAGTGGCCTGTCGTGACGCCGAGCCGGCGTTGGTGAGGGTGTCAAGCACCGGCTGTTCGTCGGCCATGACCGCCCCGAGGCGGGTCAGGCCGAATGCGCCGAGCAGCGTGCCGCCAGCAGCTCCCAGAATCAATCGGCGGCGAGCGGGGTCCGTACACCGCTCGGCGGTGTCGACGTGCTCAGGCCCATCGGGGCTGGGGTCGGAACGGGACATGTCGAGGGATGGTCGATGTGGCGGAGGATCTCGCCGCACCTGATCCATCGGTCGGGGCAGATGGATCCTTGACGGTTTTCGCGCAGCAGGACGCTTCGATCGTAACGCGACTGCAATAACGATGCACACCGCGGAGCGGGTGACGATTCAGGAAATCGCCGTCAGAAAACGGCGACCTCAGTCGGTGCCGGCACGAGATAGTCGATCGGGTCGACCGGCGTCCCGATCGGCCCAGTCGGGCGCACCTCGAAATGGAGATGCGGCGCGTTCGTATTGCCGGTGGCACCCATGGTGCCGATCACGTCGCCGAGCTTGACGATGCTGCCGACATCGAGACCCGGCGCAAACTCATCCAGATGGTGGTACCGGAAGGCGTACCCATCGGCAGCTTGCAACACCCACGAATTGCCCTGGTTGTACGACTCCGGATCGCCGTCGCGCACTTGCTCGACCAATACGCCGTCGACACAGGCCACGAGCGGGTGACCAGGAGCGCGATCGCGGCGCCAGATGTCGACTCCCTCGTGCCGCCGGCTACCCCTGGCGTCTCCGAAACTGTCGGTGAGAATGATGTCGGTGCTCAGCTCGACCGGAAACCCGATCCGGCGATCGAGCCGCACCCGCCGGGCGGGTTCGAGTGCCGACGCCGGATCTTGCAACGTGCCGCCACGGTCGACGACATCGATCGTCGCCGGGGTTGTCGTCGACGACTCTGGATCGAGCAGGGGGCCGTCAGCGGGGGCGCCGACGGCACTGCTCGATCGCCGCGTCAAGTGGTACGCACCGGCGGCTCCGGCTGCAACGAGACCCATCGCTGAAGCGATCAGTTCGCGACGGGTGCGATTACGGTGAACGAACATGTCGGGTCGGCGGGTCTTCGTGAGCGGCGTCGGCGGTGAACTCGGAACGCTCGTCGCCACCATGCTGGAGGCCGAGGACTGGGTCGGGGAGCTCGTCGGAATTGACGTCGACCCACCACGACGGCGGCTGATACGTACCACCTACCACCGTATCCACCCCGACGACCATGACCACATCGTGTCGACGATCGTCGACTTCGACCCTCACGTGCTCGTGCATGTCGGCGTCTGGGAACCGAACGCCCGCGCGACACCGCGGCAGGCCGCGCTGCTCACCGACATGGCGGCCACCTCGATCATCGGCGCCGCGGCCGAATGCCCGGCGCTCGAACACATCGTCGTGCGCAGTGGCATCGAGATCTACGGACGCGGAGCGGGAGCACTCACACGACCGACCGAGCGAGCGACGACCCAGCCGACCAGCGAGTGGGGCCGAACCGTCGCAGAGATCGAACAGACAGCGACACGGGTCGCTGAACGAGTGGGCGTCAACGTCGGCACCCTCCGGCTGGCACCCGTGATCGGTCCGCATGTCCCGTCGCCGCTCGGCCGGCTGCTGCGTCTGCCCGCCGTGCCATTCAGTGCGCTGACCGACCCGGCATTCGCCGTGATCGAAGACACCGATGCTGCATGCGCCATCGTGGCGGCGGCGCGAGTCGGGCTCGACCGACCGGTGAACGTGGTCGCCTCTGGGGCCATCACCGCGCTCCAAGCCAGCCGGCGAGGCAATCGCCTCCCGGTCCCGATCGCCGGCCCTCCGTGGGCTGCTGCTCGCGCCGCGAGTTACCTGCTCGGGGCTCCGATCCCCGATCACGTGCTCGAAACCTTGCAGCGCGGCCGGCTCGCAGACAATTCGGCAATGAAGCCATTGCTCGGACTCGTGCCCCAGTCCGACACGCGCACCGTGATCGACCGGCTCTACCGCTGGCCGACCGTGATCCGCCAACCAGCGAGGGCGCCCGCAGCATGAGTGACTCGATGGGTCGCGTGGTCCGGCTCCCGCTCGCTACGAGGGCCGGTCCCGCAGGCGACGCACTCGCCCGCACAGCGGCGTCGATTGGGTCGTCGGTCGCTCGACTCTCCGAAGAACCCCGCGGAGTGGTCGACGATTGGGGCCGGGATCCCGATCTGGCACGCATGATGGTGGCACTCACGCATCTGCGGTGGAACGTCACCGTTGGTGGCGATCAGCAACTACCGAAACGGAAGGGCGCGCTGATCTGTATCAACGCCCGGCCGCTCGCCCAGTCGACAGTGCTCGCATCATTCGCCGTCAGCGACGCCACCGACAGGCCAGTGCGGTACGTCGGCCGTCCCGACGGGGGGCCGATCGGTGCGCTCGCCCAGCGACTCGGAGCGCTGCTGGCCGAGCCCGAGGAGGTCGCCGGCGCACTCGCCAACGGCCAGCTGGTGGTGATGTCGGCGGCCGCTGCGAATGGAGGGCGGCGCGTCGGTACGGTCGACCGTTCGCTCATCGGCGCTGCGGTCGCCACGAGAACCAGCGTCTATCCGGCAGCGGTGGTCAGCAGTCCGATGACGCGCGACGCCCGAGTCGAGGTCGGAGCGCCGAGCCGCGTACGCGCAACTCGTCGGGGACCGTTGGCCGAACTCGAACTCGCAGATCGCGTGCGCAACGACATCACCACGATGCTCGATGAACTCGGCGACATCGCTACTGGCACGACGCTCGACTGGCTGCCGTTCGGCGTGTCTGGAGGCAACTGATGCCATTCATCCGAGCCGCCGACGATGTGCGCATCCACTACGAGGTCACCGGGCGTCGGTCTGGTCCGCCGGTGTTGTTCATCCAGGGACTCGGGGCCGACCGCAACGGTTGGAACCTGCAGCGTCTGGCCACTGCCCCGCGCTATCGGGCGGTGGCCGTCGACAACCGGGGTGCGGGCCGGAGCGACAAACCACACGGGCGCTACCACCTCGAACAAATGGCCGATGATGCCGTCGCCGTCCTCGACGACTTGGGCATCGACTGCGCTCACGTGGTGGGTGCATCGATGGGCGGCGCGATCAGCCAGATCGTCGCCATCAAGCATCGGTCCCGGGTGCGCTCGCTGACACTCGCGTGCACCGCAGCGCGCAACTTGCCGTGGCGCGAGGAGTTGCTCAGCAGCTGGCGCGATGCTGCCCTCGAGCGAGGGATCGGGGCGATGGGCCACGACGCCGCACGGTGGGTGATCGGCCCGCGTTCGTTCCGCCGTCTCCTTCCAGCGATCGGGTGGCTCGGGCCATTCGCCCTCGGCCGGCCGGCCCACGCGTTCGCTGCACAGGTCGACGCCATCCTCGATGCCACGACCGAGTACGGCGACCTCGTCGATGAGCTCGACACCATCGACGTGCCGACGCTCGTCCTCGTCGGCAACCAAGACATCTTGACGCCGCGCGGCGACAGTGAGGAACTCGCCGAACGTATCCCGACGGCCGAACTCGTCGTCATCAGCGGCGCCGCGCACGGATTCATGGTCGAACACGCCGCCACGTTCAACATGGTGCTGCTCGACTTCCTCGGTCGCGCCGAAGCGGCGTGGCACGAGCGATCGGTCGGCGAGGCGGCGGCCAGCTGATGCGCATCACGATCATCGGCGCCGGTGTGTCCGGGCTCGTTGCGGGACGCCGACTCGTCGACGCCGGGGCAACGGTGATCATCGTCGACAAGGGCCGCTCGGTCGGCGGCCGTCTGGCGACGCGACGCATCGGCGGCGCGACATTCGATCACGGAGCGCAGTTCTTCACGGTGCGCACACCCGCGTTCCAGGCGCAGGTCGACGACTGGGTCGAGCGCGGTCTCGTCGAGGTGTGGACGCACGGGTTCGCCGGCGACGACGGACACCCCCGCTACGCGGCACCTGGCGGCATGAACAGCCTGGCCAAAGATCTGGCGACCGGGCTCGACGTGCGCTGTCCCGTGATGGCCTTCGCCGTGCGTCCGAGCGAAGGTGGTTGCGACGTTGTCCTCGACGACGCCACCGTGATCGCCGGCGATGCGGTGGTCGTGACCACCCCGCTCCCCCAAGCGTTCTCGCTGATGGCCGACGCACCGATCGAGATCGATCGCGACGTGTTCCACGCTGACTACGACCGCACGATCGCGTTGCTCGCGGTCCTCGACCGTCCGGCCGACCTCGGGTCGGTCGGCGCGCGCCAGGCACCGAGCGACGACGTAGCCTTCGTCGCCGACAATCAACGCAAAGGCGTGAGCGAGGTTCCAGCGCTCACGCTCCACGCCGCCCCGGAGTGGTCGCTCGCGCATTGGGACGACGACATCGAGGCGTTGGCCATCGGCCTCGAGGCGCTCGCCGCCCCGTTCGTCGGCGAGGCCGAGATCGTCGAGCGGCAGGTCAAGAAGTGGCGCTTCGCAACGCCCCAACGGGTCTGGCCCGAGCCGTGTTGGACCACACTCGACGGGCGCATCGTGCTCGCCGGAGACGCGTTCGCCGGACCGAAAGTGGAGGGTGCACACAACAGCGGCCTCGCAGCCGCGCACGCACTACTCGGCTGAGGACCGACTACGGCGCGCAGCGCACGGCCACGACCTCCTGGGTCGCGAGATCGACCACCGTCGTGCTGCCTTCGCGGTAGTTCCGTAGGAAGTCGGTGAACGATGGGATGTCGAGCGAGCCGCACTCGCGCTCGATCACCGGCGGGTAACGGATCTGCCAGCCGTTGTCGAGCACGGCGTACCCGTCCTGGAGGTCTTCGACCGGCGGCAGCTCGGCGGTCGACCGCGCCGCCTGCGGCACGAGCGCGAACCAGACCACTGCGTCGCCGAGCAAGTCGGCGAACAGCGCGCATCGATTGATCGCGTCGACCTCTTCGCAGGTGATCTCCCCGAGGGTCCCTGGCGCAGCCCGCACAGTGCGTCCACCATCGAGCACGAGGTCGATGAATCCGCTGGACACGCCACGTCGATCCATCTCGAAGTCGGCGGAACGCTGTGTCGAGAACACCGGTGCGATCAGGTCGATGCGCCGCTCCACGGGGTCGGGGTCAACAACGGCTTCGAGCGATTGCTCGTCGACGATCACCGTATTGACGAAGAGGACCAGCCCGATCAGCGCTGCGACAGCGGCGATGAACCGCAGGGTGAACAGCGGACGCACGCCGACACGGTATCGAGGCGCGCCGGCGCAGGCAGACCAGGACCGGTTCCCTCACGGATTGGTAGCGATTGGTCAGGGCCCGGCGGTCGCTGAGTTCGGCGGGCCCACGAGGTTCGGCGGCGATCTCAGGCCGCCACGATGCGCCGCAGCGTCGGCAGCGGCACCATGCCGTAGCCGAGCACCTGATCGTGAAAGGCGGCGATCTCGAAGGAGTCCGACGCTTCTGCCGCGGCCCGGATCGAGTCGATCTCGAGACGACCGATCATGTACGACAACGCCTGACCGGGCATCCCGATGTACCGATCGATCTCGCCCTCGATCTGCGTCGAGCTCAGAGGCGAATGCCTCTCGACGTAATCGATTGCCTCTGCTCGGGACCACCCCAGTGCGTGCATCCCGGTGTCGACCACGAGTCGACAGGCGCGCATCGAGTCGGCGGACAACATGCCGACGCGCGACAACTCGCTGCTGTACAGGCCCATCTCGTCGGCCAGCCGTTCGGTGTACAGCCCCCATCCTTCGAGGTACGCCGTGATACCGAACTGCGTCTGCACCGGATGGAGTGTGGTCGATTCGCGAAAGCCGCCGATTTGTAGGTGATGGCCCGGGATCGACTCGTGGAACGTCACCGCTTCGAGCTGGTAGGTCGACCAGGCCGACGGATCGGCAGTGTTGAAGAAGAAGTTCGCCGGCTTGCCGGTGTCCGGGTCAGGTGCGGAGTAGAAAGCCAGCGGCCCAGTCGGCACTTTGTTGGCCAGACAGTCCGACACGGGTATCGACGAGAACCATCCCGGCGCGGCGGCGCGCGCCCGATCGAGCGCCGCCGCAGCGTCGCGGACGATGTCGTCGCCCGACTCGTACTTCATCGAGCCGTCGTCGCGGAGGTGGGCGTAGATGTCGGAGATGTCGGTGGCGCCGACGAGCGGGCCAGCGACTTCGACGTATTCGGCTTCGAGCCGCTCGATCTGGTCGACGCCGATCTCGTGGATCTCCTCGGGGGTCAGTTCGAGCGAGGTGCTCGCCCAGACCAGTTCGGCGTACAGCTCGTCGCCGCCGGCGAGGTGGCAAATGCCCGCCTGCGCGTCGCTCCGACCACGGGAACTCAACTCACGCAGCGCCGCGCCGTAGTCGACCAAGGCCGGAAGCACGCGGTCGGACACGATGCGGTCGACCTCGGCACGCCACGCATTCGCGTCGGCCGGGCTGAGTGCCGTCGGCGCCGCCTGCGACGCGAGCGGCTGCTCGTCGGCTGCGACCAACGCCTCGACCGCATCAGCGCTCGCCGAAAGATGACGCGCGAGGGCGACGTTGCCGTCGGCCGCCGACGTCGTGATCTCCTCTTCCAGCTGCTCGAGCATGGTCGGCAACCGCTCCAGTTTGCGGAGATAGTCGTCGCCGTGCGCGGCCGTGCTCAGCGCAAACCTGCCGAGGAACGTCGCCAAACGAGTGTGCACGCCGAAAGCGGGGTTCACGTGCGTCTGCTCGTTGCGCCACGTGAGTCCGCTGGCGGCAGCGTTGGCCGTGAATGCAACGGTCTCCAGCAGGATCCGATCGTCGTCCGACGCATCGAGTGCGACAGCGTCGGCCCGTGCGGCGAACCGCCGCAAGGACTCCTGGCGCTCGGTGATCGCCGGGCTTCGGAGATCCTCCCAATTGGCCAGTCCGTCGAGTTGGCCCGAGTACAGGAGCCGGTGTGGCTCGGTCGCCTGGCGGTAGGCGAAGTATTCGTCAGCCAGGTCGGTTGCCTGTGTCACGACGCCACCGTACTCACGGCGTCGAGCACGACGTCTGCGAATCGCGCCGGCGCATCTGGATCGAGGTGCAGTCCGAGCGCAGGTTCGTTCAGTTCGACCTCTATCACCGCAGGCCCTACTGCGCTCTCGACCACGCCGACCCGCGCATACACCGGCACCTCGGCAAGCGCAACGATTGCCTCCGCACCCCCACGAACCACATCACGCCGCCGCGTGCTCATCGACCAGCCGGCCGGGCACCGCGTCGACATCGCGCGAGTTGACGAGTTCGACCTCGTGTCCACTCGCACCGATCAGCGGTTTGACGACGAACGAATCGTGCTCGCGGGAAAGTCGACGAGTGGCCCGGGTGCGGCCGCCGAGAAGATGCGCATCGGCGTCGACGTCGTCGAACGTCGGCGCATCGTTCCAGGGACGTGCCCGCACGTCGCACCCTCGGCGAACGAGTTCGTCTCGCAACAGACGATCGCTCATCGAGAGGTTTGGCCACTTCCGGCAGGTGGTCAAGACGATCGGCATGCTCACGAGCGCATCGATGTCGAGCGCACCAGGCGGCGCAACGCCGTCGTCACGCCGTCAGTTGCACCAGCTCGTCGACCGTCATCGCCAACATGCTCCCGAAGGCGACGGCGCGCACGGTGTGGCTGAGCAAGAGGTGCCACGTCGGGTACGACCACGTGATCACTTTCGTACCCAAGTCATGATCGGGTTTGGTGACCGTCGGGGCAAGCTCGGGGCTGCGCCGTGGGCACCGCTGATCACAATCCGTCGAGCACAGTCCGGCGGCCGGCACCGCCACCGTCGACGGTCCGACGAACCCGGTCTCACTGTGCCCGTCCTCGAAGTCGATCGTGAACACACCACCGGCGTCCACGGTGGTCCGTCCAGCTGTCACCACCTCGATACGGACGTCGACATCGGCCACCCCGAGCGCAGGCCCGATCAACAGGCGCTGGGCCGCCGGCCGTCGACACAGCTCCTCGCGGAACTGCGATGGGCGGGCGTGTATCCACACCTCACCGGCCGGCGCGTGCGACGACGACGCTGACACCAATACCGGCGGCCAATTCGGCTGGTACACAACAAGGCTGATGTCGGGCGCAGCCAGGGCCAGCGACGCAGCACGCCGGACCTTGATAATGGAGGCGGGGATAATGGAGGCGGGGGAGGCCACGAAACGCCTCAGTCGGTAGAGCCGACCATCTTGTCGGCGACGACGATCTCGTCGAACTCCTCGGCGCTCAGGTGTCCGAGGGCAACAGCTTCGTCGCGCAGCGTCGTGCCGTTCGCATGAGCGGCTTGCGCGATCTCGGCCGCCTTGTAGTACCCGATCGTCGGATTGAGCGCCGTCACCAACATCAAGCTCTTGTCGAGCAACTCCCCGATGCGCCCATGATTCGGTTCGATGCCGACGGCACAGTTGTCGTTGAAGCTTTTGCAGGCATCGCCGATCAACTGCGCGCTCTGGAGGACGTTGTAGGCCATCACCGGCTTGAACACATTGAGCTGATAGTGCCCATGCGTCCCAGCCACGGCGACCGTCGTGTCGTTGCCGATGACCTGGGCGCACACCATCGTGACGGCTTCACACTGCGTCGGATTGACCTTCCCGGGCATGATCGAGCTGCCGGGCTCGTTCGCGGGCAACACGATCTCGGCGATCGAGGTGCGCGGCCCACTGGCCAGCATCCGGACGTTATTAGCGATGTGCATCAAGCTGACGGCGAGCCGCTTGAGCGAGCCACTGATCTCGACCATCGCATCGTGAGCACTCAGACTCTCGAACTTGTTCTCAGCGGTGATGAACGGGTGTCCGGTGAGTTCGGCGATCTTTTCGGCGACAGCGACGTCATATCCGTCGGGCGCGTTCAAGCCGGTACCGACCGCCGTCCCGCCGAGTGCCAATTCGCGGACCCGCACGAGGCTGTCCGTGATCGCTTCCATCCCTCGATCGAGTTGCATCACGTATCCGCTGAACTCCTGTCCGAGCGTGACCGGCGTGGCGTCCATCAGGTGGGTTCGACCCGTCTTGGTAATCCCCATGAACTCTGTGGACTTCGCGGCGAGGGTGTCGCGCAACGCCGCGACGCTGGGCAACGTGTGGGTGACGATGGCGTCGTAGGCAGCGATGTGCATCGCGGTCGGAAATGTATCGTTCGAACTCTGGCTCTTGTTGACGTCGTCGTTTGCCTTGATCAACTTCTCGGCCCGGAAGTCACCGCCGAGCAACTCCGTCGCGCGGTTCGCAACAACTTCGTTGACGTTCATGTTGCTCTGGGTGCCCGATCCCGTCTGCCACACGACGAGGGGGAACTCGTCATCGAGCCGTCCGTCGAGGATCTCGTCGCAGGCCGCCGCGATCGCCTCGGCCTTGTCGAGGGGAAACTCGGTGAGCTCGGCATTCACCAGCGCAGCGGCCTTCTTCAGGTAGGCGAATGCACGCACGATGCCAACCGGCATCGTCTGTCCTCCGATGTCGAAGTTCTCGATGCTGCGCTGGGTCTGGGCTCCCCAGTAGTGCTCGTCGGGCACCTCCACCTCGCCGAGAGTGTCAGTTTCGATGCGTACGCTGGCCATTGACTCAGTCCTTTCCGCCACCCGCGCGGCAATGTCATCGGGCTGCACCTACGTCTCTACGATAGGCATGCTTAACACGACTGGGGTCAGCGAATCCACGTCGTGCCACCAGCGGTTGCCGCCGCATGCACGCCGTGACGAACACCGCTGAGCTGAACTTCGACGTCAGCTCTGCGCTGTGCCCCGTCGAGCAACCGCAGCCGCTCGTGCGGCCCGCTCGCCGAGGTCGGCGATGACGTCGTCGGTGTGGGCGGCGCCGATGAAGATCGCCTCGTAGGCCCCCGGTGCCATCGCAACGCCTTCGGCCAGCATGGCGTGAAAGAACCGGGCATAGGCGTCCTCATCGGTCGTCTTGGCCTGGTCGAAGTTGGTCACCGGTGCGTCGACCCCGCACGTGATGCCGAGCAGCGTGCCGACAACCGGAAACGACGCGTCGAAACCAGCCGACGCGCACGCGTCGCGCAAGAGCGACGACAGATGTCGCGCCCGCGCCATCAGCTCGATATACACGTTGTCGTCGAGGTGCTCGAGCGCGGCCAACCCCGCCGCAGTCGCCAGCGGGTTGCCAGCCAGCGTGCCGGCGTGGAACACCGGCCCGAGCGGCGAGAGATGTTCCATCACGTCGGCGCGGCCGCCGACTGCCCCGATCGGTAGTCCGCCACCGATCACCTTGCCGAAGCAGGTGAGGTCGGGGGTGATGTCGTACTTGGCCTGCGCCCCACCATGGCCGATGCGGAATCCGGTGATGACCTCGTCGAAGATCAAGACCGCGCCGACGCGATCGCACTCGGCGCGCAATCCACTGAGAAAGCCGGCTGCTGGGGCAACGACGCCCATGTTGGCGGCGATCGGTTCGACGATCACCGCCGCCACGCTGTCGTCGAGCTCGGGAACCTCGTTGTACGGCACGACCATCGTCTCAGAGACCGCAGCAGCTGGAACGCCGGCGGTCCCCGGGATTCCGAGGGTGGCCACACCGCTGCCTCCGGCGGCGAGCAGTGCATCGGTGGCACCGTGGAAGTTGCCGGCAAAGGTCACGAGCCGATCGCGACCGGTGACGCCGCGCGCCAAGCGCACTGCGGTGCTCGTCGCTTCGGTACCAGAATTCATCAGCCGTACCCGTTCGCAGCTCGGCACGCGAGCGACGATGGCCTCAGCGAGATGCATCTCCCCCGGCGTCGGCGCCCCGAACGATGTGCCGCCGGTCGCTGCGGCGCTGACTGCAGCGGTGATCGCCGGGTGGGCATGACCGAGGATCACGGCGCCGTAGCTCTGGACGAGATCGAGATACGTCGTTCCCTCGACGTCGGTCACCGTGGCGCCGGCCGCGCTCTCGACCACATACGGTTCGCCGCCCACGGAGCGGAACGCACGAATCGAGGAGTTGACGCCGCCTGGGATGACCGCCTTCGAGCGCTCGAACAGCTCGTGATTCGACGGCATGCCGCGACGAGCCTACGGTCGGCCGACCGACTCGGCAAACGAACGGGCGGCGTACGTCAGAATCAAGTCGGCGCCGGCGCGCTTGATCGCTGTGAGCTGTTCGACCATCACCGCCGGACCATCGATCCATCCCCGCTCGGCGGCGGCGTGCACCATCGCATACTCACCGCTCACGTGGTACGCCGCCAGCGGGACTTCGAAGCGCTCGTGGGCGGCAGCGATGATGTCGAGATAGGCGACCGCCGGCTTGACCATGATCATGTCGGCGCCCTGCTCGAGATCGCGTGTGATCTCGAGCATCGCCTCGCGACGGCGCCGCGGGTCCTGCTGGTATCCCCTGCGGTCACCGCCATCGGCGATCTCGACATCGACCGCATCGCGAAACGGCCCGTACAGCGCGCTGGCGTATTTCGCGGCGTACGCCAGAATTGCCGGACTCTGATGCCCGGCACGGTCGAGAGCCTCGCGAATTGCGGCGACTTGCCCATCCATCATCCCGCTCGGCGCCACGATGTGGGCGCCCGCATCGGCTTGGGCCACCCCGGCGCGGGCGTAGAGCTCCAAGGTGGCGTCGTTGTCCACACGCCCGTGTGCGTCGAGCACACCACAGTGCCCATGGTCGGTGTATTCATCGACGCAGAGGTCGGCGATCAACACGACCTCGTCGCCGAGGTCGGCGCGCAAGGCCCGCAACGCCACCTGGACGATGCCGTCGGGGTCGTACGCGCCGCTGCCCACGGCATCTTTCACAGCGGGCACGCCGAACAGCACCACCGCCCGCAGCCCGAGTTCGACGAGCTCGGCGACCTCGCGGCGCACTGAGTCGACCGTGTGTTGCACCACCCCCGGCAACGACTCGATCGGTTGCGGCTCGACGATCTGTTCGCGCACGAACAGCGGGGCCACGAGATCATTCGTGCTGAGGTTGACGTCAGCGACGAGATCACGCACAGCCGGGGTGGTTCGCAACCGGCGGAGGCGATCGACAGGGTCAGGCGCACTCACGGCGGGGAGCCTACCGACGGGCCGGCGCCGCCTTGCCGCTGGCAGCCGCAATCGACCCAGTAGCGTTCGCGGCCGTGTCGGTGCAGGCCTGGTTCTCCAACGACGAACTGTCGATCGATCCCGGTGCGTCGATCACGCTCCAGCTCAC
Source organism: Ilumatobacteraceae bacterium (assembly GCA_013213745.1). GTDB lineage: Bacteria > Actinomycetota > Acidimicrobiia > Acidimicrobiales > Ilumatobacteraceae > JABSQH01. Next base: position 4,901 of record JABSQH010000152.1, on the reverse strand, counting down.
CGTGCACAACCTCGGCGAGTCCACCGACTCGTACACCATCTTGCCGGCGGGGCTCACTGCCAGCTGGGTCGCTGTGAGCACGCCCAATCTGACGCTGTTCGGCGGGTCGCAGGAGGTTGTCGAGATCACGATCAGCCCGCCCGCGCTGCCGACCACCGCCGCCGGGCCGAGCGTGGTCGCCATTCGCGTGCTGCCGACCTCAGACGTCGACGAGACCGTGGTCGCCGAGCTCACGGTGGCGATCGAGTCGTTCGCTGACACCCGCCTGATCGCCCTGCAGCCCGTGGTGCGTGGCCGCCGACGGGCGAGCTTCGAGTTCATGGTCGAGAACCATGGCAACACGCTCGCCAGCTGCCGCCTTCATCTCGTCGACCCGACACGCCGCGTCGACGGTGCGTTCGATCCGCCAGCGGTTGGTGTCGCCCCGGGAGGTTCCAGCCTGGTTCGGCTGCGCGCCAAAGCGCGCGGCGGGCGGCTGCGGCGAACGACGCGCACACTCGACTTCGATGTCGAGGCCGAACAACAAGATGCTGCGCCTGCGTCGGCTGCGATGGCGCTTGTCCAGCCACCGACGGTGTCGGGTACGACCGTCGGCCGCATCGCCGCCGTGCTCGTGCTCATCGGCGCGGTCGTCGCGGCCTGGTTCGGGGTCGTTCGACCCGAAATTCGCGACGCCGCCCAAGGACAGGTCGATGAACGCATCGCCGAACTCACTCCAACCGACACCGAGGTGCCGACGACGACCACACCGTCGGACGAACAAGCCACCGGCGACGTCGACACCACCGACGACGTGGGCGCTACCACGACGACCGGAGTCCCGACGTTCATCCGGCTGGCGGTTGCTCCGCCGCTCACCGAGACCGACGATCAATCGACGTCGGTGGAAGCGGAGTTCGACATGACCGACGTGCGCGTCGAAAACCCATTCAACGATGGCGGACAGGCGACGCTGTTGGTCAACGGCGAGCCACGTTTCGTGTGGTCATTGGACAACGTGCGCGGCCAGTTGTTCGAGCCGCGGATCACGCCGATCCGCCTCGAGGCCGGCGACAACATCACCTTCAGCGTGCGGTGTGACGAAATCGGTGACCCCTCGCAATCGACGTGCACCAACGCGGTGAACATCGGAGGCTTGACGATCGAGCCCTGACCGGTACGGCTGGACCTTCGATGCTCAGCCGAGCCCGAAACCGGGCATCCCGATCATCGTTTGGTCTTGTTCGACGACCGCGACGTCGGCGGCAGCGATGTTGCCGTCGTCGGCCTGCACCACGATGCTCCGCTGGCCGCCACGTTCATCGGGCGGAATCAAAAGCTCGACGGACACGTTCCCGAGTTCATCGGTCACGCCCGTCACCGACTCGCCGGGTCCGTCTCCGAAGGTGACGGTGACCTCGGTGTTCGGCGGATATCCAGTACCGACTGCGAGCAGCTCCCCACCGGCGTCGACCTCCTCGGTGAAGAACAAAACCTCAGGAACGAACTGGCCGTCACCGGCGAGCACGATCGACGTGAACTGTCCAGCGGCGGTGGCCACGTCGACCAAGGCGGTGCGTCGACTGTCGGCGGTTGGGGTGAACGTGATCCCGATCGAGCAGGTGGCACGCGGGTTGAGGGCACGATCGGCACAGTTGTTCGTCGTGACCGCAAAGTCGTCGACGTGGGCCCCGCCAATGCGTACGTCGGCGACCGTGGTCGGCGCGATACCGATGTTCTCGATGTCGACGAGGAACTCCGCACTCGGCGCACCGACCACTGCGGATCCCAGGTCGGCGCCAGCCGGATCGGCGAGCAGAGCCGGCTCGCCACCGCGACCGCTGATCGTCGACGTCACTGACACCGCTCCGAATCCTCCCTCGGCGACGGTCAGTTCCGCCGACACCACACCGGGCGTAGTGGGCACGAACGTGACCAACACGGTGCAATCGCCACCGGGGGGCACCGACAGTGCCGCGGTACAGGTGCTGTCGTCGCGGTTGATGCGGAACCGCGAGTCGCTGACCTCGACGAGGAAAGGATTGAACGACGACGGACCTTCGTTGATCACCGCGACGTACCACTCGTCGCTCTCCAAACCGACCACGGTCGTGCCCAAGTCGGCGTCGGCCAGCGACAGCCGAGGAGGCGTCGACACCGAAACGACGCGGCGCCCGCCGACGTCATCACCGGGAACCGAATCGCCGAGGAGATCGCTTGCCGCCAAGGTGTCGAACACGATCGACCGTCCGGTCTCGCTCACCGCTGGTGACGAATGCGCGCCGAGCGCCGGTCGGACACCATCATTCGACACCGTCACACGGCGCAGGGCACCGCTGGCGGCGTCGGCCACGAGCAAGTCACCGTCGGTCGCCTCGCCACCACCCGCCGCACGGATCAACTGCAAGTTGGTGGCCTTCGTGACGAATGCGACGAGGTGTCCGTCGGCGCTGATCGCCGGTTGGGAAGACGGCGCCGCGCCGGCGACGAGCACACCGTCGTCGCGGGCGACGGCGCTCAACATCGTGAGGGCAGTCCGATCGGGTTCGTCGAGTCGGCCGTTGCCGTCGATGTCGCGGTCGTAGTGGAAGACCTGGGTCGGGCAGGCGCCGTCGCACACCACGAACTCGGCGGGAACCAGCACGGGGTCAGCAGAAGTGAATGCGACCGCAGCACCGGTCCTCGACAGCACAGGGGAACCTGCGCCAGCAGTCGTCGGCGAGCCGTCAGGGAGTTTCGACACGAGGCGCACCGCCGCGAAGGGATCCGGCTCGTTGCGGTCCCAAATGAACACCTGCGGGCTGGCCGGCCCACCGGCGACCTGTCCCGTACCCCAACCAGCGACGGCGTCGGCAGACGTGGCGTCAGAGCGGAAGGCGAGGTACCGACCATCACCGCTGAGTGCGGGTTGGTCCATCCCTTGGTGCGTATAGGTGGTGTTCGGTGCGACGACGGGGAATCCAGCTGCTAGCTGCGTACGCAGTGGATCGGTGATCAGCAACTCGAGATCGACCACCGAGACCGCTCGCAGTGCCTCGACATCGAAGAGGTGATCGACCGGGTGCGTGAAAGCGATCAGCGTGCCCGACGCCGAAATCGTCGGTCGGTCACCCGGGTCGAGATCGTCGCGAGCCAACCCGGTGTCGGGATCGGTGCTCACCAGTTCCCAATCGCCGATCACCCCGTCGCAGTGCGGCAGCCGGCTGCGGTAGAGGTCCCACCGGTCGCCGGTGTCGTCGTCGCGAAAAACGTCGAAAGCGATCTCGGTGACGACAACAACGCTGCATCCGTCGCCGGAGATCACCGGGGTGATCGTGTGGCCAGCCCGCAGACCGTCGGGCACGGCGGTGAGTTCGGTCACCTCGCCGAGATCACGATCGTGGACGAATACGCCGGTCGTTTCGGGAGTGCTTCCAGACGGTCCGTGATAGGCGACATACCGGCCGTCGGCGGAGACCGTCGGTGCCGCGCTCCCGGTGCCCCCGACGCCATCGGCGGCACTCCCTGCGGCCTGTTGGAGACTGATGTCTGGGCGCGCATCGACGTTAAACGCGCTGGTGCCGACCACCAGCGACGCTCCGAGCACGGTCGCCACCACGACAGCGCCTCGTGCTCGGCGTGAAACGTCGATCACTTCACTCCTTCCGATCGCCGCGGCGGCGTTTGCGATTTGTCAGTCGACGGATCCGGTATCCGCCCGCTCAATTGTGTCAGCCTCGGCGACCGCTGCGCACAGCGCCTCGACGAGGCCTGCCAAAGAATGATCGGCCGCCACCACCGTGACCTTGAGACCCAATTCGGCGGCAACGCTAGCGGTGGTCGGACCGATCGCCACGACGACCGGCGGGGTTGCGACCCCGACGCTGTCAACCCAGCTCCTGACCGCTGAACCCGATGCCAAGAGCAACGCATCGCCGCGCTCGACGGCATCGGGGGGAGCCGTCAGCTGCACGGTCCGGTAGGCCGTCACACGCTCCACCTCATGGCCTGCTTCACGCAGCGTCGTCTCGAGGGTGTCGGAGGCCTGATCGGCAAGCGCCAAGAGAAAGTGTTGTGGGCGCTCTCCGGCTGCAGCGATCAGATCGTTGCCGAGTGCGGCAGCGAGCTGATGGGTCGGAGTGAGCACGTCACGCCCCGTGGCGTCGCGCAACAATCGAGCGGTCGCAGTGCCGACCGCCGCGAGGCGAATCAGAGGCGCATGCGACACGGCGTCGACGACCCGTTCAGCGCCAGCCGGCGACGTCACCACGAGCCAATCGACGGCATCGAGCGCTCCCAGACGAGCCCGCAACTCGGTCCCACCATCGAGCGGTGGTTCGATACCGATGAGCGGTGTGTGGACGACCGTCGCGCCCTCAGCGCCGAGCAGTAACGCCAGCTCGCCGGGGTGGGCGCGAGTCACCAATACACGCAGTCCCCGGAGACGGGTGCCGGCCATCAGACCGTCCCGTCGTCGACGGCCGCGAGCGCCACCTGAGCTGCGCGGACGGCGATCTCGTGATCGCCGCGCCCACCGACCAGCGGCACGGTCTCCCGGTGCACGCGGGACAGATCGTCGGAGGCGAGAAAAGTGTGCAGGACATCGCCGTCGGCATGCGCACCGATCGGCATCGAACACCCTGCCCCGAGCTGACCCAGGTACGCCCGTTCGACTCTGACGGCGTGATGGGTCGTCGGATCGTCGATCGCCTCGAGTGCGTCCCTGGTGACCAGGTCGTCGGCGCGACATTCGACCGCCACGCAACCCTGACCAACGGCGGGAACGAACTGCTCGACCGGCAGCACGTCGGCGATGCGCTCGGTCAGCCCGACGATTTCCAACGCAGCGACCGCCATGACCAACGCGCCGCCCGGGGGCAGCTTCGTGAGACGGGTGTCGATGTTGCCGCGCAACTCGACGAACTGAAGATCGGGGCGAGCCG
>JABSQH010000151.1 GCA_013213745.1 Ilumatobacteraceae bacterium | reverse complement strand
CGACGTTGCGGGGCCGTACCGCGTCCGCATTATCGACGACGACGATAACGGCGAGGTGGTCCACACGTTCAAGGTACGTACGGCGGCCTCGGCGCTGGGCCTGGCCCTGGTTGCGCATAACGAGCGCGCGAACCCGGAGGCTAACGACGTCGAGAACGACGCGGCCGACATCGCGGCTAGTGAGTCTAACGAGGGTGGTACGTTCAAAGGCTGGCACACGGATCTAACGGCGGACCTACTGAAGATCGATCAGGCCGTGGGCGAGATCCGCAACGCCACCACGCTTGACTATTACGTTAAGGACGTCGGCGGTAACGACTCCAACGACGGACTCACGCCCGCGACGGCACTCAAGACGATCACGGCTGTCGTGCCTAAGATCCCGTACCTGGTTAAAAACCGGATCATTATCCACGTAGGCGATCACTCTGCCGCGGGCTACGAGGTTCCCGAGTTCGGCGAGCACGACATGCAGGGGCACCTGTCCCTAATCGGCGATGGCGCGGGCACAGGCGACGGCTGGACGGAGACGCTAGCCTCTGAAGCTGCCGCGGTAGGGACCGACGAAACTAAGGTAGTATCCTCCACAGGAGGTCACACGATCGACGCTTTTTTGGGGCACACAATGCTGTACGAAACGGGCGATTGTGCGGGGTACCAGCGTCACGTGCACTCTAACACCGCGACCGACTTCTTACCGGTCGTCGACACCGACCAGCTGGGCCTATCCCCTGCCTCCGGCGACACGTTCCGAGTAGTACGCCCATCGGTCAAACTCGACCTGTCATTCGGTGGCAAGACCGTAGGAACCAGGATGATCGGCGGCAAGTCGCTGGGCTTCCCGCAGGCGGAGGGTGATTCGAGCGGCGCTTTTGTTTGGTCCCAGTTCAGCGTAGACTCCACCAACGGGGTAAACCTAGAGTTCTCCGGCATTGAAATGGCCGTGTTCGGCGTCGAGCAGTTGAACTCCTCTGGGGGGCGCCTCGACTGGCGTTTCTTGAACCACGCGCAGGCGTATTTCGGCTGTGCCCGAAACTCGAACTCGGCCGGGCAGGCGTCCATAGAACTAGGTGCGCCTGATACTGCGGCGTGGGTAGGCTACGGCCACTACCGGGCAGACACAGGAAGCAAAAACGACGGCTCCCCCTGGATGGGCGACGCGCACGCAAACGTCAAGTGTTACATCGTATCCAGTAAGACGATCGATGTGCGTGCGCAGGTTACTGTCCTAGGCGGTCGCATCATCGGCGGTATCGAGGTTTTCGGTACTACTCGGTTCGACGCGTCTCCCATCGGGGCCGCGAGCAACAGGATCAAGATCACGTCCTCGGGTAGTACGAAGTGCATCCACCTTAAGTCTGACTCGTACGCAGAGCTCCGAAACGTTGATCTTGAATCCGAGGACGGCGACACGATCAAGGTGGAGCGGGACGCGTCGCTTTACGACAACGGCTGCGCCGGAGGCCCCACGGGTTCCGGCCTAGGCGTACTCGTGAAGAGTGCAGGGCGGTACCATAGTAAGGTGCAATCGGCAATCACGGGAACGCACCGAGTGGAGGGCCGCCCCGACTTCGTGGCTACGTTCCTAGTCAACGCTGGCGACGGCGTATACGACGACAACGGTAGCGGCATCGGCATCGACGGCGGCGGATCGGTAGTCCGGTCCAGTTTCGACCGCGACGACGACGTTGTGTTCATCAGCTCCGCCGCCGACATCACAAAGAAGATGCGCTATGATGTGTCGGACATCACGACCGCGACAACTCGGACGATCACGGTACCGGACGCGGACGTAGACCTAGGCGATATCGCGACGAACAACGCCAAGGTTACGAACGCCACCCACACGGGCGACGTAACGGGCGCGACCGTGTTGACGGTCACTGAGGCGGGGGTTACGCAGCACGAAGCTGCGATCGACCACGACGCGCTAACTAACCACGTGGCCGGGCAACACCGCATCATTAACGACGCTGGTACCAGTACAACAGAGCTCTGGTCCGCTGACAAGATCGACACGACGATCAGCGCGCTAGGGTGGTCGCCTGACTACCTAACCGGCCTCGGCCAGTCGCAAGGTGCGGACGCTGTCAACGATACCGTTGTAGCCTCTGGTCAGTGTCGGGACGCCGACGACACTTTTGACATGGTCGCTGGGTCGTCGATGACCGCGGCGATGGACGCAGCCACAGGCGCTGGCGGCCTGGATACCGGTACCGTGTCGGCTGATACCACCTACTACGTGTGGTTTATTGTCGACTCCGCGGCAGTCAACCCGCCCGCAGCAATGTACTCACTGAGCGTCACGGCGCCGACGATGCCTAGCGGGTACGACAAGAAACGGCGGGTGGGCACGGCCATAGCGGCTACAGCGGGTACGTTGGCGGCTGTCTACCGGCAGGTGGTCCTAGGCAATACCCGTAAATACTACTGGACAGGTGACGACTGGCGGAGCAACTCTGTGCTGTCCAGCGGCACCGCTAGCTCCTTCACTACCGTTTCTGGTATTGTCGATGAGTGGGCGCCGCCTGCCCCGGCAGCCGTCAAATGGTTGGTGAATGTCGAGGGTACAGGCGCCTCGCTGTTCGGCGCTATAAATGGGCGCGTGTACGTAAAGCCGCAGGGCTGGGGTAGTCAAGATCTGTGGTTTGTTGACTGCGGCAGCAATGTCGGCGGCGACAATAGAAACAGCGAACTCTTCGAGATGCCCCCCGGCGATGACGACACGCTACAGTACCGCCGATCAAACTCGGCGAACTGCTCGATCTACATGGTCGGCTGGTTGGAGGTTATATAGTGATCTACGTGAGGACAAATGATACCACGGGGCGCGTGTACGACTGGGGCGGCGCCCCGCTAGCGCAACCCACCCCAGGCGGGTTCACAGATGCTGAGTTACCTAACGCGGACGATTCCGATCAAGCGTTACTTAACCTGCACGATCCCCTCAACTGCACCGTAGTGGGCGGTCGGGTATCCGCGGACGGTCTAGCGATCGCGAAGGGCGCCCGCAGACGGGCAGTAGACGCGCGCAGTCGTGAGCGCATCTCGGAGGGGTTCGATTTCGGCGGTTTTAAGTTCAGCCTGTCGAGGGAAGCACAGACTAGTCTGATGGTTATGGACGGTCTTCGCGACGACGCCTTGTTCGTTTATCCGGTTAGTTACGGGATGAAGGACGACGTTGATGGGACCTTCTCGGTCGCGGGTTCCGCAGAGGTGCACATGATGTACATGACAGCGGTCGGCACGGTGCGCTGGTGGTTGGATACAGGTAACACCCTGAAGGCTGCGATCAACGCGGCTGCCGACGCTACCGCGTTGGCTGGTGTAGTCGACGATCGGTAACGGCCTACCGCTTGGCCCGCTTCTTACGTGCGTGTCGTTCAATGCACACATCCCACGCCGCGCTAACCACGGCCGCGCTTTCCTCAGTCGACAAGTGCTTACGCATCCAAGCTAGCAGGTCCGCCCGCGCTAGCCCGTTCATAGTGGCGGGCCGTTTGGATCCCCCGACTACGAAGCGCCCGGCTGTGTCTCGAATAGGGGCGCCCCCCGTGCGGGTTAGGGCCTTCTTCAGATCACCTAGCGTGTAACTAGCTGGAGGCCTGTACGGGTTCTTAGCTACTGCGAACATACTGCTATATACTCCCCGCCCCCGAACGCCTAACCGCGTTCGGGGGCTTTTTTCGTGTTGCGTCTACGCCGCGCATCGCGGCACGTCCTGTTGTTCCAGTAAGCTTGAAGCGATCCCGGGACGCAGTCAACCCTAATCGACTCCGGGCAAGGTGCGCCGTCGATCGTGGCGCTCCCGTAGTCGTCCGCGCCCCTGCATACGGCCCGGTGCCTACCTTCGGGGTACTCCGCTACGAACTTCGTAGCTCGTGCCACGATGCGCAACCAGCGACCCGTACGTTTAGCCCAACTAAGGCGCCGGGGCCAGTGCAGCGGGCGTGAGCCGTCCACCGCTAGTGCTACCACCCAGGGTTTGCGCGCCTGCCGTTTCGCGCTCCGCCAGTAAGTGTTAAACTGGTGGGTGTGTTGCACTATGTCTACGTTACGGCGGTCGGCCTCCCGTGCGTTTATCTCCCACATCGCTACGCACTCAGCTGTGCTGCTAGGGAAGTTGATCTCGGCTACGCACGTTTGCGCGAGAAGCAGGATTAGGGCGGTGTTCATACGGTAGGCATCCGGTAGCCGAGAACGTCGGAACTCCTGTAGTCCTTAAGACATACCTCATCGGACTGATTACCGCCTAGCAACGTGATGTGAGTGGCGTCGCTACTGTCGTAGAACCCGACGTGCCCACTATTGCCGGTGCCGCGCCTAAGCACGACCACGCACCCTGGTACGGGCCTGTCAATCTCGCGCCCCCACTTGAGCCAGGACCGGGCCATAGCGCTGTTAGTACCCTCGATTCCGGCCTTCACCATACACCAGTTTACGAACGAGCTACACCAAGCGGTCTCATCGCGGCTTGCGCCCCATGTACCCATGCCCGTCGTGCCGTGGTACTCCAGGATCCGCGCGTTATGATCGCGGCCGCTAATCTCCTTAACCCCTCGTTCGCCTCGGGCGATGTCCATCCACGGGGTAGGGTCCGTTTTCAGTTCCCGTGACTCAGATTGAACTTCGTCGACAAGTCGCCCGAGCATAACCCGCGTGTCGTATGCGGCGCCTTCAATACCTAGCAGCTTATCCTGTATCGCTTCGATAGCATTCGTAACGTCCATACTTAACCCCTTACCTTATCAATACCGGCCTCGATTCGTTCGAGGCCCCAACACATCATAGCGTTTACAGCAATCGCGGCCCAATGGCTAGCCCCAGTGTCGGAATCTTTCGCAAGTAGTCCCGTTTCCGTGGCCCGGAGGTGACGCAGAATCGACCCGCGCAGCAGTGACACAAACTCTTTCGGGTCGTACTGAGTCCAGCCCCACGGCACACGGTTAGCCCGGAGCCCTTTTTGAAGCTGCGTAGCCATGTCGGCCACGAAGTTTAGATCGATAAGCTCCATTCGGATTTTGTCTAGCTTGGCTGCGGTCTCGCCTTCGTTCGGGTCCTGTGTCGCCGGTGTTCCGAAATGCCCGGGCTCGGGCCCGTCCCCGTCGTCGATGTCGGTCCAGGTTATCCCGCTGCGGTCTGTATGCGCACCTACATGCCCCGCGAGCCGCACGCAGGGGTCTCGGTCGGTCAAAGCCTCGCCAGTAGGGTCAAACACGGCCCCGCACGGATTCATACTCATGACCCGCCCTCCGCCATTAGTTCGTCAAGCGTCTGCTTGGCTGCCAGTAGCGAGAACGTAGCGCGAGCCTTACGTCGCGCTATGTCGGCTTCGTCCTCCTGCACCCGCTCTAGTAGCAGGCTCGTACGGTCTACCTCTTCGATTAGCATCGTAAGTCGTTGGGCCCGTGTTAGGTGCGTCATGACTTCGCCTTCTCCGCGTCCAACCTTGCCAGCGTGCGCGCGGCCGCACGGTACGCAACCAACGCTACCGCATGGCGCCGCACTACGATGGCTTCGTCCTCGTCGCAGGCGGCTAGAAAACGGCGCGCGCGTGCTGCTTCCTCAAGTGCATAACCCATACGCTGATCAAACGGTAGGTTACTCATGACTTGGCCACCCGGATCTGAGTATCGGGGTAGACCCGGATACCGGGGATCGCGCATTGACCCTTCAACAGGCGAACCTGTGCGGCTACCTTCGCGGTGTCCACCGTCAAGAACTCGGCCGGTACTAGGCTCGGGTCCGTTAGCTCCCACGACCACGTGACCGCGGCCGAGATACCCTCCGCCATTACGGGCGGTGCGACCGCAAGCGCCTCCTCGTGCTTACCCTCGGCCATAAGCGCAGGCGCGGCCGCGAGCTGGGCGTTGTTGTATGCGCGCATCTCCCGCCTGAATGCCGCGTCCACCTTTTTCATAGGGGCTAGGGCCCCCGCGAAAGCGGCATCAACCCCGCGCTTGAAAGCGTTGATCGGCTTCGTGATGTCCGTGCGCGTGGTATCCACCCGACTAAGGTCGGTCGCGAGCTTGGTAGCGGCCGCGCCTACGGCTGTAAGCTCCTCTTGGGTGCTAATGGTGAAGTCGTCCGCGCCCTCGGCTAGGCTGCCATAGTAGGTCGCCAGGGCCGGAAGCTCCGCGATAACGGGCGACTCGGCTAGCACCTTGCTACTACTCGCGAACGTATCCGATAGGGTCGCTAGCGGGTTCGGAGGCGTCGGGGGTACTGGGCCGCGCGGGCCGGGGTCCACGATATCGGCCACCGACGGCGTCGGGGCTGCCTCGTACTCCCGGCGCGCGCTCGGCTCGGGTTCGGCGGGCGGCGCCGTGGGGGGCTCACCCTCAAACCAGTGGTGACCCCCGTCGAGGGAGTAGATCGGCCCGTCGGGTCCGGTGTCGACCATAGGCGCGTTCGGGTCCTGCACGGTCTCGGGTTCGTCCTCAGGTTCGGTGGGGTTAGCGTGTGCGTACGCATTCGCTTGCGCGAAGTGCTTAGGGCACAACATAGCGCCTTCGTCGTCCTCGGACGTAATCAAACCCATAGTGCCAGGCTGCGAGCACCGCATAGCGCGGCACTGTCCCGGGGTCGGTTTCTTCGTGTAGTTCACTTGCTTTGTTGTCATTGTGTTTGCCTTCTATGCCATTCGAGAAGCCCGACGGCATCCCATACGTGGTGTTGCTTTGATTTCGTTGTCTCGGCCGCGACGGGGTCGATCCACTGGGGGTAGTCCCGCTTTAGCCGTTCGTGGTGTATCGCTTTCGGGGTCGCGCCTTTCCATGCTCTCGGGAGCGGTATTTCGTATGCGGTTGCGCCCGACTCGCACACTAACGCCCATAGCATACCGCCCGCTACCTGCGCAACCCTAATCATATCGTTGGGGTTGCCTTTACTCTTCTCGCTTCGGTATATCTGTTGACCTTCCACGCATATAGAGATAGAGCCCGCCGCCGGTATGTAGTCCAGTATTTGCTGTACCATATGGTCCACGGGACCGCTAACCTGCCAAGCCTTAAGTAGGGCAAAGGTAGGGTGGTTACACGCGATTGCGACCCCGCACTCGTGCACGCCGGGGTCGATCCCTACTCGTGTGATCACTTGACGAACTCCGCGTGGTAGCTCGGGATCGACTCGCCGCTAACCTCGTATGTCTCCCAGTCACCGCCACCTCGTGACCTAACCTTAACCGTCTCAGGCGAACCGGAAACGATAGTGTAGTCCCCATAACTGTCGTGCTCACTAGCCCACTTCTCTACGGCGTACGCCGCGTTATGAGCGTACACGGTGTCGTTAT
>JABSQH010000150.1 GCA_013213745.1 Ilumatobacteraceae bacterium | reverse complement strand
AGCCGCGATCGCGGAGTGGATGTGGTTGGGCGATGACTGGAGGATGCACGTCGAAACAGCCGCAGTCGCTCCTCTCAACGTCGATGAGGCGTTGCTCGTCGAGACCTGCCGAGTGGTAGAGACCGACCCTGATGGATTCGAAGATGGGGTCCGACGGTGGGCCCGAACCTCCACTCGCTCGATCGCCATTCCGCCCGAGCGTCTTGCTGGCATCGTTGACGTGTACGTCGAGACGGTCGAAGCACGCTGTGAGTACTCCTGATGGTGCCTGGCTCGTTCTGATGACCGCCCATGCCGGTCGGCGGAGGAGCGGTCATCGAGCTTGGCCGTTCCGCCTCGCTAGGCGGTCGAGGTCGGTAGTAATCGACTCGATGAGAACCAGGGCGCGAGTGCGGAGATCGGCGTGCAGGATCGACGCGGTGTTTGCAGCCTGCGGCGACACGAACACATGTTCGCATCGTCGTCAGCGGGATGCAACCGGTCAGTGCACCTCGAGCAAGTCGACCACGAACACCAACGTCTCGTTGGGAGCGATGACGCCGCCGGCACCGGCCGCGCCGTAGCCGAGGTGGGCCGGAATGGTCAGCTGGCGGCGACCGCCGACGCGCATGCCCTGCACACCGTTGTCCCAGCCGGCGATGACTTGCCCCGCGCCGAGTCCGAAACGAAACGGCTCCATCCGGTCCCACGACGCATCGAACTGACTGCCGGTCGACCACGAAACGCCGACGTAGTGCACGGTCACATCCGAACCGGACGTCGCTTCTGCACCCTCACCGACGACGAGGTCGACGATCACCAGGTCGGCGGGTGGGTCAACGGCTGGGATGGAAACGTCCGGCTTGCTCACGGGCGGGACCCTATCCCCGCTGCACCGGGATGCCGATGGCGTCGGGGTCATCGGCGTGCCGCCCGACGTCGAGCACGTATTGGCCGGGCTCGGTGCGCCATGCGCCGGCGTGGCGCACGTCGAGCTGACGCCAGTCGATCTCGACCGCAACCGATGTCGTCGCTCCGGCCGCGACGGTCGCCTTGACGAAGCCGACCAGACGGCGTGACGGCCGGTCGTAGGCGCTGCGCGCAACGCCGGCGTGCACGAACACCACGGTCGAACCGTCGCGATCACCGTCGTTACGAAGGTCGACGTTCACGACGCCCGCATCGTCGGTCAGAGTGGCCTCGACGATCCCGATGTTCGTGTATCCGAGTCCCCACCCAAACGGGTAGTGCGCTGGGACGTCGTCTCGATCGAGCTTCCATTGGCCGTGGAAGTAGTCATACGTCACCCGGGTGGCATCCGGGTCGAAATCGGTGAGGTGCGACTCGTCGGTCGGAACGGCGAACGGCAGCCGACCGGCAGGCTCGGCCTCCCCCGAGATGATCTGACCGATGGCGGTCCCGCCCTGCTCTCCCGGGTACCAGCTGTGCACGATTGCATCGACTTTCTCCGCCCATGGCATGACAAAAGCCGAACCGCCCATGACGACCACCACCGTGGGCATCGGCAGCGCACCAGCCGCGGCGATCCGAGCCTCGTCGGACTCGCTGAGCCGCAGCGAGCGGCGATCGCCACCAGGCGCCATCTCGTTCGGCGCCAGCGCATCCCCCGCCGAACCATCGGCCGGGGCAGCGCGCGCGGTGTCCGACGCCGTCGGCGGAACGTCGTAGGCGACCGGCTCCGCCCCCGTCCCGACGACCGGGTCGTCGGTCGGCGGAAACAGCTCCGCGGCGACCACACCGGTCCCCTCGGTGTCGAGGTACTCCCCTTCGTCGTGTTTGGTCGTGCCAGCCACAACGATCACCAAGTCGCTCGACGCCGCCAGCGCGGGGTCGTCGACGTGCACGACGTGACTGTCTGGGAAGGCGGCTTGCAGGCCGTCGAAGACCGTCACGGCGGTGGTCGTCCGAACATCACTCGACCCGCCGTCGCCCAAGTTGGGGACCGCCGCCAAGGGCCCGATCACGGCGATGCGCGGCGAATCGGTCGAGTCGACCGGAAGAACGCCACCGCTGTTCCGCAACAGCACGGTCGACGCCACCGAGGCCTCGCGGGCCAACTCGACGTGCGCCGAGCATCCGATCTCGGCGAACGGGGGACGAGACCGGAACACCGAAGCGAAACGCAACTGTGTCGCCACGGTGCGCTCCACCGATCGATCGACGGTTGCCAGGTCGAGCTCGCCCGCCTGCACGGCCCCCGGCAGATTCGTCGCCCGCTGCTGCCGGAACGGCATCTCGATGTCAAGGCCCGCCTCGACGGAGGCGACGGGGTCGCGCAACCCGAAGATGAAGTCGGAGATGACGAAGCCGTCCCACCCCCATTCGTTGCGCAAAATGTCGGTGAGCAACGTCGCGTTTTCGCCGCACCAATGCCCGTTCACCGAGTTGTATGCGCTCATCACCGACGCCACGCCACCCTCGGCGACATGACGAAAGTGCGGGAGGTACACCTCGTGCAACGTTCGCTCGTCGACGCTCACGTCGATGCGAAATCGCCCGTTCTCCATCGAGTTCAACGCGAAGTGCTTCATGCACGCCATCACGTGACGTTGCAGTCCGGACGTCAGCGCGGCCGCCATCACACCGACGTGATGGGGGTCCTCGCCGTAGGTCTCTTGCGCACGGCCCCACCCGGGGTGACGCAACAGATTCATGCATACCGCGCCGGTGAACGTCGCCCCGCTGGCCCGCAGTTCTGTGCCGATGGCATCGCCGATGCGCGCCTCGAGCTGCGGATCGAAACTTGCGCCCCGCGCCATGCTCACTGGGAATGCCGTTGCGTCGCCGATCACGCACCCCCGCGGGCCGTCGGCGAACTCGATGCCCGGAACGCCGAGCGATGCCACCTCGGCGGCAGGCCAGGAGTGGCGGTAGTACCCACCACTCGACATGTCGATGAGGCCCGGCCAGAACGGGGAGTCACCGTCGAGACAGCCGAGCTTTTCGTCGACCGTCATCTCCTCCACGAGCTCGCGGGCCAACAGATGCGGGTCGCCGCCGCCGGCGACGGCCGCCGCAGCGCGCTCGAAAGCAAGGGTCATCGAGCAGAATGCTGGCATGCCGCTCCCGTTCCTGCACCCCTTTGCGCCGACGACCAAAGAACGCTTCATCACGTTGACGCGCGGGCGCGGCGCCACCGTGTGGGATGTCGATGGCAACGAGCTGATCGACGCCATGGCCAGCCTGTGGTATTGCCAGATCGGCCACGGTCGAGAGGAAATGGCCGACGTCGCGGCACACCAGATGCGACAACTCGAGGCGTACTCGTGCTTCGACCCGTTCACCAACGAACCAGCCGAACAACTCGCCGCCCGCATCGCAGAGCTGACGCCGATCGCTGAGGCCCGCGTGTTCTTCGCCAGTTCGGGTTCAGAGGCGGTCGATACGGCGATGAAACTGTCGCGGCTGGCGCAGCGGATGGCCGGTCACCCAGAGCGCCACCTCATCATCTCGCGCGAGCGCGGCTATCACGGCACAAACCTCGGCGGCACCAGTGCGCAGGGCCTGCCACCGAACAAAGAGGGCTACGGCAGCTTGGTCCCCGACGTCGAGCAGGTGCCCGCCGACGACACCGAAGCGCTCGGTCGGTTGATGAGCGATCGCGCCGGCGAAATCGCAGCGGTGCTCCTCGAACCGGTCCAAGGCGCCGCCGGCGTCTATCCGCCGCCTCCGGGGTACCTCGCCGAGGCCCGACGGCTGTGCGACGAGCACGGCGCCTACCTCATCTTCGACGAGGTCATCACCGGGTTCGGCCGCCTCGGCCGGTGGTTCGCTGCCGAGCACTTCGGGGTGACTCCCGACGTGACCACGTTCGCCAAAGGCGTGAGCTCGGGCTACCAGCCCGTTGGCGGCGTGATCGTCGGTGCCGGGCCGCGGGCTGCGCTCGAGCAGGACGGGTTCATCCTGCGCCACGGGTACACGTACTCGGGCCACCCCACGGCGTGTGCTACCGCCCTCGAGAACATCGCCATCATCGAGCGCGAGGGCCTGCTCGAGCGAGCCCGCCACGTCGGCACTCGTCTCGAAACGGGCCTGCGGTCCTTGGTCGGTGAGGGCCTCGACCACGTGCGCGGCGACACCGCCGTGTTCGGCGCGGCCCTCGACGAGGCACATCAGGCCACCGTGGTGCGCGATGCGCTTCTCGATCGGGGCGTGATCGCGCGAGCGATCGGCGACAACACCGTCACGTTCTGCCCACCGCTCGTGATCACCGACGAACAGATCGATCGGGTCGCCGACGCGATGGCCGCTGCGCTCGCGGTCACCCGCACGTGAGCACGGCTATCTGACCGGCTCCGATCCAGCTGCACCCGCCGGTCGACGGCGAACACGCTCCCACCTCGCCGTGCCGCCGGGTGATCCGCGAGCATACGGGCGATGGCTGACATGACCGCCGCACCGGTGTACAACCCGCTCGACCCGGCATTTCGCGCCGACCCGTACCCGTTCTACGACGAGCTGCGCTCTCGCGAGCCAGCGCACCTCACGCCCTACGGAATGGTCGTGTTGACGCGTTATGAAGATGTCGCAACAACCCTGCGCGACCCGGCGATGAGTCGAGACGTCGATGCCAACGGTGCGCCGCGACCCGACGATCCCGTGTGGCGCCGACGACGCGAACGCCGGCGAGACGGCGCCAAGAGCATCCTCAATCTCGACCCTCCTGACCACACCCGCCTGCGGCGGTTGGTCAACAAGGCGTTCACGCCGCCAGCGATCGAAGCCCTACGGGTGTCGGTCGAGCAGATGGTCGACGATGTCCTCGATCGGGCCGCCGAACGTGGCGAGTTCGAGCTCGTCGACGAGTTGGCCTTTCCCGTGCCGTTCGAAGTGATCTCCGATCTCCTGGCAATTCCCAAGGAGCGCGGCGACGAGATCCGCGAGTGGAGTCAGGTACTCACGGCCACGTTGGAGCCGACGACAACCGTCGAATCGCTGGCCCAGGCCGAGCACGCGTCAGCCCAGCTCGTTGCGTACCTCGTCGAGATCGTCGAGGAGCGCCGCGACAACCTCGGCGACGACGTGCTGTCGGCGCTCCTGGTGGCCGAAGAGGAAGGTGATCGCCTGACCACCGAGGAGCTCCTTGCGTTCGTCGTGCTGCTTTACGTCGCTGGCCACGAGACGACCGTCAATCTGATCGGCAATGGCACGCTCGCGCTCCTCCGTAATCGCGACCAGCTGGCCCGGTGGCGCGATGATCCAGGTCTCGATGCCAATGCGGTCGACGAGCTGTTGCGATTCGACGGGCCGGTGCAGCACACCGTGCGGATTCCGGTTGCCCCGACGGTGTTCGGAGAGGGCGATGGTGCGATCGAAGCGCCAGCGGGTTCATCGGTGCTGTGTGTGCTGGGCGCCGCGAACCACGACCCATCCGTGTTCGCCGATCCCCATCGGCTCGACCTCACGCGGGCCAACGCCAACCGACACCTCGCCTTCTCTGGCGGGATTCACTACTGCCTCGGCGCATCGCTGGCGCGGCTTGAAGCCTCGGTGGCGATCGGCCGACTGATCCGCCGATTCGACGAGATCGAGCTGCTCGCCGAACCGACGTTCCGTGATCGGTTGACGATCCGTGGTGTCGACCGGATGCCCCTCGCCGTGCGCACCTGACACCCCGCGGTGCGACGGAGGCCTTGACCCTGCAGCCCGGTCGTGCGCAGCGCACGTCCGCTGGGTATCGGCTCTACGACGACCGTTCGTCGGCGCGCTTGGAACTCATCGAGCACGCCAAGCGGCTCGGCTACAGCCTCACCGAGCTCGCCGACCTCGCAGAGATCTCAGCGGCCGACAAGTGCGCGCCCGTCCAGCAGCGGCCGTTGACCGACGAGGTGTTGTCGCGCAGCACCTGCGCCGACCCCGGGTCGATCGTGTCACCGGACAACGCGAATGCGCTCACCCGGTTGACGCAGTCGCCCGGTTCGCCGGGCGCGGCCCGGGTGTAGAACACGTCGACACGTCCGCTGCGCCCGATGTCTGGGTCGTGGGTGAATCCGAGGAGTCCTCGCTCAGCGCCGCCGCACACGTCGAGGTCGAGCGCCAGAGCGTCGAGCAATCCGGTCTCACCGTCGATCAACCGGACACGTCCAGTGAGTTGTTCGAGTACGACGACGCGCCCGTTGGGCAGCTGCTCGACTGCGGTGGGCGAAGGCAGGTCGACGACCGACAGATCGGTGCAAGCGCCCTTCAACCGCGACTGCGCCACCGGTGTATCGGTGACCGGCGAGCCCTCGACGGCAGGGCTCGGTGCAACGAACAGCACGATGGTGACGGCGGCCGCCCGACCGATTGCCAGCGGGCGACGGTGCTCGAGCGACGCCATGCGGCGTCGCTACCGATCGGCCGGATCTGGGTGGTGGACGCTCCGAACCGGAGCAGGAGGGGCTTCGGCGGCGGCCGTGCGTAGAGGTGCTACTTCTTCTTCGCTGGCTTCTTGGCGTCGCCGGCCTTGAGCACGCCCTTGGCCAACGCATCGTCGAGATACGCCTCAGCGTCGTCGGCAGACACCTTGAGCGCCGGTGCGATCTCGGAGATCAAATTCACGCGGGCCCGCTCGTACATCGTCCGCTCGGCAGCTGAGAGCGAGGCGTCGCGATTACGCGCTGCGAGGTTTCGTACGACCTCGGCGACCTGATACACGTCGCCGCTCTTCAGCTTCTCTTGGTGGTTCTTGAAGCGGCGGCTCCAGTTCGAGGGCACGCGCGGGTCGGGCTTGGCCAGCACCGCCACGAGGTCCTCGAGTTCGTCCGCCGAGACAGGCGGCCGAACGCCGACCTCTTCGGTACTGGCCACCGGGACCTTGAGGGTCATCTCGTTGATCACCGTCTTGAGAATCAGGTAGTCCTGCTTCTCACCGAAGAAGTCCATCTTCTTCGTGCCCTGCACGACACATGCGCCGTGCTGGGGGTAGATGACGGTTTCGCCCTTCTTGAACTTCACGCACACCTCGATCTCGCGGCCCATACAGCTGGACGTGACGGACACAGCACGATACCGGCCGAGGACCACGAATCAGCAGCCGTTGGAGACGCCATCTGTGCTGCGTCTACGCTCGCCGAGATGTCGGACTCGGTTGCGTCGTCGCCCTTCTACACCGAGGATCACGACGCGTTTCGAGAGGTCGTTCGGCAGTTCGCCGAGAAGGAGATCGCTCCCCACGTGCATGAGTGGGACCTGGCTGGTGAGGTTCCCCGCGACCTCTACAACAAAGCCGGCGCGATCGGGTTTTTTGGTGATGGCTTCGACGAGGAGTTCGGCGGTCACGGGCAGCGTGATGCGCTGATGCGGCTCGTGCTGATGCAAGAGATTTCCCGCGCCGGCAGTGGCGGCGTGGTCGCGGCGTTGTTGTCGAACTACATCGGGCTTCCGCCGGTGCAGAAGTTCGGCTCAGACGAACTCAAAGCACGTGTCCTCACGCCCTGCATGTCGGGCGAGGCGATCGCGGCGCTGGCGATCACCGAGCCGTCAGGCGGCTCCGACGTGGCGCGCATCCGAACCACCGCTCGCCGAGACGGCGACCATTACGTGATCAACGGGTCGAAGACCTTCATCACGTCGGGCATGCGGGCCGACTTCTTCACCACCGCTGTGCGCACCGGAGGAGAGGGCGCTGCGGGCTTGTCGATGGTGGTCATCGACGGCGACAGCCCAGGTCTCGATCGGACGCCACTCGACAAGATGGGCTGGCTTGCTTCGGACACGGCGACGTTGTACTTCGACGACGTTCGCGTCCCGGTCGAGAATCTGCTCGGCCACGAAGGCGCCGGTTTCTCGATGATCGTCAACAACTTCAATCCAGAGCGCATCGACCTCGCTGCCCAATCAATCGCCTTTGCGCGTGTCTGCTACGAGGAAGCGCTGGCGTGGGCGCGCGAACGGGAGACCTTCGGCAAGCGGTTGGCCGACCACCAGGTCATCCGACACAAGCTGGTCGAGATGGACCGCCGGATCAATGCCAACCAAGCATGGCTCGAGCTGCTCGCGTGGCGGCTCAACGCGGGCGACGATCCCGTCGCCGAGATCTGCGAGGCCAAGGTCGACGCGACGCTGGCCTTCGAGTTCTGTGCCCGAGAGGCGGCCCAGATCCTCGGCGGGGCCAGCTACCTGCGCGGCGACACCGTCGAGCGGTTGTACCGCGAGGTGCGTGTGCAGGCCATCGGCGGTGGATCAGAAGAAATCATGCGCGACCTCGCCGGGCGCCAAATCGGCCTCTGACCCACACCGCGCGATCACGTTGCAGCCTCCGACGCCGTCGTGATGATCGCGGTCGCTGCGTCGCTGACTCGACGCGGCCGCAACGACGAGTCAGCGCAGCTCGCGCCCCCGGCAGGATTCGAACCTGCGCGCGACGGATTAGAAAGCCGTTGCTCTGTCCTCTGAGCTACGGGGGCGTGCCGCTGATCGTACCGGCCGGTGTGGTCACGAACCGTTGAGCGCGGCGCGCAGCCAACCAAGCGACGTGATCACCGAGAACTGGCGCATCTGCTCGCGCTGGCCAGGCAAGAGGGCGTGACGTACCTCATCGAAGCCCGGCCCGACCAGACCGACGAACAGGGTCCCGACCGGCTGACCGTCCTGCTCGCTCGGCCCGGCGACACCGGTCAGCGACAGCCCGACGTCGGCGCCGAGACGATCGCGAACGCCGAGGGCCATCTGCCGTGCTGCGGGCTCACTCACCACAGGGCCATGATCGACGCCGAGGAGGTCGTGCTTCACCTCCGAGGCGTAGCTGACGACCGAACCTCGGAACACGTCGCTCGCACCAGCGATCTCGGTGAGCCGCGCCCCGACCAAGCCACCGGTCACCGACTCCGCCACCGCCAGGCTGAGCCCCCGGGCACGCAATGTGTCGAGCACGACCGACTCCATCGTGTCGTCGTCGGTGCCGAACACCAGCTCACCGATTCGGTCGCGCACGACGGCTTCCCACTCGGCGATCTGCGTCGCAGCATCGTCGGCAGTCGGCGCCTTTGCCGTGAGCCGGACCTTCAAGCCGTTCCAGCCGGAGGCCAGGAACGCAAGCGTCGGCGTGTCGGGTGTCTCGAGCTGGTCGATCACATCGTCGAGCCGTTCGTTGAGGCCGCTCTCGCTCTCCCCCCACGTGCGCAGCACGCGACTGACGATCGTCGAGGTCTCGCCGCTGCGCTGACGCAGATCGGGAATGATCGCCCGGTGCACCATGTCACGCATCTCGTGGGGCACACCGGGGACGGCGTACACCACCTTGTCGACGCCATCGATCGACACCGGGCAGATCAGTCCGGGGGCGGTCCCCCGAGTCTGCTCGATAACCACAGCACCCTCTGGCACCATCGCCTGTCGAAGGTTGTTGGCGGTCATCGTTCGCCCGCGGGCGGCGAACATCTCGCGGATGCGCTCGGCGATGTCGTCGTGGTGCAGGAGCTCCACGCCCATCACCCGGGCGATGGCCTCGCGGGTGAGGTCGTCGTGAGTCGGTCCGAGGCCACCGCAGGTGATCACTGCGTCGGCGTCGCTCAACAGCGCCCGCAGCTGCGCTTCGATGCGATCGACGTTGTCGCCGACTTTGGCCTGGGCGAGCGAGTCGATCCCGTGCTCTGCGAGGGTGCCGCCCATCCATGCCGAATTCGAGTCGATGATCTGGCCGAGGAGTAGTTCGGTGCCGACGGCGAGGACGTCACAGCGCACGCGTCAGGAAATCCGCTCGGCGCTGGTGCGTGCGGCGGCGTCGCGGAGCAGCCGGGCCCGCCACAGGTATTGCACGCCGCTGGCCAGCGAGAGTGCGACCGCCAGCCACAACAGACCGTTCCACAACCATGGCGTCGTCGCTGTCCATGGAAGCAGCGCTGCGCCGACCGCCAGCTGCTGCACGACGGTCTTGTGCTTGCCCATCTGCGAGGCCGGAACACTGATCCCACGGCCGCCGACGAGCACCCGATACACCGAGATCACGATCTCGCGGCCGGCAATGATGATCACCGGCACCGCCCAGAACATTCCGGTGCCGACGAGGGTGAACATCGCGCCGAGCACGAGCACCTTGTCGGCGAGCGGATCGAGAAACGCACCTGCCGAGGTGGTGCCGTGGCGCCGGGCCAAGTAGCCATCGATGCCGTCGCTGGCGCACAACACGAACCACAATCCGAAGGCGATCCACGACCCCTCGTTGTGTCCGGGAATCGCCCAGAACACGAGCGGGGCGAACAACAATCGACCGACGGTGATGGCGTTCGCCCAGGTGGCGATGCGGTCGGGTGTGACGTCGAGCCGTGGACGCTGCTCGGTCATGGCATGGCCCCAGACGCGACGAGGTCGGGACCGAGCGCATCGACGATGGTCACCTCGGAGAACTGCCCCACCACAACATTCTGCCCGACGTGGACGACTCCATCGATCTCTGGCGCCTCACGATGGCTGCGACCCACCCCGGACTCATCGACGAGGACGGTCATGGTCTCGCCGATCAGGGCGTCGCGGCGGGCCGCGGTGATGCCATCTTGCAGCTCGCGCAGCTCCGCCAGCCGTTCGGTCATCAGCTCCGGATCGACGGCACCATCGAGGTCTGCGGCGTACGTGCCGTCTTCGGCGCTGTAGGAGAAGAACCCGCACCAATCGAGCTGGGCGCGCTCGACGAAGTCGAGGAGCTGGTCGTGATCGTCTTCGGTCTCACCGGGATAGCCGACGATGAAGTTGCTGCGGAAGGCCGCGTCGGGTTCGCGGCGGCGGATGTCGGCGATGCGGTCGAGGAAGCGTTGACCGTCGCCCCACCGGCGCATGCGCCGCAGCAACGGCTTGGACACGTGCTGCAGCGAGAGGTCGAAGTACGGGACGCCGCTGCGACAGATCGAGTCGATCAACTCGTCGGTGAGGTCGCTGGGATAGAGATACAGCAGACGCACGCGGTCGACCCGCGCCGCAACGGCGTCGACGAGCGGCACGATCGAGCCGGCCCCGAGTTGGCCGGGTCGGTCTTTGCCATACGACGCGAGGTCCTGTGCGACGAGCACGATCTCACGTGCCTCCAGCTGGTCGACCTCGGTGACAATCTGGTCGATGTCGCGGCTTCGTTGTGGGCCCCTGAAGCTGGGGATCGCGCAGAACCCGCACGTCCGGTCGCAGCCCTCCGCGATCTTCACATAGGCCCACGGGACAGGTGATGCCGGCCGGGGCAGGTTGAGCAGGTCGAAGTCGGGGATCGGCGCCTCGCTCACCGGAATCAGCCGTCGACCGTTGGCTGCGGCGGGCTGGACGGTCGATTGGGCAGTCCGCTGGTTGAACGCCGTGCCAAAGCCAGCCACCTGGTCGACTTCAGGAAGCTCGGCAGCCAACTCGTCGCCGTAGCGCTCGGCCATACACCCGGTGACGACGAGGCGCGAGCCCGCGGGACGTTGCTCGTCGAGCTCGAGGATCGTGTCGATCGACTCACGCCGGGCCTCGTCGATGAAGGCACAGGTGTTCACCACGACCAGGTCGGCAGCCTGAGCATCGTCGGTGGCGACCATTCCGTCCGCCGTCAACGCGCCGACCAACTTGGCCGAGTCGACGTCGTTCTTCGGGCACCCCAACGTCTCGAGATAGAACCGCGGCGCCACGGTCGAGCACGCTATCGGGCTCCTCCCCCACCGAAATTCCGGGGATTCCGTGCGCAATTCGCACGCCGTCGCAACAATTTCGGATGGGTCGTCGACCGCTCGACGCGAATACCGGGGATTCCGTGCGCAGTTCGCACGGAATCGCGACAATTTCGGTGGCTAGGTGACCGTCGACCGGAACTTCGCCATCAGGTGACGCCCGGCGGTGGTCGATGGATAGCGCGGCACCTCACCGTCACCGACGATGCACTCGATGCGCGCATCCCAGTTGGCGTTGTGAAAGAAGGGCATGGTCAGGCGTCGGGGCGCCAGATCCGTGGGAGCGACCACGCGATGCATCGTCGAGCGCCACCGATCGTTGGTCCACCGGGTCATCAGGTCGCCGAGGTTCACGATGAGCGTCCCGGGCACATGGTCCACCGAGATCCAGGACCCATCGGCCGACTGCACTTCCAACCCGGGTTGGTCGTCGAGATCGAGAATCGTCAGCGTGCCGTAGTCCGTGTGCGCGCCAGCCCGATACCGGCCGTCGGCGACCGGACCGTCGAGCGAGGGGTAACACGCCAACCGGAGCGCCGAACCGTGAGCGTCGACGAATCGATCGAAATGGTGTTCAGGTAGGTCGAGTGCCAGCGCAAAAATGCGCATGAGCCGCGCCGCGAGCATCCCCATGTCGCGGTACAACCGCTCGAGCGCCGGCCGAAACTCCGGGAGTGCATCTGGCCATTGGTTGGGCGAATACACGGCGCGCTCGTCGGGGTCGGCCATCTGGTCGAGCGGCCGCCGTGGCGGATCGACAGGCCCAACGTTGAAGGTCTCTTTGACGTCGGGCGGCGCCGCGCCACCGATCGAGGCGTTCAGCGTCTCTGCTTCGAGCGGGTTGTACCCGTAGGGATATCCCGGGGTCGGCATCGCCACCGCCATCCGGTCGCTCAGGGGCAGGTCGAAGAACGCGTGGGCCTGCCGGCGAGCATCAGCCAGGACCACATCGTCGACACCGTGGTTGGCGATTCGCACGAACCCGAGCGTGCGACACACCGCATCGACGTGAGTGGGATCGGCCGCCGACACATCGACGGTGTCGATCGTCACTGGTGGGCGAGGCGCAGACCGGCGCGCGGCCACGTGAAGCTGGCCAACCGCCCGGTCGCCGAGAGCGTCACGAAGGCGGTGCGTAGATCCTCTCCGCCGAAGCACACGTTGGTGGTGAGCGGGTCGCCGGTGGCGTGATGTTCGATCTCGGTGCCGTCGGGCGAGATCGCCGTGATCCCACCGTTGATCAGCGTGGCCACGCAGACCCACCCGTCGCCGTCGACGGCCAACGAGTCGAGTAGCTGCATACCGGGCAGCCCGTACAACGTTGCGAACGGGTCGAGGTTGGCATGCGTTTCGACGAGCTCGCCGGGCGAGGCGATCGAGCGGCGGAGCACTCGCCCGTTGAACGTCTCGGCCCAGTACAACGTGTCGGTGTCGGGCGACAGACCGATGCCGTTGGGGGCCTCGACGGGAAACAACACCTCGCTGATTCCGGAGCCGTCAGCCTTGGCGTAGTAGAGCGCGGTGAGGTCAGCGGTGCGCGACGCCAGGTCGCGGATGCCGTGATCGGTGAACCAGAAGCCGCCGTGCCCGTCCATCACGATGTCGTTCGGCGCACGCAAGGGTCGACCGTCGCACTCGGTGTACAGGTCGATCACCGTGCCGTCGTGGGGGTCGACGCGCTGGATCTTGCCCCCGCTGTACCGATGTGGATCGAACGGACCGGGGATCACCAGGCCGTCGAGCTCCTCCGGCGTGAACGAGCCGCCGTTGTTACAGAGATAGATCGCGCCATCCGGCCCGACGGCGGCCCCGTTGGGCCCGCCGGGGATGTCGGCGATCGTCTCAGTCGTTCCGTCGGGGTGCACCCGGGTCAGGCGCGGTCCGAACATCTCGACGAGAACGATCGTGCCGTCGGGCATCCAGATCGGGCCCTCGGGGAACCGCAGTCCCGAGGCGATCTCGGTCAATTCGGGAGTGAAGCTCTGGGCGCTCATCGGGCCATCGTTGCAGACCCAGCCGACGGTGAGATCACCGACTTCGCAGCGGCGGCTACAGCTGGCCGTTCTGCTGCAGCAGCTCGAATTCTTCGACCGTCATCAGGACGGAGCGGGCTTTGGAGCCCTCACTCGGACCAACCACTCCGCGCTGTTCGAGAAGATCCATGATCCGCCCCGCCCGTGCGAAGCCGACCTTCAACTTCCGCTGCAACATCGACGTCGAGCCGAGCTGACTACGCACGACGAGCTCCATCGCCTGGCGCATCATTGCGGTGTCTTCATCTTCTTCGCCGGCGCTGAATGCGTTGGCGTCGGCGGTGACGTCGAGATCAAGCGGTGCGCTCGCTGACGGCGCGGCGGCAACTCCGCCCCCGACGGGTGGGGTGAGCGCCGCCGCTGAACCATCGACGCCATCGGGAGCGTCGCCTTCCTCGATCGCCGTCGACACCACTGGCTCTGGGGCTTGCGCCCGCCAGTGCTCGACGACCTGGCGAACCTCGTCTTCGCTGACGAACGAGCCCTGAATACGACTGGCGACCGACGAGTTGCCCGGCAGCAGCAACATGTCGCCCTTACCGACGAGCTTCTCGGCGCCCGGTTGGTCGAGGATGACGCGCGAGTCGGTCAGGCTCGACACGGCAAACGCCATGCGCGCTGGGACGTTGGCCTTGATGACTCCGGTGATCACGTTGACCGACGGCCGCTGCGTGGCCACGATCAGGTGAATGCCGACGGCGCGCGCCTTCTGAGCGATCCGCGTGATCGACTCCTCGACGTCGCGGGCCGCCACCATCATCAAGTCGTTGAGCTCGTCGACGACAACCACGATGTAGGGAAGGTGCTCGTACGGAGTGTCCTCAGGCTGCACGCCGACCGGCGGCGGGATCTTGCCGCCGGCGACCGCCGCGTTGTACCCGACCACGTCGCGGTAGCCCACCTCGGAGAGAATGTCGTAGCGCCGCTCCATCTCCTTGACCGCCCAACCGAGCGCGTTGGCGGCCTTCTTCGGATTGGTCACGGGCTGGGTGAGGAGGTGCGGGAGTCGTTGATACTGCCCCATCTCGACTTGTTTCGGGTCGATCAGAATGAGCCGCACTTCGTCGGGCGTCGTACGCATCAGCAACGACGTGATGATGCAGTTGATGCCGCTGGACTTGCCTGCGCCGGTGGCACCGGCGATGAGCAGGTGCGGCGTGGACGCCAGGTCGAGAAACACCGCCTGGCCCGCGATGTCTTTGCCGACGGCGACATCGAGCGGCTTCGATGCGGACCGCGCCTCGGGCGAGGTCAACAGGTCGCCGAGCGCGACCAGTTGGCGCGTGTGATTCGGTACCTCGACGCCGATCGCCGAGCGCCCGGGGATCGGCGCCAGGATGCGCACGTCGGTTGCGGCCATTGCGTACGCGATGTCCTTTTGCAGACTCGTGACGCGGGCCACTTTGACGCCCGATCCGAGTTCGAGCTCATAACGCGTGACCGTCGGCCCGATGGTCATGCCGACGAGGCTGGTCTCGACGTTGTGCGAGGCGAGCGACTGTTGCAACGCTTCGCCCCGCGCTTCGACGGCACCGCGATCGATGGCCTGCTCGCCCGGCCGGTCGAGGAAGGTGATCGGAGGCAACATCCACTCGCCGACCTTGCCGCCATCTGCGGACACGGCACGGCTTCCCGCTGCGGCGGTCGCACCCGCTGCTGCGGCCTTCGTACGCGAGGCCCGCTTCTTCTTCGGCGTCGCCCCGAAGTCGTCGCCGTCGGCGGCGAAGTCGTACAGCGTGGTCTCGCCGGGGACCGATGGCGGAACATCACCATCGGCAACGTCCTGCTCGCGATCGCTCGCCAAGGTGGTGATGTTGGACAGCCCCGACTTGGCAGCGCGCCCGAGCGGCCGCCCGACGGCGGCGAGAAAGCCACCGGTGTTCTCCGCCAGCGTGCGCAAGGAAGTGCGCGTGACCAGGAGGAGTCCGCCCACCAATGCGACGACAAGGACGACGGCAGTCCCGATCGGCTCGACCAAGGCCGCAATCGGCTCGGCGATCACTGCCCCGAGGATGCCTCCGGCGGACTCGAGCTCGGCGGTGTCGCCGCTAAAGCCGTCCGGCCCCCGTGCCAGATGGAGGAGCCCCAACACCGCCAGCGCGGCGATGGCCCAGCCAACAGCCAGCTGGATCGGGCTCGACGTCTGACCGCGACGTACCAGTGCGACGCCCGCGACAGCGAGGATGACGGGCACCGCGAACCGACCGAGGCCCGCAAACCAGCCGATGAGCGTCTCGACGGCGGTACCCACCGGACCGGCGAGATCGATGTACATCGCCAGTCCGAGCAGTACGGCCACGCCGATCAGGGCGAGGCCGAGGAACTCGTGTTCGCGGCCGTCAACTGCGTTGCGCAGTTCGTCGCTCGCTCGGTCGCGCTTGGACCGCGAGCCGTCGGGGGGTGTTGCATCGCGCACACTCCCTGCGTTCTTTCGGCCACTCTTCGAGGTGGATTTCCCGCCGGAGCTAGTGCTGGAAGCGCGCCGATCGGCCCGGTCGGCGTGTTTCTTGGCGGTCTTCTTCGAGCGGCGACTGGACGCTCCCCAGGTGTTCATGACCCCCTCACGGTACCAATGGGGCGCCACCAGTGGTCTGACCCCCGCACAACCGCGACCACCAACCCGCCACGGGGTGGGGACACCGGCGTCGAGCGGTACTCGCCGACCGCCCCGGCCACGCAGTCGGCGCGGCGGGCTCAGCCCAGTGCGGGCGTTGCCAGATCGGCCGGCGTTCCGATTGCGGTCCGTCCGTCGGCGGTCACGGTCGGCAGCTCGACGCCGTCTTCGGTCACGTGCACGGTGTGTTCGGACTGGGCAGCGATGCAGTTGTCGCAATCGTGCTCGGTCCACCCATCGGGGGCAGTTACAAACGTCGGTCGACCGGGGGTGACCATCGGCTCGACGGTGAACGCCATGCCGGGCAGCGCAATGTCATCGACCTATCGCTCGACGATGGCGACGTGTTTCACGATGCCGACCAAGTCGGTGCCGGTCGGTGTCAGCGGGTGGCGGATGTCGTATTCGGTGAGCCCCTCGGGCTTCCACAACAACGCCTCACGCGCCGTGCGCCGGTAGTCGTGGAGCATCGCCTTCGAGTCGTGCTGATCGACGCACCGAGTATCGCAGTCGAAGCGGCCGTCGCCGCCCGGGGAGTCAGGCTCGCTCCGACGACGCCGATCGCCACGTCAGTTCTGTTCGCGGAGACGTGCGAAATTCGCACGTTTTGCCCGGTTTTTCTGGTCAGCCGATGGGCGGGAGCGCAATCACAGCGGATCGACGGAGAACACCTCACCGTCGGAACCGACGACGATGTCGAGTACTCCGCCTTGGGCCGAACGGGCGGCGATGACGTAGCGCACACCGCTGCCGATCGCGCCCTCGACGCTCAACGCGTCGATCGTCGCATCGGGCAGCTCGTCGTCGACGCGCTCGAGGATCGAACCCGTCAGCGCGATGTCGGCCGCGACGAACGTCTGTCCGGATGCTCCTTCGAGCGCCGGCGCCGGCTCTTGGAGTGCACCATCGAGGTACACGTACGGCACGGCCGCAGTTGCGTCGTCGACGGCCACGAACACGTTGACCAGCTGCCCCGTCGAGGTCACCTCGAAGTACTCCTGACCTGATCCCAGCTCGGCTTCGACTGCGTCGACCGCCGCGATCAGTTCGGTCACGATCGGCGGGCCATCGACTCCGGACCCGTCTTCGTTTCCACCACCGTCATCACTTCCGCTACAGGCGGCGAGCATGACCGCTGCCGCTACGGCACAGAGCCTCTTCACCAGCGCGCTGCCAGATCGTTGGCGATCGCCTCGACGCGACCGGTGGCCATGATCGAGTCGAAGCCACGGTGGCGCCCCGCGACGACCACGTCGGAGAGGTTGGGAAGCAACTGCGACCAGTGGGCGATCGTGCGGGCTGGATTGGTCGTCGACGCCCGGTAGAGCACGATCGGCGCGTCGATCGGCGCGGGCCGATGGCCGAATGCCTCAGTCGGGAAGGTCCCTACCGACCGGCGCGGCGGTCCGGCATCGGGCACCGTCGTGCCGGACCAGGAGAGGAGGCGTCGCCCAAAGCGATCGGCAACGCGCAGCAGTCGCCGCCGCACCATCACACCGAGCTCGCGGGCGATCTCGGGGAGGCCGTCCGGATGCAGCATCGACTTGTACTTCCACCAACGGTTCGACCACAGGTGGCGCTCTTGGCCCGGAAAGAACGTGTCGACCATGCCGGTCGCGGCGACGTATACGCCGGCGGCACGGAGACGCTCGGCCAGCTCGATCGCGACGACGCCAGAGAACGACCAACCCACGACCGTGACCTGTTGACGGTCACCGATCGCATCGAGCGCCAGCGGGACGAAGTGTTCTACGACCTCGTCCACCGAGGTCACCAAGTCCGATCCGGGCAGGTGGAGGTAGGCGAGGGCGACAACTCGTACCTCGTCGTCGAACGCGTCGGCGAGATCCTGATAGCCAAAGACCTCGTCCCAGGCCGGCGTCATCACCACGATGGGGCCGTCCGGCGAGCCCGGCCGCAGCACGATCGATTGATACGCATCGTCGGCGGGCGGCGTGGTGTCGTCGACAACCGCGTGCTGGAGGGCGGCGCTCATCCCGAGGCCGGCCAGCATGCCGGCCGGTGTGCGGCCAGCGAGGAGGATCGAGATCGGTACCGGTACGTCGAGCGCTGCTTCGACGTCGGTGACGAGCTGTACGGCGGTGATCGAGTCACCACCAAGCTCGAAGAAGTCTGTATCGATGTCGATATCGGTGCGCCCGAAGGCGCGGCGCCACGAATGCACCATCTGCGCAGCTGGACCATGCTCGACGGTCACCGGCTGGGGCTCGGCAACGGTCTCGGGGACGATCTGCTCGAGCGCCCGACGGTCGACTTTGCCGTGTGGGGTGCGCGGCAGCCGTAACTGCTCGACGAAGCGCTTCGGCACGGCCGCCGCCGGCAGCAATTCGGTCAGCGCCGACCGCATGCCGTTCTCGTCGAGGGGAACCCCGTCGACGGGCTCGACGTGGGCGACAAGAGCCGGTGGATCCCCGGCGGCGACGACCGCCGCGTCGGCGACGCCCGGCAGCCCCCTCAATCGCTGCTCGATCTCGGCCGGCTCGAGGCGCACTCCGCCGACGTTGAGCTGTTCGTCGATCCGGCCGACAAATGCCAACTCGCCGGTGGCCGCGTCGAGCCGTACCAGGTCACCGGTGCGATACCACGTTGCGCCGTCGGCTTCGACGAACCGTGCGCGAGTCGCCTCGACATCGTCGAGGTACCCGTTGGTCACCGTTGCGCCGGCGATCCACAACTCCGCTGCGGCGCCGGCCACCGCCGGTCGTCCGGTCGGGTCGGCGAGACGCGCCGTCACGCCGGGGATGGGCGCACCGATCGGGACGGGATCCGCTGTTGCTGCGCCGAGGACGGCGGCGGTTGCCCACACGGTGGCTTCGGTCGGTCCGTACTCGTTGACCAACGCCGCGCCCGGAAGATGCTCGTGATGGGTACGCACGAGCGCCGCCGTGCTCGCTTCCCCAGCGACGATCGCCGTGTCGAGCCCGCGCAGTTGTTGTGGCGCGCGAGCCAGCAGCGCGCCGTACAGACTGGGCACCATCAAGGTGTGCGAAACGCGATGAGCGTGGATCAGTTCTGCCAGCTGGTCGATGTCACGCACCTGTTCGTCGGTCGGCACGACGATTGCTCCAGCGGTGGTCAGTGGCCAGAACAGCCCGACGATCGAGCTATCGAAACCGATGCTCGGTGTCAGCAGGAACCGGTCGGGCGACGACTCGTACCATCCAGCTCGTGCAGCGGTGCTGGCCGCGAGGTTGTGGTGGGTCACGGCAACGCCTCGGGGTTCGCCCGTCGACCCAGACGTATGGATCACGTAGGCCACGTCGTCACCGCTGATGCCAGCGGCGAGTTCGACGAACGCAGTGGCGAGTGTTGCGGTCTCGTCAGGCGCAGGCAGCGGGAGTGCGCCGACATCGACCACATGAGCGATGCCGAACGAGTCGTCGTCGGTGACGATGGCATCGAGCTCGGTCTGAGCGACGATCGTGCTCCGACGCTCGTGCGGTGCCTGCGGATCGAGGGGTACATACGCGGCGCCGCTGGCGAGTACGCCGTACACGGCGGCGATCATGTCGGCGCCGCGCCCGACCGAGATACCGACTCGGCCCCCGCGCCCGACGGCGGCGAGCTGCTGCGCGATCTGCGCCGAACGGGCGGCGAGCAGCTCGTAGTTCCAGTGTTCGCCCGATGCGGTGATCACCGCATCGCGCTCGGGTGTGGTCGCAACTGTGGCGGCCACGTCGGAGAGCACCGTGCCCGACGTGGTGCCGTCGGTGTCCGCACGACGTGACACACCGTCGAGGTCCGGCTGCCGCCACCGGTCGATCAGCTCACCGACCGTGAGCGCCGGCGTTCGCGAGCCGTCGACGAGCACTGCGTCGAACATCGCCAGCAGCGCATCGGCGGTGTCGTCGTCGAGCACGTCGCCGCGGTACTCCAACCCGAACTGCAGCGAGTCGGCGCGCTCTTGCACGAAGAACGTCAGGTCGGTCACCGACGTTCCCGCTGCAAGAATGCGCTGCTCGACCGTGGCACCCGGAAACGTCGGTGTGGCCAGCTGTTCGTACGCCAGCATCCACGACACGTCGGGTTCGGGGAGTTCCGCCCGTCGTGCATCACGCACGATCGACGCGTAGGGATGCCGACGGTGTGGGAGCGCCTCGGCGATCGATCGGGCGACGCGCGCCGCCACATCGGCGAAGGTCTCGTCGACGTCGATCGCGACGGCGATCGGCAACGTGTTGAGGTAGTAGCCGACGAGTGGGCCGGTGGCGGGGTGGTCTTTCGTCGACGCCGTGACGCCGAGTTCGATCGCCGTACGGTCGGCGGTGGCGGCGAGCACGATGGCGGTCGCCGCCAACGACGCCGCGAACGGCGTTTGGCCGGTACCCGTCAACACGGTGGGTGCGACGTCGATGCGACGCGATGCATACCCATCGACACCTGGCGCAGCGGGAGCTGGCAGCCGCAACTGCCCGGGCTCGGGCCGCACCGCTGCCTCCGTCAACCAGTAGCGACGATCCGCATCGTCGTCGCGCTCGACCTGCCACCGAGCATGCGCCGCGTAGGTCGTGTCCAGCTCCGGTCGGACGCCATCGGCGTAGGCAGCGGCGATCTGCTCCCACAACACATCGAACGTGCCGGCATCGATCGTGATGTGGTGCGTGGCGATGAGGATCGACCACTCCTGCGGGCCGACCCTGGCGGCATGCACCCGCACGAGCGGTCCAGCATCGAGGTCGAACGGCACCGCACGTGCAGCCATCGCGAACGACTCGAACGCGGCCACCGTGTGGACGTCGTCGAGCTCGGCCACGGAGACGGCGACGTCGGGGGCGAGCACGGTGCGGGCGGCGTCGTAGCCGGTGTGCAGCGGCCCGTGTGCTCCAACCACGAGCTCGACTGCGGCGCGCAACCGCTCGATCGTGAAGTCGTCGGCGTCGTGCAGCCGATACCACCGCGTGACGTTGTAGCGAGTGTCGATCGGATCGAGGCGGTACTCGAACAGCATCGCCTCCTCTCCGGGCGACAGCGGTGCGCCGTCGACGTCCGGAATCGTTGCTGTGCGCGCCTCGGTCGTGTCCGCGCCCAGATCGTCGACCAGTGCCGCCAGCGCTCTGGGCGTGCGCGCCGTGAACACCGCCGCGTCGGGCAGATTGGTGCCGAGTGCCGCATCGACCGCCGCCACCGTCTCGAGTGCGGGCAGCGACGAACCGCCGAGGTCGAAGAAATCGTCGGTCGCTCCGACCCGATCGACACCGAGCACGTCGCCCCAGATCGCACAGATGCGCTCCTCGGTCGGGGTGGCGGGAGCGACGAACCCGTCGCCACTGCGGTGGAATCGAGTAGGTGGCGGGAGCGACGCCGTGTCGGCTTTGGCGCTCGCGGCCAACGGCATCTCGTCGATGCGTACGAACGCAGTGGGGATCGCGTGATCGGGGAGCACGGCGCGCAGGCGGGCGCGGATCTCCCCTGGGTCGAGTTCCGCGTCGTCGGCGAGCGACGAGCTCGTGTACCACGCGGTCAGCACACCCTCGGTCTTCGGGGTGTAGCCGATGGTCGCGAGCATCCGTGCGACTTCGGCATCGTCGATCTCGTCGTCGAGTTCCTCGAGCGCTTCGTCTCGCGTCTTGTGTCCGAGACGCACGTCCCAGCTGTAGGGCTCGGCGTAGTTGTGAAACCCGCGTTCGCGCTGGTGCACCGAGATGCCGGCGACGTTGATCAGGCAGTTCGTCGAGCGCCCGGTATCGGCCGGGCGGACCCACGGGGCGCGGTTGTCGAGAAAGTCGTACAACTCGGCGAGGTCGACATCGACATAGCGGTAGAAGTCGACGAACTCGATCTCGTCGAGCACGGTCGGATCGTCGAACACCCGCTGCTCGGGCAGCAACTCGGTGACGGCGTCGGGGGTGTGGTGGTACACGCGCCGAGCCTCGAGGACCGTGTCGTCGATCGCCTGCGGGTCGAACCGACCCTCCTCGAACTGGTGCGGCACCAACCGCGTCTCGAAGAACTGGCCACGCGACAGCCCGGTGACGATCGTCGGCACTCCCATCTCTCTCGCCCGCGCCACCGCGAGGGTGTAGATCGTCTTGTAGCAGCCGTTGCAGACATTGGAGAAGCGGTCGAGGCTGTCACGAAAGATCTCGTTCATCGCCGACGTGGTGGCGAACTCGTGGGTGATGCCGAGGTCGGCCACGCTGCGACGCACGTTCTCTTTGGCTCCATCGGAGATGAAACCGTTGTCGAGCGTCAGCGCATGCACCTTCCACCCGCGCTCGACGAGCTGGTACAACGCGTACGTCGAATCCTTACCTCCGGACAGCAGATGGATCGCGTCGATGTCACCGCGTTTGGCCCGCTGGGCATCGGCGAGACGCTCGGCGAGGTCGCGTTCAGTGCGAAACCACCGGGCCGTCTGCGGAACGATCTCGTCGTAGGTGCGGCAGGTAGCGCACACCCGCTCACCGTCGAGTTCCACCCCGGGTACGTCGGTGCCGATACCGCAGCGCACGCATCGCTGGGATTCGGCCACCGGCCCATGGTCGCCTGCTCGCCACACCCCGACGATCGCTCCGTCGACCTCGTCGAGGGCGACGAGGGCAGCCTCGACCTCGCCGGGTTCGAGGCGGATGCCGTTGACCTTGAGCTGGGCGTCACCACGCCCGCCGTATGTCAACACGCCGGGGCGCACGGCGCGCACGCGATCACCGGTCAGGTACCACACTCCGCCGTCAGGCCGCGCTCCAGCCGACTCGACGAGCGGCGCCGGAAGTTCGACGAAACGCTCTGCTGACAGCTCCCCGAGACCGAGGTATTCGGTGGCCATTCCGGGGCGGCGAACGGCGAGCGAACCCCATGCACCAGGGACAGCGAGCTGGCCGTCGGTGTCGAGCACGACGAGTTCGGCACCGGGTGCAGCAGCGCCGATGGGCACATCGATCTCGTCGGGATCATCGGCGCTCCACTCGTAAAGCATGCAGCCGACGACGGCTTCGGTCGGGCCGTACTCGTTGAAGATCCGGGCGTTCGGGGCGAGGTCGACGACGCGTCGCGCCAGCGGCACGCGGAATGCCTCGCCACCGACGACCACCGTGGTCAGCGCATCCAACCGGGCGGTCGACAGGCGGGTCAGCAGTTCGAGCTGCGAGGGCGTTGCCTTGAGAAAGGTGATCCGCTCGTCGGTGGCGACTGCGCCCAGCGCGGTGATCGGCTCACCGTCGACGATGATGGCGAGTCCGTCGGTGAGCAACGACAGAAAGAGGCTGGTGATCGTCAGATCGAACGCCAGCGACGAGTGCACTGCGACCACCGGCGGGGTGCCGCTGTCCGCATATGCCGCCACGGCGAAGGCCAGGTAGTCGGCGAGTCCCCGGTGACTGATCGGGACGCCCTTTGGCCGACCGGTCGACCCCGACGTGTAGAGCACGTAGGCGATGTCGTCGAGGGCCACGTCGGGCAGACGCACATCGTCGTCAACGGCGGACCGTTCGCGATCGCGAATGAACGCGTCGACATCATCGATGGTCGTGACGAGTTCGGCGTCGACCGCGATCACATCTCGGCGGGCGGGGGGATCATCGGGCGACAACACGACGAAGGCGCCGCCAGCACGCAGCACCCCGTGCAGCGCCACGAGCACGTCGATCGACCGCGGCAGCGCCACGCCGACGCGGCCGCCCGGGGTCAGCCCGTGCGCGACGAGCGCACGAGCGACCTGGTCGGCACGACGATCGAAGTCGGTTGCGGAAACCTGCACCCCGCGGTGTTCAGCAACCGTCCAAGCAGGGTTGGCCCGCAGTTGCCGAGCGATCTGCTCGTGGACCGGCTCATCGTGTCGGCGCGGTGTGGTGTCTGGATTGAGGAGGGTGAGCTGCACATCGGCGTCGGCGAGGGCGACGTCACCAACTCGTCGGTCGGGTGAGTCCAGGAGTTGGGCGAGTACCCGGCCGAGATGCACCGGAAGGCGGTCGGCGGATCCGTCGGCCGACAGACCGCGGTTCACGTCGAGCTCCCAATGCAGTTCGCCGTCGTCGCCCGAGTAGTCGTAGACCTGCACGCGCACCGCATGCGTCGGGTCGACGTGGCCCGAGCGCATCCACTCCGACGTCGCTGCAAGGTCACCGAAATCGGAGTACCGCGCCGTGAGGACGTTGACCACGACATCGACGTCGGCGTCGGGGCTTTCTTGGGGCACGGCGCGCCGCAGCAGCGTCGTGAGATCACGCAGAACTCGTCGGAACATGTCGGCACCCGACTCGTCGGGCCGCACCTCGACGACGAGCGGATAGATCTCCATCAGCGGACCGACCACACGTCGCGCCGCCGGTCTGCTGCGATGGTGTACCGGGATGCCGAGGCGCACACGCTCGCGGCCATCGAGATGATGGATGCCGATGGCGGCGACCATCACGGCCACCGTGAGCATGCTCAGCTCCGAGCTCAGCGAGCGGTAGGCACCGTCGATCGAGGTGCGCAGCGCACTGGCGTCGATCGGCAACGGCACACGATCGACCTCGGTGACGCGCTCCCCACGAGGGCCGTACGGAGCGATCGGCGTGTGCCCTGCGTCCACGGCGAGGTCGGCCGCCCACTCGGCGGCACGTTCGTCTGCGGTCCCCCGGCGTGGCGGCTCGATGCCGTCGACGAACGAGAAGAAGTCGGGGTCGACGATCTCGGCAACAGCGG
Source organism: Ilumatobacteraceae bacterium (assembly GCA_013213745.1). Taxonomy (GTDB): domain Bacteria; phylum Actinomycetota; class Acidimicrobiia; order Acidimicrobiales; family Ilumatobacteraceae; genus JABSQH01. The sequence goes on along the minus strand of JABSQH010000150.1, from coordinate 24,219 downwards.
CGCGCATCTCGCTGTCGCCGCCCACCGCCGCGTACGCCGCAGCGGTCGCCTCGTAGATCAGGGCCGACGAGAATGCATCGGTGGCCAGATGGTGGAGATCGAGCCACCACGTATGGTCGTCTCGCCCGTGCCGCAAGACCACCGAGTCGAACATTGCGCGCCGGGCGTCGATCGGTGTGGCGATGCGCTCCCGACACCATCGATCGAGCAACGCAACATCGAGATCGATGACTTCAGTCGTCGCCGGGACGCGGTCGAGGACGATGGCCCGTCGCTCGTCGGGGTCGATCACGGTGCGCAGGATCTCGCAGTGCGCGACGACCGCGGCGAAGGCCCGCTGCAGTCGAGCCGGGTCGAGAGGTCCATGTAACCGTGCCCGCTTGCCCATGTTGGCGAGCGGCACACCGGGGTGCAGCGTCTGACTCGCCCAGATCAACGACTGGGTGCGCGTCAGCGCATGACGGGCGACAACCCGCGGGCGCAGCCGCACCGATGCGGTCGACTCGGGCGGGAGCGGCCCGGACGACGAGGGGCTCATCGAGGCGTCAGTGTGTCGACGAACGCGACCATCTGGTCGACGGTCTGAAAGTGGTCGAGGATGACGTCGGCCGGATCGATCGTGACCGCACACTCGTGCTCGAGCCAGTCAACGATCACGACCACACCGAGCGAGTCGACCAAGCCGGTGAGCAACAGATCGGTGGCTCCCTCGATTGGCTCGTCGTGCAGCGCAACGTCGGACTCGATGAAAGCGATCAGATTCGGTGTCAGGTCGGCCGGTTCGGTAGAAGCGGCGGGGGCGTCGGTGCGTTCCATGGGCGAGAGGAGATGTGATGGCGTGAGCTCTGTCGAAGGGTGGGCTGTCAACCCGTGATGAGCATTGCCGCCGCAGCATTGCGGTCGACCTTGCCGGTTCCGGTACGAGGTAACGAGGGTACCGAGCGAATCTCGCTCGGCACCGCATAGCTCGGAAGGCGCCGGCGTAACGCCCCGAGCGTGGCTCGATCATCGAGTGCCTCGCCGTCGACCACTACCGCCGCAATCAAGCGGTGTTCGCCGCCTTCCGGTCGTTCGACGACCACGGTCGCGGCGCGCACACCTGGCTGGTCGAGCAACGCCGCGTCGACCGCTTCCAGCTCGATTCGATGCCCGCGCACCTTCACCTGATTGTCGCTGCGTCCGAGGAATTCCAGTTCACCGTCAACGCGCCGACGTACGAGATCGCCCGTGGCGTACCAGCGGACACCGGGACTGTCGGTGCGCTCGACGATCGCAGCGCGCGTCAGATCCTCGCGTTGCCAATAACCGCTCATCATCGTCGGCGACGCCACGAGCAGCTGCCCGGCCTCTCCGTCCGCGACGACCGCGGCCTCGCCTGACGGCTCGTGGGGCGACACGACGACGAGTTCGGCGGCCGCCCATGCGGCGCCGATCGGCACCGCGTCATCCAGAGGTTGGCGGGGCTCGAAATGTGTGCACTGGTTGACCTCGGCGGGGCCGTACACGTTGGAGAATCGGGCCTGCGGGATGTGCTGCATCAACGCCGCCAACGACGTCGGTGGGAACGCTTCACCGCCGAAGAGGACCCACCGCAATGACGAGAGATCGCGCTCGTCGAGGCCGCCCCGTTCGAGCAGCTGCGTCAAGAGATACGGCACCGAGTACCACACGGTGACACGCTGTTCGGCGGCGAGCTGGGCCAGGCTCGCAGGAAAGCGCATGACCGCGTCGGGCACCACGAGCACCGAGGCGCCGGCGAGCGGCGCGGCGTAGAGCTCGAATGTCGACTGATCGAAGTGCAGCGGCGCGATGTTCGCGTGATGATCGCTCGGTCGCAGTTCGTAGAGATCGACCGCGGCGCGGGCATATGCCAGCGCACTGGCATGGGTATGCACGATCCCCTTCGGCCTGCCGGTCGAACCCGACGTGTAGATGATGTAGGCCGGGCTGTGGGGATTGAGCCCGTCGTCGGCGACAGTCGGCGAAGCGGCCTCGATCGCCGCCGCGCTGGCGACGTGCCCGTGAGCACCGGCGGTCGGTGGGTCGTCGCTTGTCGGCGTGACCAGCAGTGACGGCCGCAGTGCATCGGTGAGCGGCCCCAGCACGGCATTGCGTGCGTCGGACACCAGTGCCACGGGCGCCGCGTCGGCGGCGACTGCCGCAACCGCCGCGACCGGGGCGAGCGGGTCGAGCGGTACCATCACCGCGCCCGCGCGGATCACCGCATGAACGGCACAGAAGGAGTCGACCGATTTGGTCAGATGTATCGCGACCCGGTCGCCCGGGCGCACGCCGCCGTCGCGCAACACCGTGGCCAACTGCCCGATCCGCTGGTCGTACTCGCTCCAGCTCAGCGTGCGCGCCCCGTCGGCGACGGCTGGGCCGTCGAGCGAAACGCCTCCGGCGGCGAGGCGCGCCGGATCGACCAGGCCGGCGATCGTGTGCGGCGCTCGGGCCGCGGCGGACACACTCACGAATTGACATGCGTAGCCGCGGTCGGCACCGTATGTGAACTCCACCACCATGATGCAGTTGACCACCAACGATCACCCCGTCGATCAGGCCCCCGAACGCTTCGGCGAACTCGAGCCGGCCAACGACCTACTGAGCGACCCGCGTGCGCTGCGCGCGGCGATGGACGAGCAGGGCTACCTGTTCTTTCGAGCGTTGCTCGCCGAAGACACCGTGCTCGCCGCCCGCCACGAGGTGCTGCTGAAGTACGCCATCTTGGGCGAGGTCGACGACCGCGGCTCGGTCGACGAGGCCATCGCCGGTGATCGCCGCGCCGTGCCAGTCGCCAACCTGCGAGCCTTCTCCGACAGCGTGCGCAACGGCGCGGCATACATGGCTGTGACCGATGCCCCAGAGGTGCTGGCGGTCCACGAAGCATTGCTCGGCGGCGATGTGCGCAGCTTCGACATGCGTTGGCCGCGCTTCGTTCGTCCTGGAGAGGGGTGCGGATTCCACTGCGATGGGCCGTACATGAATCGGGGGACGAGCCGCATCTTCTCCAGTTGGATCCCGCTCGGGCGCGTCGACCGCCACGAGGGGGCTCTGATGCTCTTGGAGAACAGCCACCGCTCCGAACGACTCCATCAGGGCTACCTGCGAGCCGATGCCGACCGCGACGGTCTGCAGTGGCTCGACGCCGACCCGGTGGTCGTGCAGGAGCAGTACGGCAGCCGTTGGTTGTCGACCGACTTCCGACCGGGCGACGTGCTCTGCTTCGGAATGCACATGTTGCACGGTGCGCTCGACAACCGGTCCACGACGGGTCGCTGCCGGCTGTCGAGCGACAGCCGTTACCAGCGCGTGGACGAACCGGCCGACCCGCGGTGGAACGGCGCTGACTTCGAGGGTCACGGCGGCAGCCGCGTGTTCTATCCCGGCCTCGGCCAGTGGAACAACGACGACTTCCAGGACGAATGGAAAGACGTCGACGAGTTCGGCCGCCTGCTGTTGCGGTCAGAGCCGACATGAGCCACGCGGACAGCAGCGCGACCGACGGAGCCCTCGCGGCGATCGCCGCAGCGATCGCCGATCCCCAACACCCGGCCAAGACCGAGGTCGCCTCGTTTGCGGCAACCGAGTTGGCCCAGGGCGATCGTGTCGGCGACGAACTCGCGTCCAGATTTGCTGTCGACGACTGGCGGCGTTGTGCCGACCGCGGTCTGCTCGCAGTGATGGTCCCGACCGAGTTCGGTGGCGCTGGCGCCGACTGGGCGACGACGCTGCTGACCCTCGAAGGATTGGGGTTGGGTTGTCGTGACGAGGGGCTCGCATTCGCCATCGGCAGTCAGATCCTCAGTACACAGGAAGTACTCGTGAGGTTCGGGACCAACGAGCAGCGCGACCGCTGGTTGGGGCCTCTGATCGGTGGTGAGGCGTTCGGCGCATTCTGCATGACCGAGCCGGAAACCGGTTCGGACGCGTACGCCCACGCCGCAACAGCACTGCGCAACGACGACGGGACGTACACGCTCAACGGGCACAAGGCCTACATCACCTTGGGCTCGGTCGCCGACGTCGCCGTCGTGTTCGCCAAGACCAACCCGGACGCCGGTGCGTGGGGGGTGTCGGCGTTCCTCGTGCCGCTCGACGCTCCCGGGTTCGAGCGTCGCCCCAATCGCGACAAGATGGGGATGCGCACCACTCCGTTCTGCGACTTCGTGTTCCACGACGTGGTGCTGCCGCACACGGCGCTGATCGGCCGGGAAGGGTCAGGCGCAAGCATCTTCAACTCGATCATCGAGGTAGAGCGGGCGTTCGTGTTCGCCACGCAGGTCGGCTCAATGGAACGCCAACTGAACGAGGCCATCGCCTATGCGATCACCCGTGAGCAAGGTGGTCAACCGATCGCCGGGTACCAGGCCGTCGCCCATCAGTTGGTCGACATGAAACGCCAGCACGAGACGGCCCGGCTGTTCCTGTATCGCGCCGCCTTGGCGCACGCGTCGGGTACGGACTTTCCGATGGCCGCCGCCCTGGGCAAGTTGGTCGGCGCCGAGACCGGTATCGCCGCTGCGATGAGCAGCGTCGAGGTGCACGGAGCCAAGGGCTACGTGACCGAGTTCGAGGTCGAGCGAGGTCTGCGCGACGCAGTCGGCGGGCTCGTGTACTCCGGCACGTCGGCAATCCAGAAGAACATCATCGCCCGACTCCTCGGCCTGTAGCCGTTACCGAGCGGGGCTGACCCCGTCCGTCACGGTCCACGTGTGCGCGACGGTGAGTGCGTCGGCCGCGATCACGGGGACGCGTTCGTCCGGCGGCGGGGCGGTCGCGGGCAACGGGCTCTGCTCATGAGCGACCAGTCGTGCGCCGTCAGCGCATCGAGAGTGCAGTGCACCGATGACGTCGCCGACGACCACTGCTGGCAGGAACAACAGTGCGACGGTCGGCTCGCCGATGTCGGCCGTGCGGGCGTCGCCCTCGATGATCGTGACGCGGTCGGCCAGGCCTGCTGCGGCAACGCGCGTTCTGCCTGCGGCCACCAGATCGGCATCGTGTTCCACGCCGATCGCTCGACACCCGCGGCGGCGAGACGCTTCCACCACGAGGCGTCCGTCGCCGCAGCCGAGGTCGACCAGGCGATCGTCCGGACCGACCGCGGCGACATCGAGCAACGGGTCGATCAACGCATCGGGCGTGGCCAGGTACGGCCCGATCCCCGACTCGTGGCGGCTCCTCCAACCGGCGCGCTCTGCACCGATGCGGGCAACGCGTGCCACCGAGTACGCCGGCCAGGCCCACGTCGGCAGGTCGACCAGTTCCCAGTCACCAGCGGTCGGCCGCACCGCACGCGCCATACGCGATCGTGGCGCGGCCGCCCATTGCAGGCGGACCACCGACGTCCAGTCGTCGGTTCGAGCCACCACCAATTCGGTGCCGAACCGGCGATACGAGGCCAGCGCACCCCGCGTCCATTGCTCCCACGGGCGGTATCCGAGGGCATCGAGCGCGTCGGCGGCGTCGAAGGCGCGTTGCGCGTCGGCGACACCGACGTTGATCGTGTGGTGTTGTTGGGGCCCGCCCGTGGCGAGGTCGATCGGTACGCCCGCAGCGACCAACACATCACCGACACGACGGCGCTCGCCGTCGGTCTGCTCGCCGATCACGCGGCATGCCGCCGCGGCCGCCCTGGTCGCTGCGGCGAGCGCCGCGTCGGTGTCGGTCGCAGCGGCGATCTCGACGGCAAAGTCGGTGACGCGTTGGCGGTAGATCGCGTCGACGAGTGGCGCCAAGCTCACCGAGTCGCGGCGAGTTTGCCGTGCAGGATCTCGTAGGCCGGGCGCAAGAAACCGGGGTTCGCGTAGTCGCTCGGCCTCGTGGCGAAGCGGAACGGGATCGAGATATTGGCTTCCAGTGCCTCCACCTCGTGGGCCCAGAAGGCCGGGATGAACAGTGCGTCACCGGCCTCGAGACGACCCTCCCAGCGTTGGGCACGCGCCAGGTCGGGATAGTCCGCGTCGCCGGCGTCGCGGCTGCGTCCTGGCAGCGTGCTCCAACGATCGGTGGCTGCGTAGGGCGACGTGAAGTAGAGATTCGGGCGGTCGTCGGGCCCGTACATCACCACGTCTTTGGAGCCCTCGAACTGGAACAGAATTCCGGTCCAGGCGTCGTGGTGCAACGGCGTGGTCACCCCGGTCGAGCCGATCCACAACCCGCTGGCGTCGCGCTCCGCCCGACGTCCGGTGTGCGCCTCGAGGGCGGTCGCCAGTTCGTCGACGATCGTGCCGACCTCGCCGTTCAGATCGCGCGTCGAGAACAGCCGGTAGGTGCACTCGCCGTCGGCCGGGCCGTCGACGAACATCGCATCGAGGAACGATGCGAGGTCGTGTTCCTCGACACGATCGAGTTCAGCGCCGTAATCACCGACGTAGAGGAAGTACGGCGAGTGGTCCTTGTGGACCTTCACCGGGAACCGCTCTGGGTGGTCGCTTGCCATGGCCCGCAGACCGGACACGTCGGGCGTGCGCGCCAGCGTGAGCGCCTCGACGAGTCCCGTGACGATCACCGGCTCGTCGCCGTCGATGATGTCGGCGAGCGACCGCTCGTCGAGTCCCACGCTCGGGATCGGCGTGACGGCAGGGGGGAGTTCGCGCCGACTGCGCCAGCGATGAAAGGCGCGATGGGCGAAAAACAGTGGCGTGAGCAACGCCACGAGTGCGCCGACAACGGCGATCTTGGCGAGGTCGATTAGTGCAGGTCGAGCAGACATCTATCCGGTTCAGCGCGGGGGCGCGTAGGGGTCGTAGGGGTCGGTCGACAGGTATTCGATCGGAATTCGCCGCCCGATGCCACTCGTCTCGGCAAGTTCGACCAACAGGCGGAGCGCAACGTCGTCTTCGACCGCCCACCCGGTCGAGTCGAACACCGTCACATCGTTGCGCCGCGATCGGTGTTCTGGCTGGTTGCGGACGATGTCGGCCAGCTCGGGACCGATGCTCGTGCGCGGGATCTGCTGGCATTCTCCTTCCAGCACGCACTGGTCGGTGATGTCGGGGACGACGAAGGCATCGGCCAGCAGCGCGCCAGGGAGTTCGAGTTTTCCGGGGAAGTCGGCGCCGACGGCGTTCACGTGGAGCCCTGGACGGGGCGCGACGTCGCCGATGACCGGGCCCGCGTCGATGTCGACTGACGTACACGTGCACAACACGTCGACCTCCGCGGCAATGGAGTCGGCGGCCGATGAGTCGACCACCTCGACCGGGACGCCACAGAAGGTCACGCGCTCGGCGAACGTAGCGGCGACGTCGGCGGCGGTGTCGAGGGCGATGACGCGATCGATCGGGCGAACCCGGCTGATCGCGTGGAGCTGGGTGACCGCCTGCGCGCCGAGCCCGACGATTCCGAGCGTGATCGGACCGTCGATGGCCAACGCTTCGGTGGCCAACGCGGACGCCGCGCCCGTGCGCAGTGCGGTGAGCAGTGTCGCGTCTGCGAGCGCCATGAGGTGTCCGTTGTCGGTGTCCCACATCGACGACGTGGCAATCACCGAGGGAAGGTCGCGCTGCACGGGGTTGCCAGGGTGATACCCGACCATCTTGACCACCACCGGACCGCCCGCTTCGTGGGTCGGCATCCACTCGACGAGTCCGAGATCGGGCTTGTCGTAGCGGAACCCGTCCCGCGCCCGAACCTCCGTCGTCCCCGCTGAGTGTTCGACACACCGGGTTCGCAATCGTTCGATGAGCAGGTCGAGCAACTCGTTGCGACCGACGGTGCGCACGACCTCGGCGACGTCGGCTGCGCCGAGGACAAGGGTGTCGAGCGGCGTCGTCACCTCAGGCCTCCATCACGACAGGGACGATCATCGGCCGTCGGCGGGTTCTTTCGTTGACGAACCGTCCGGCCGCCCGCCGCACGTCGCGCTCAAGCGCCTCGACGTTGCGCACGCCGTCGGCGAGTGCATCTTCGACTGCGTCGGCGACTGCGTCGCAGGCCTCGTCGAGCAAGTCTTCGGCTTCCGGCGCGTAGACCCACCCACGGGTGATGATCTCGGGCCCGACGAGCACCTTGCCGGTCTGGACATCGACGGTCACAACGACGACCACAACGCCTTCTTCGGCCAGTTTCTGCCGGTCGCGCAACACTCCTTGGCCGACGTCACCAACGATCCCATCGACGTAGAGGTAGCCCGCCGGAACGCGGCCGACCGGGTCGAGACCCCGCTCGGAAAGTTCGATGACGTCGCCGTCTTCGCACAGCAGCACGCGCTCGCGACCGACGCCCATCACCTCTGCGAGGCGGGCGTTGGCCACCATGTGGCGGTACTCCCCATGGATCGGTACGTACCACTCCGGGTTGACGATCGAGAGGTATGTCTTGATGTCGTCGGCCTGCGCATGACCGGTGGCGTGCACGTCCCTGACGCCGGAGTGCACGACTTCGGCGCCGAGGCGCAACAGCCCGTCGATCACCCGGTTGACATTGCTCTCGTTGCCGGGGATGGCGTGGCTCGACAACACCACGGTGTCGTGCTCGCCGAGCTTCAAGAACTTGTTCTCCCCACGGGCCATCAGGCCGAGCGCCGACATCGGCTCGCCCTGCGAGCCCGTTGAGATCACGCACACTTGGCCAGGGGAATAGTCGTCGATCTGTTCGATGTCGACCAGTGACGACTCGGGAATGTTCAGCACCTTGAGTTCGCGTCCCAGCCGGACGTTCTTCTTCATGCTCAGCCCCAACGTGGCAACGACGCGACCGTCGGCGATCGCCGCGTCGGCGATCTGCTGGATGCGGTGCAGGTGACTGGCGAAGCTGGCGGTGACGATGCGGCGCTCGCGGTGTTCTGCGAAGAGGGTGTGCAAGACCTCACCGACACTTGTCTCCGACGGTGCGAACCCCGGCTCTTCGGCATTGGTCGAGTCGGCCATCAACAAACGCACGCCCGGCGCCTTGGACAGCTGACCGATGCGGGCGAGGTCGGTGCGACGCTCATCGACAGGTGTGAGATCGATTTTGTAGTCACCCGAGTGCAGCACGACACCTTGCGTGGTGTGCACGGCGATCGCATGGGCATACGGCACCGAGTGCGTGACAGGAATGAACTCGACCGACAGCGCACCGATGTCGACCAACTCGCCATCGGCCACGGGACACAGGTCGACGCGGTCCATCATCCGTGCCTCGTCGATGCGGTTGGCGGCAATGCCCAGCGTCAATGGCGACCCGTAGATCGGCAGGGGCTCGCTCCGCAGGTCACCGATGCCGTCGTCGGACCGCATCATGAAGTGGATGGCACCTACATGGTCTTCGTGGCCGTGCGTGAGCACGAGCGCCGAGATCTGCTCGGCGTTGTCTCGCAGATACCCGAAGTCGGGAAGAATCAGGTCGATTCCGTGCATCCCGGGATCGGGAAACATCAACCCGCAGTCGATGAGGATGATCGTGCGGTCCGGGTCGCCGGCGGCACCCTGCTCGATGGCCATGCAGTTGCGGCCGATCTCGCCGAGACCGCCGAGGAACACGACACGCACCGGCACGGCCGGATCGAGCGCGACCAGGGAATCAGCCACGGGCGTCGACCAGCCGTTGGTAGACCGAGCGGGCTGCATCTTCGAGTCCGTGCGGCGTCGGCCCCATCGGGAAGCGACACTCGCCAACAGCGTGGCCGAGCATGCGCAGCATGGCCTTCGACGGCACCGGGTTGGGCGCGTCGTCGCTCGTCTCGAACTCAAAGCTCTCGAGCTGACGGCCATTGATCCGCTGCACGGCGTCGATGTCGCGACGGGCCCACGCGTCGAACATCTCGACGTGGTCCGGCGCGCACCAGTGGGTGGCCACGCCGATCGCCCCGACGGCGCCGACCGCCAAGAGCGGCAGCGTCATCGGGTCGTCGCCGGAGTAGATCTCGAAGTCGTCGGGGCTATTCGCCTCGACCGCAGCCGTGGCGCCCGGATTCTTCGCTGCATCTTTGAGCGCCACGATGTTGGGTACGTCGTTGGCCAGGCGAACGAGGGTGGTCGAATCGATCTTGCGTCCGGTGCGGATCGGGATGTCGTACAACACCACCGGCAAGTCGACCGAGCCCGCGATCGCTCGGAAGTGTGCTTCGAGGCCGGCCTGCGACGGTCGGTTGTAGTACGGACACACACCCAGGATTCCGGCGATGCCGAGCTTCGACGCCTCTTCGGTCAGGCCGATGTCCATGCGCGTGTTCGAGCCGGTGGTACCGGCGATGATCGGAACGGTGACCGCACTGGCGACGTTCTCGAACAACGTCAGCTTTTCGTCGATCGACAACGTTGCGGACTCGCCCGTCGTGCCCGACACCACCAGCCCCTCGTTGCCTTGCTCGACGAGCCACCTGGCGAGCGATACCGCCTGGTCGACGTCGAGCTCGCCGTGTTCGTCGAACGGCGTCACCATCGCGGTGAGCACGCGACCGAACCGAGCCATCAGTGGCTGCCTTCACGGGGGGCACAGGCCATGGCGTGAATGTATTCGATGCTGCTGCCGGCGGCGTCGTTGTATCCGTCGACCGGCGTCGCTGCCGGGCCGATCAGCGCGGCGCGCCGCGCCGTGACAGGGCGATCAGGCCGAACCCGCCGCCCAACAACGCCAGGGCGATCAGTGCGATCGATGTCGAGCTCGAGCCGGTCTCGGGAAGGCCTTGACCCGGCGGGATGGTCGGTGCAGGCAGCGTCGTGATGGTGGTGTCGCCGCTACCGAGCACACCGCGCGGCGTCTCGCAGCCGCTTCCGGGGGCGGGGTACGAGACGAACCCCGTCGCCATCGGGTTGACGACCGCCTCGACCTGGAGGCCGTTGCGCCACGCAGCGTCGCTCGGATCAGGCTCCCACATATTGGTCTCTGTCTCGACCCAACCCGGCCAGTCCGGCGGCTCCACGCTGGTGCCCGGATACAACACCTCGCCACTGAGCGGCTGGTTCTCATACGTCTCGACGACCTCGCCTGCATAGATGAAATTCAAGGTCACCGTTGCGTCGGCTTCGAGACCGTCGCCGGCGATCGAGTACTCGACGTACGGGAAGTCGCCGATGCAGATGGGGGCCAGCGCGGTGATCTCGATCTCCGGCTCCGCCGGGGCGACCGGCGGCTCTGTCGCCGGGGTCGTCGGCTCCGGCTCTGGTTCGTCGGCGAGGTTGGTCACGGTGTGGGTGCAGTACTTCTCGAGCTGCTGGCCGTCGTTGACACAGAACCGATCGTCGGCCGGGAGATACACGAGCTCATCGGGGAGGGCTTGTTCGTCGAACCCGACGATGCCTGCGAAGTTCGCTCCGGTTCCGGTTGTGGTGATCCACCCGTCCACGTCGACCTCGGTGACCGAGTAGGTCTCGCCGAAGGGCACGCTGAGGTCGTCGGCGGCGGCACCGCCCAGCGTGTAACTGCACGAAAGCAGGCCATCATCGGAGGTGCATTCGGCGGAGCCGATGCTCGACTCGGCCGTGAACAAAACGACGCCGTCGAGATCGGGAGCAGCTGCCCCGTCCCAGACCTTGGCGAACTCGACGTGGTACACGCACTGGCTGTTGTTGGGCGACGTGGTGGTCGACCGCTCGTCTTGCGTCACTGGATCGGTGTAGCCGATGGTCGTGGTATCGACGCCCCATTCGTTGGCGGAGGTGAAGTACGTGCGATCGTTTGCCGCTGCGGGAATCGGGGCGCTGGCAATCCCGCCTGCAGGCTCCCAGGTCGCGTCGACCGATGTGTCGAACTCGTTGGTGATCGGCCAGTACAGCGCATCGCCCACCGCGCACTCGGCGGTCGGATTGACCGGTGGATCGTCCGGTCCCGCCGAGGTAACGGTTGCGCCGAGGAAGAGGGCTGCCACCACCACGGCGAGGGCCGCCGCAGCCCGTCGGAGTGTCAACATCACGTTCCGCCTTTTCTGTTACGCAGAGCAGCCGAACGATCACTCAAAGCGGTTGTCCACTACTGTGCGTAGCGAAACTAGCCGTCGCAACGCACCTCCACAATGGCATCACGCTGTCCTTGATGACTTCGTGACAGTCGTTGCGCGCCGCCGCTACAACCGCCGCACGGTTCCGCGTCGCCCGTCGATCGCAACGCGATCGCCGGTCGCTATCGACGCGGTGAGACCGACGACGTTCGTCACTGATGGCACGCCCAACTCGCGCAACACGATCGAACCGTGCGACAGATCGCCACCGAGTTCGATGGCCACTCCGCAGACGCGACGAAACGTGGTCAGCCATCCAGGGTCGACGCTCGGGGCGATCAGAATCGTCGAGCCCGGGTCGTAGCCGTCGGGGAGTTCGTAGGCGGGTTCGTCGAGGACCCAGGCCACCCCTTCAGCTGCCGCTGCGACCAGGCCCAGCCCCTGCAGCGTGTCGGCGCCGACGACCGAGCGGCGGTCGTCGAGCGAGTCGAACCGGTGGATCACGTCGGGGATCGGGTGGCGTTGGCGTCGTCGATGATCCTCCGCCCGGCGCGCCAGCTCTCCGGCGTCCGGGGTCCAGCCGTCGTCGAGCTGTCGGGCCTCGGCGACGTCGAGCCGCCACAGCGCGTCGGCATCGACGCCCGCCGACGCGGCCGTTCGGAGAAGGTCGCGACGGATCTGCAGGAACGCCCGCATTGCGTCGCTGCGGAACGTTTCGCGAGCAACGATCGGGCGCCGCGCCGCCCACCACACCGGAGTGGTCAGCCAGCCGAGAGTGGTGCGCGGCGGAAACGATCGAGGCGGCATCGGCAAGTCGAGCACGGCGACGATCGGCGACGGATCCTCGACGTACCGGGGCCGGGCAAGGTCCGACTCGTAGATGCCACGATGGCCGTACTGCGCCAGCCAGGCGTCCCACGAGGGGTCACCGAGTCGAACTGCGTTGAGGTCGCGGAACATCTCGGTGGCGGCCGTCTGCGTGCGCGCGGCGTGCTGTTCGAGCACTCCCAGTGAACGCAACACCGACGTCGGGAGGCTCGCCGCCGTGTTCAGGGCGGTCATCGCGTGGACGGTGGCGACATACGCCGCCACGGCTCGGTCGGCTGCTTCGCTCACCGAGCTCGCCGGCGTCGCCGTGAGCGCGGCGAGCCGACGTGTGGTGTGCGTGGCGAAGCCGACCGCCTGCAGTTGTGCGGCACCGAGCCGAGCCAGTACTGGCAACCGGCGTGCGACCCGTCGCGGTCGGACGCCGGCGCCGCCGTCGTCGCTGCCACCGATGGAGTCGGTGACGAGTTTCGTCGGCAGCCCGAGCGAACGCATGAAGTCGACCATCAACGACAGATTGATCAGCGGGCGCCCGTCGAAGACCTCGATGAAGTGGCGGTGCACTGGCAGCGTGGGGTCGAAACGTCGGTAGTAGTCGAAGAGCTCCGGGGAACCCTCGGCGATCACCGACGTCATGAACGCCGACGGTGGGTCGGGGAGGATCTCGCGGTGGTTGGCGATGGTGAACGCTTCGTTGCGCAGCGGTGATGCCGTGATCGGTCGGATCTGCAGCAGCCAGCAGGTCGTGCCGTCGTCTGCCCACTCGATGTCCCATCCCGGCGCGTCGTCCGGTTCGCCAAAAACGCTGCGGACGGCACGCAGCAGCGCGGCGAGCCGGTGCTGCCACGCGGCGTCGGCGTCGTCGAGATGTTCGCCACGCTGCAGGCGTGGCAGCGACAGCCGCTCGCCACGGCGCGTGCCTCCGACCAGGCCGTCGGCGGTGCCCTCGACCCACTCGACGAGGTCGTCCTGCCAACCAGGTTCACTGAAGGCGACACCGGCGACGCGCGCGACAACCATCGCCATCACGAGCACGTCGCGGCGCTCGACAGACTCATCAGCGGAGTCACGAACGGTGTCGACGGCGGCGGCAAACGCATCGGGGTCGGCGGCGTCGACGTCGAGTTCAGTGGCGAATCGTCCGGCGTTGGAGGTCGTCGTGCCGTCTTCGGAGGAGAATGCCGACCGAACAGCGACGTCGCCGCCCGCGGCCACGGCAGCCGGGACGATCGCGGCGGCATCGGGTGGGATGACCGTGGCCATCGGGACCGGCAGGCCGGCACCAGCTGCTGTGTCGAGCAGCGCTGCTTTCGGTCCGACCCCTTCTGCCGCAAGGAGGCCCGATCCGACGCGCAGGGACGGGACTCGGTGCTCGACCAACCGACGCGCCCACTCGCCGACCGTGGCGGCGTAGTCCTCCGGTCCTTCGACCATCGGAAAGTGTCCCCACCCTTCGACCACGTCAACCCAGGTCCGTGGCAGCAGCGCTCGGTAGTCGGCGACCTGGTCGGCGCCGAGGACGCGGTCGTCGGACCCCCACAAGATCAGCGCAGGGACGTCGACCGCGTCGAGCCCGTCCCACCACTGCGCCGTGATCACGTCGAACATCTGCGAGAAGGCCTCGGCGCGGCCGTACTCGTCGAGGAACCGATCCCGGTAGTCCGCCGGCACCGAGGGCGAGAAAAAGCGGCGGCCGATGATCGGCCGAGTGATCCTCGAGCTGATCCCCCACTTGATCAGCGCACGCACCGGCTCAGGTCGCATCAGGCGTGGAAACCATCGCCGTTCGAGGCGAGTGCCAACGGGCGCGTGCAGGATCAGCCCGTCGATCTCATGGCGTTGCACCATGTCGAGTGCAATCGAGCCACCGATTCCGTGGCCCAGCACGACCAGCGGACGCGGCAGATCTGCGATCTCGCGCCAGAGCTGTTCGGCGTAATCCGGGAGCGTACGCAGAGTGTGGTCGGCTGGTCGCCCGCCGAAGCCCGGGAGGGTGACCGCGTGAAAGCTGATGTCGCCGTCAACGAAGGGGGCGACGCGTGCGAAGCGGAAGCCGCCACCACCGTTGCCGTGCACGGCGACGAGGGTGATCATGCCGCCGTCGATCGTGGGACCTCGCCGAAGTCGGGACGGTCGCCTGCGTGGGTTCCGGTCCAACGCCATGTCACCTCGGCGCCGTCGAGCACCACCCACGTCGGCAGCGTCCACCCGTCTCCGACCTTCGCGCCGATCGTCTTGCCGCGCACTGTGGCCCGAACGCCAGCGGCCCATGCGCGCAGTCCGAACATCTCCCGCCATCCGCCGCGCGGCACCCCGAAGGCGCGATGCAGCACCTTGTCAGGGTCAGCGATCCCGGCAGCGGTGCCGGCCGCCTCGCTCGGCGTGTGCGCGTCGACGTACCGCTCGCCGTCACCGGCCGCGGCCATCACGACGAACACGATGCGGGGAATGGAGGGATCGCGCACGGCGGCCAGTGTGAGGTCGTGGATGACCTCCTTGGGAAACAGTCAACCGAAGTGACGCAGGAACACGAGCAACGTCGGCCCGCCCGAGCTGATCTCTCGCAATGTCGTTGCGCCGTCCAGCCGGAAACCCTCGATGGGGCGGTCGAGCACACGAGACGGAACCGCTCTCATGATCGCGATTCTGCTGCCGTGCGTCGGCACATGCTGTGTTCAGCTGTTGGACGAGCTGGTGATGCTGACGCGGTTGATACGACGACGGCGGGCCGTAGGCGCCACCCCGCATACAACACCGCGCCGACGACGATCGGGGCGACGTACGTCAACAGTCGATACACCAGGACCGCGCCGAGCGCTGACGTCGTCGGCACCCCAGCGCTGACGAGGGCCGCCGTGAGACCGGCCTCGACCACTCCCACGCCTCCGGGCACGGGAACGAACGAGCTCAGCAGCGTGACGACGAAGTAGGCGCGGGCGAACTCGACCAGTCCCAGCTCATCGCCCACCCCGACGCCGCGCAGCGCGACGTACAAGATCGTCGCGCCACAGCACTGGATCAGCACCGTGCGTGCCACCAGGCCAGCGGGCTGTCGCGCCGTTGCCCGCAACGAGGTGCGGATCTCAGTGAGCCGTGACACCGGATCGAACCGTGCGGCGCGATCGCTGCGCCGGGCGAGCGGTCGCCAGAGCCACGCCGTGAGCGAGTCGACCCAACCCATCGCCCGCTCACTGGAGAGCATGACCGCCCAGAACACCGCTGATCCGACGAGCACGGTCGCGCATACTGCAAGCGCAACGACATCGGTGGTCGTGGGTGACCGTCGCACGACGTCCACGAGCAACCAGCAGAACGGCAACAACCACGTGGCAAACGTGGTCGCCACGCCGTAGGCGACCAAGGCGGATGCCAAGCGATCGCCGGAGATCGCCACATCGCGGGCGATCGACCATCGCAAGGCCAACGAGAGCGGGCCGCCCAGCGGGACACCCTTGCTGGCGGCCGCTCCCACGTCGTGGATCGTCAGCGCCTGGCTGAAGCTGGGCGCCTGCGGATCGAGCAACAGGCTGCGCAGTGTGTCGGCGCGCAGCCAGCGCTCGGCGATACCGAGCACGAGCAGACCGACGATGACGATCAGCGCCATCTGCCGGAGCTCGACGATCGCTGCACCCACCGTGTCCCGTTGCCACCACACCGCGGCACCGAGCACGCCCACCATCGCAAGTGCCGCGACGACCTGGACAGCGCTCGCTCGCCGACGACGCAGCATGGATGGCGCCGACGCGGCGATGTCGATCACTGCGATGACGGTACGCCGGGACCTCGACGCGTGCGCTGTCGCACTAAAAGTTGTTGAGCGTGGCGCCGCCGGGCAGCGCAGCGTCGATTTCCTCCGCGGTGCATGGAGCCGATTCGGTTGGTGTGGCGGCGGTGGTGCTGGGCGCCGCAGCGGTGCTCGGTGCGGCAGTGGTGCTCGGTGCCGCCCAGCTCGCGGATCCACCGCCGTCAGTGGTCGTGGACGTGCTCTCTACCTACCCATCGAGGTAGCAGGCGCCCTTTCCGTCGGAGGACTCGCCGTCCTTGGACAGGTACTCGATCGATATGCCCACATCTGTGAAGTCGAACGCCTCGCAGGCGAAGCGTCGTTCCCAGGCGTCGTCTTCGCCACCCTTGTACTCCTCGGTCAGGAGCAAGACGTAGGCGGTCTGGGGAGAGCCCATCTCGATGCCGTTCGACTGCACGAACTCGGCGAGGCCCGCACCCAGGTCGGCCTGGGCGTCGGCGGACAGATCGCCGATCGAGCTGGTGCCGGCCGGCAGCTTCACCACGATGGCGTCCCAGTCATCCTGGTTCTTGTCGAAGCTGTTCGGAACCGGGACTTCGCTCCAGCCCCAGTAGTACTTCATGCCGTCGACCTCATCGAAGTCCCGAAGCTCTGCAGGAGCCTGGGGTAGAAGGCCGTTGAACCACCGGGCCCGGTTGGTCCAGAAGGCGTTCTGGAGCCCGACCATGTCGTCGACGTCGGAGACCCAGCATGACGCCCAGTCGAGAGCGTACATAGGCGCCTTTCCGTCCTGGCCGCCCTCCTCGTAGTAGGGGGTACTCTCGTCGTTGCCTTCGAAGAACGTGTAGCTGGAGTTGTCGCCACCCGGTTGCTGGTTGGGGCTGTCCTGTGCATAGTCCAGCCAGTGGTCGATCCAGTCGTTCCAGTCATTGCCCGACAGGTCCGCATTGCACTGGCAGGAGGGATCCGAGACCAGGGTGACGCCATCGGGCCCCGGAGCATCTGTCTGCTTGGGATGACATCCCTTGCCGTCCTCGTCACCTGCCCCGCCCGATCCGTCGTCATCCGGACACTCCTGGTTGGACGGGTCGCCTCCGCTCCAGTGGCACCGGTCGTCGGTGACGTTCGCATCGGTCGGGTAGTACACCCCTGTGTCGTACCGGCTGAACTGCTTTCCCACCACCACGCCCACCTCCGCCAGCGTGTAGGGGTCAGATCCGCCGAGTCCGCTGCCATCCTCTGGTGGGGAGTCGGAGGCGCAAAACTCGAGCACGTACCCCGTCATGTCCACGTAGCCGTCGGTGTCGGACTCGTTGCCGGTGCCGCTGCACTGGGGGCCGTCGGTTCCGGCCGGTGCCGAGACCGTCGGGGGACCCTGATACATGCCGGTTGGCGGATGGACGTCGTTTCGCATAAAGCTCGCCGGTACGAACTTTTGGGATCCGAGGCCATCGGGGACCCGCACGAGAACGCCTGTGGATGACGGGTCCAGAAGTTCGTTGAGCGAGTCGGAGGTGTCCGTGGACCCCGACTGGTCTCCTGTTCCGTCGCCGCCGGTGGTTGATGCATCGTCATCGTCACCCGAGGACGCGGTGGTGTCGCTGGCGGCGGCAGTGGTGTCGCTCGCGGCGGCGGTGGTGTCGCTGGCGGCGGCAGTGGTGTCGGTCGCTGCGGCGGTGGTGTCCGACGCAGCAGCGGTGGTGTCGCTCGAGTCGCTGTCGTCGTCATCGCCACATGCTGCGAGCACGAGGGCGCCGGCAGCGACGATGGGGAGAAGCCGCGTGACTCGGCGGGTACGGGTCGGGGAGGGTCGCATGAATTGCTCCATCACTTGTTGTTCGCGCGGGCGCGACGTTACTGCCATTCCCGACCCGAAGACGACCGCCGCACTTCGTTCGAGTCCGCCGAGCACCTCTTCGAGCGCTTCTTGCGCGACAGTCGCATCGTTGCGGCTGTAGACCCGTTCAGCGCCGTGTTCGAACGTGGATGCAACGACGATCGAAGATCGGTGGCCAGCCCTGCCCCGGCCGGACGACCGCCAGCCACGAGCCACGTCGCCGGGTCGAGGTGTGCCGGACCAAGACTCACCGCGGCGAGGGTAGTAGCGCTCGCCGTTCCTTCAGGCGGCGGACGTGCCGATCAAGAGCATGTTGCCATCCACAACTCCGACGACGGTTCCGGCGATGATCCCGATCGCGGTTCCGGTGGTCCCCCCGCCGACGGCCGCTGCGACCTCGTCGTCTGTGAGCTCTCTCCCTGCCAACTTCGACACGGCTGCCGCTGCATGCGGGAGATGGACGTCGCCGGGGCGCAGGTGGCGCGCGCTCTGGGAGCTTCTAGTGCCCCTTGATCGCGGCCGGCGCTTCAGCGCCGAGTTCAAAGTTGGCGAACTCCTCGTCGGTGGTCTCCCAGTCCTCGAACTGGATCACGCCCATCTCCTCGAACCGGCGACGCAGCCACTTGTCGTTGCGGTCGAGGATGCCGAGCTTCTTGCAGTTGGGGACGATCTTGGAGAACAGCATCTGCTGGAACAGGTCGCGGGTGGGGTCGCGCAACACGATCGGCAACACGTCCTTGGGCGCCACGCCCATCCGCTCCCACACCTCCTGCGACAAGAAGCGGTCGCGCATGCGCACCGCTGCTTCGTAGGCGAACTCCTGACGATCGCGGAGCTCGGCATCGGACATCTCCGCGTACACCTCTTTGAGAGACAGCACTCCAAAAGCGACATGGCGGGCCTCGTCGCTCATCACGTACCGCAAGAGCTTCTTGAGCAACGGCTCGTCGGTCATCTGGTGCATGAACCCGAATGCGGCCAGCGCCAACCCCTCGACCATCACCTGCATCCCGAGGTAGGTCATATCCCACCGCGAGTCGTTGATGATGTCGTCGAGCAGCATCCGCAGGTGGGCGTTGACCTGGTAGCCCCCACCCATCTTCTCGTCGAGGTACCGGCCGAACACCTCGACGTGGCGAGCCTCGTCGACCACCTGAGTCGAGGCGTACAACTTGGCGTCGTACCACGGCACGGTCTCGGTGATCTTGGCCGTGCAGAGCAGCGCACCCTGCTCGCCGTGCAGGAATTGCGACAGCGTCCACTTGCGGTTCTGGATGCCGTAGTCGAGCCACTCCTTCTCACCCCAGTGCCCGATCACGGTGTCGTCGTACAGGTTGGGATCGATACCGGCGGCAGTCGCCACCTGATCGCTCGACACCACCTTCTCGATGTCGACGTCGGTGTCCCAGTCGAGATCGGTGGTGCCGTTCCACTGGCCGGTCTTGGCCTTCTCGTACAACTTGCGCAGCTGGGGACGCTGCAGCGAGTAGTCCCAGGTGAAGATGGCGTCGGCGTTGTCCTTCACTGCGTGCTCGACCTCGTCGGGGTCGGCGTTGGTCACGGCGAGGATCGCCTCGAGATCGTTGAGATCGGCGCGGTCGATCATGGACTCGTTGTCGGAGGATGTGGGCTTTTCGGCAAGGCTCATGGTGGCTCCTGGGTCGGTCGTCGGTCAGTTGGAAGTACCGGCGCGCGCCGCCGAGACGGCAGCGTCGATCAGTGGGGTCATGTACGTACGCGCCGACGCAGGGTCGGCGAGATCAAGGTCGGGTGACGGGGAGAGGAAAAACGAGATCACCAGCCGCACGACAAGGTCGATCACCGGTCGCGCCTGCTCGACGGTCACGAACCGTTCGACGTATTGCAGCACCGAGTCGGTGGCCATCGAGATGATGCGCGGCAGGCCCTCGACGGTCAGCTCGCTGACGATCGTGCCCGGCTCAGTGGCCATCATGATCGCCAGGTGTTCGTTGTCGCGCAGCGCTGCCGTCGACGCGGTGATCGCCCTGACCAGCAAGTCCTCCAGATCGACAGCGTCGGCCAGATGCCCCTCGAGTTCGGCGAAGAACTCGTCGATCTCGCGTACCCGCAGCGCGTCGAACATCACGTCTTTGCCCCCAGGGAACAGGCGATACAGGGTCGCCCTCGACACGCCCGACTCGCGGGCGATGTCGTCGACGGTGACCTTCTCAATCCCCCACCGCTCGCAACACGAACGCACCGCGTCGAGGACGCGGCGCTCCGCCGACGACAGTGCTCGACGATGTCCCCCCGACACGAGTGAGACAATAAGACGGAAACCGTCTCATCGTCAAGAGGTCGCTGCAACGTCGGGTGATCGGGGTCCGCAATGCCGGCCAGTAACGTCGCGCCCGCGTGAACAACAAGTGAAGGAGCAATTCGCCCCGACCCGTACCCGCCGAGTCACGCGGCTTCTCCCCATCGTCGCTGCCGGCGCCTTCGTGGCGCGGGAGGCCTGACGCTCTCCGAAAAACCGGGGATTCCGTGCGGGATTCGCACGTCTTCGCGAACAGAACCGCCGGACTCCGTCACCCCGGGCTCAGTTCGGGGTGATGGCCTCTGCGTTGGGCATGTTCGGGAGGTCGGCAGGCGGTGGCGGGATGGTGGCGTCGATCGACGCCAACGCCGGAGGAAGATCGACGCGCTGCGCGTCCCATGCATCGAGATCGAAAGCGTCGACCGACCAGTCGCCGCTCCCCTCTCCATCGCAAGGGGCCAGCTCTTCGAGCAGCGCCGGCTGCGAGGTGGCGAACACGTTGTCGCTCCAGCAGTTGCGGAGATCCTCGGTGGGCACGTCGATCGACGTCACCATCATGTCGGCCTGCCCGCTGTCGAAGATCTCATTGTTGGTGACCACGGTGTCGTACGACTCCCACACCAGCTCGTCGGGAATCGATTCGGGGAGCGGATCCTCGCGGGCGTCAGCGCACGCCGTCTCCCACTCCTCCTCGGTCGGCAGGTCATCGTTGGGGAACCGTTCGACGAACGGCACCAACGCGATCCCGACCCGGTCATGATCGGTCACCGAGTTGTTCTGGATGACGTTGCCGATCCCGCCGGGAGTGATGATGCCGTTCCCGATCCACTCGGCCGAGAACGACAGCGACGGCGCCAACGGCTCGTTGTTGTTGTCGACGGTGTTGTCGGTGAACACCGTCTGGCGCTGCGGATAACACAACTCGTAGCTGCCCGAGTTGGGAAAGATCCCGACGCGGTTGTTGTTGAACCGTGAGTTCGACACGATCATGTCGCCGCCCGAGTTGGTGCCCTGGTAGCCCAGCCCGTTGTACTCCGCGTGACTCGAATCCACCAGGCCGTTACAGGGGAAGCACTGTCCGACATAGAGGCCGGCACCCGCGCTGCCCGAAGCGTATGAGTTGTCGATCTGCCCGTTGACGGAATCGAAGGCGTAGATGCCGTACTCGCCGTTGAGGTATGCGGTGATGTACGAGCCGCGATAGCCATCGACCCCGGTCCAGAACACACCGTTGTTGACGAAACGCTGAACGGTGAGATTCTCGATCACGACGTTGCTCGCACCGAGCGCCCGGATCCCGTTGTCGAGAGCAAAGTTGCCGTCGAGCACCACCCCAGCCCGGTCGAGACCACGGATCGTCAGCTCGTCGGTCGTCACGTCGACCGACTCCTCGTAGGTGCCTGGCGAGATCAGCACAAGGTCACCAGGGGCGGCCATGTCGACGCCCGCCTGGATCGTGTCGGCGTCACCGGGGACGAACACCACGCCGTCGGCATCACCAGCACCGGCCTCGCCGCCGGGCTGAACGGGCGAACTCGGTGTCTCGACGTCGGTCGATGACACACCTTCTGGATCGGCTCCCGCCGGCTCCGAACTCGGCGCCGTCGACGATGCAGTTGCGGTCGACGTCTCATCGTCACCGCCGCATGCCGCAGCGATGAGTCCCAGCGGCACACAGAGCGCGGCGATCCGGCGCAACATCACGGGCGTCAGTCTGGTCGACTATCGCCGTTGAGGGAGGGCGCTGCTCAGGATGACACGCCACACACGACGTCGCGGTTGATGCACAACTCGACCTCGCGTTCGAGCTTCTCCTGGTCCCACACATTCCAGAAGTCGGCGTGTCCGGTGAGGATGGATCCAGACGACAGTGTCAGGCCCCCTGGATCGACGGGCGGAAAGTCGACGGCGATCGTCAGCTGCGGGATCGCCGCTGGAAAACCGTCGGGGCACCCGCCATCGCTATACCGAACGTGAGCGGCCGACCCGAATCCGGTCAGCCGCTCCCCGTCCCAGCAGTCCGGGAACGTCACCAACATGCGCAACGAACCACCCTCCGGACATGAGGGCGGTTCAACGTCGCGGATCGCGCCGGTTCCACAGGACCAGGCGACCACATCGGTCGACTGGTCCTCGGCGGCACCGGCGTCACCACCGATGAGCATCAGCCCGGGGGGATACGGCACCACCTCGGCGGGGTCGATCCCGCGGCCGGGCCGGTAATACGCCGTCAGCCCGAGGGGCTCGACCACGTTGCCCGACGGGTCGAGCAGGGTCGGCGTCCAGTACGACGCCGTGTCGAGCGGTTGGTCGCACGTGGTGTCGGCGCCGAGCACTCGGTCGTAGTCGTCCCGGTCGTCGACGTCGATGTTGCCGAAGAACTGGTGTTGGTGACTCGCCCCGGGAAGGTTGGGCGCAACGATCGCATCATCGAACGCGTAGTGCGATAGCTCGCAGTCGACCACGAACTGGGCCACCCGCCCCTGCGGGCCCCGACGCTCGGGGTCGAGCGGTTCGACCTGCTCCGCTGACGACCCGGCCGCAGCACCGCCGCACGCCGCCAAGACGGCCAGGAGGGCGGCAGCTGCTGCGGGCCGGATCGGCATGAGGAGGCGTCAGCCGGGCGGCTCTGCAGGCACCTCGATCGACGCAAGGTCGATCGAGTACGGAACGTCGGTAGCGGGCTGGGCCGGCGCAGCCGCCGCGTCAGCCATGTTCGGCAGATTGGTCGGAATCGGCGGCAACTCGGCCGTCTCGTAGTCCACCGACGGCGGACGCGTGGCGACCTCGTCGAGCCAGGCGAGCACGTCGAGCGGGCCGTCGTCCCAGTCGCCCGAGCCGGTGCCGTCACACGGCGCCAGCGTCTCGATGCCGACCGGCGCGGACGTGCCGAAGGTGTTCGCCGACCAGCAATTGCGGAGATCCTGGGCAGGCACGCTCACCCCGGCGACGCCGAGGTCGGCTTCGCGGCTGTCGCTGACGACGTTGTCGACCACCGAGTTGTCGTACGGCTCCCAGAGCAGCACGTCGGGAATCTCGTCGGCGATCGGCTGGTCGCGCTGCTCGTCGCACGTGAGGTCCCACTCGTCTTCGGTCGGCAGATCGTCGTTCGGCGCCTCCTCGAGGAACGGCACGAGCCCGATACCGGTCTTGTCGTGATCCCATACGCGGTTGCGTTCGATCGTGTTGGCGACACCGCCTGGAACGAGGATCCCGTTACCCATCGCCAGAATGGCGACGTCGATCGCCGGAGTGTCCGGCTGGTTGTTGGAATACACCAGGTTGCCGATGATCGTGGTCTGGCGTTGCGGGTAGCAGAGCTCGTAGCTGCCGGAGTTCGGCACCACGCCGGCGCGGTTGTTGTTGAACGTCGAGTTGACGATGGCCAGGTTGCCGCCCGAGTCGGTGCCCGAGTACCCGAGACCGTTGTGTTCGGCATGCACCTCGTCGATCAGCGCATCACACGGGAAGCACTGTCCGATGTAGAACCCGGCGTCGGGGCTGCCCGCGGCATAGGAGTTGTCGAGTTGACCCTGCACCGAATCGAAGGCGTAGATCCCGTAGTCGCCGTTGCGATAGGCCGTGAGATACGAGCCGCGGTACCCGGTGACGCCGGTCCAGAACACACCGTTGTTGGTGTAGTTCTGGGTGGTCAGGTTCTCGACCGT
>JABSQH010000015.1 GCA_013213745.1 Ilumatobacteraceae bacterium | reverse complement strand
CTGCTCAAGGCCGGTGCGATGGACTTCGACGATCTCTTGGTCAACGCAGTCCGGTTGTTGCGCGAGCACGGCGATGTTCTCGAGCACTATCGCCAACGCTTTGCCCACATCTGCGTCGACGAGTACCAAGACACCAACAAGGCGCAGAACGAACTCGTCCTCATGCTCGCGGGTGGGCACGGCAACGTCTGCGTAGTGGGTGACACGGATCAAAGCGTGTACGCCTTTCGAGGCGCGGACTTCCGCAACATCTTGGAGTTCGAAGACGCGTTCCCCGACGTGACCACGATCGTGCTCGATCAGAACTACCGCAGCACGCAGACGATCCTCGACGCAGCCAACGCCGTCATCGATCACAACGAGGAGCGCAAACCGAAGTCGTTGTGGACCGACGGCGACAAGGGCGACCGCATCGTGCGCTACTTCGCCGACGACGAAGGCGACGAGGCGACCTTCGTCGCGTCGACGGCCCGCCAGCTGCAGCGCGACGACGCGATCAACTTCCGCGAGATGGCGGTGCTCTACCGCACCAACGCCCAGAGCCGCGTGATCGAAGAGGCGTTCATGCGCGTCGGGGTGCCGTACAAGGTCGTCGGCGGTACTCGTTTCTACGACCGGCGGGAAGTGAAAGACGCCATGGCCTACCTGCGGGCCGTGGTCAACCCGGCCGACGAGGTCAGCGTCAAGCGCGTGTTGAACGTGCCCAAACGCGGTGTGGGTGACGCCAGCGTGGCCAAGCTCGACACCTTTGCCGCAGCGAACGGACTGGCGTTCGCTGACGCGCTGCGGCGTGCCGACGAAGCGGGGGTCACCGGCCCGGCCGTACGCGGCATCGCGTCGTTCGTCGAACTGCTCGACACGCTGTCCACGGTCGCGGCCGACCCCGACCAAGGGCCCGGCGACGTGCTGCAAGGAGCGCTCGACGGGTCGGGGTACCTCGCCGAACTCGAAGCGGAGGACACCGTCGAATCTCACGGGCGAGTAGAGAACCTTGGCGAGCTCGTCGGCTCGGCGCGCGAATTCACCGTGATCGACGAGTTCCTCGAACAGGTGTCGCTGGTGGCCGACACCGACGAACTGCCCGACGGTGAGGTCGACGACGAGGTCGTGTTGATGACACTGCACTCGGCCAAGGGGCTGGAGTTCCCCGTCGTGTTCCTTATCGGCGTTGAAGAGGGTGTGTTTCCCCATATCCGGGCGCTCACCGAGCCGGCCGAGATGGAAGAGGAGCGCCGGCTCGCGTACGTCGGCATCACGCGTGCGATGCAGCGCCTGTACATGAGCCACGCGTGGAGCCGACAGCTGTTCGGATCAACCCAGTACAACCCACCGTCGCGCTTCTTCGACGAGATCCCCGCCGACCTCATCGACACGCTCGGGAACGAATCCGGCCGCACCAGCTACGGCCGGCAGAGCTACCGCTCGCGCGACGGCGACCCTCCGCCGTACCGCCGGGGAAGTGTCGGTTCACGTGACATCAACGCCGATCTCCAGCGCGAGCGTGAGTCGGCACATCGCGAACGCGTGGTCGACGCGGCGTTGCGCGCAGGCACAGAGAACACTCCACAACCCGCGAACTCCCAAGAGTTGGGATTGCGCGTCGGCGACGATGTTGAACACCCTGCGTTCGGCGAGGGCGTCATCATCGACATCACCGGCGAAGGTGACAAGGCCGAGGCCACGGTGAATTTCGCCGGGGTCGGCAGCAAGCATCTCGCACTTGCCTGGGCGCCACTGAAGAAGCGCTGACGACTGGCGACTCCTTGCGCCGCGGGTGTCGTCTGGCAGACTGCCGGTGATGAAGGCCGCATTTCTCGTCGAGAGCCTGACGGGCAACACCTGGACCGCTGCCGAACAGGTCGCCGATCTGCTCGCACAAGAGCGGTGGACCATTACGGGTCTGTCGAAGGTGAAGCAGCCCGACTACCAGTCGATCCAGGATGCTGACCTCGTGCTGGTCGGCACCTGGGTGCACGGCGCGTTCATCTTCGGCCAGGCGCCGTGGGCGTTGTCGAACATCGCCAACCTGCCGGCCATGCGTGGCAAACGAGCGGCCGGGTTCTGCACGTTCGCGCTCGATCCGGGCAAATCCCTCGACAAGCTCGACCAGGCCCTCGGTGACACCGGTGCCTACGTCATCGGTGGATTGGCCATGAGCCGCAGCAAGCTCGACGAACACACCGAAGTGTTCGCCGAACGGCTGGTCGAGGCCCTCGCAGCCGCCCCGCCGCTCGACTAGCGCGCTCTGACGCTCGCCGGTGCGAACACCTCGAGCGGAGCCGGCTGCATGTTGGCGCCTTCGCTGGAGTCGCCGCTGGCGAGAAACAACAGCGCCACGAGGGCCACGATCAGGATCAGCACGAGCATCGGGCGGGGTCGTCAGCTCGTCCCTCGCCTTCGCGCCAGTGCTCGCCGACGCTGCGCGGTCCGTGGGGCTCGATCTCGGCGCGCACGTTGTCGAATCCACCGAAGCCGCCGATCCCACCGGATCCGCTATCGCCTGAACCTTCGGACATGACCTGACGGTACCTGGCCGGGACCTGCCGTGGCGCGGCGCCCTCACGAAGTGGTGGTTGGCGTGACCACTGCGGCGAGATCGATGTAGAGCGTCTCTTGGTCCTCGACGATCGGGTTGACGCCCGAGTCGGGAGGGGAGAGTCCGGTCACATCGAGTTCCGCGCCGTTGCAGTCGACGAACGTTCGTGTGCCCTCGACTTGGTCGACGGCACACGACGGGTCGGCGCCGGCTGGATATGCGTAGTACACGACCCAGCCGGTCGTGGGGTCGTCGCTCTCGTGATCGAGCACGATGGTGCGTTCGCCAGTGGTGGTGTCGAGACCGGGAAACAGGATCGGTCCGTCTTCCTCGACAACGCGGGCCACTGTTTGCACTGAGCCGACCATCAGCCGCTCCGGGGCCAGCCGATCGCTCGTCTCGACGTCGCCGCGAGACAAGAACTCAGCCATCCCCCACAGAAAGAGGGCAATCAAGACGAGGACGACGAGTCCGGCGCCGACCGGAACCACCGCGCGCGCCAGCGGGGAACGAAGGCGGGGATCACGTGCGGGCGCCGTCGACGACACGGCTTACAGTCTGCCGTGGCGGCGGCAGAACCAGCCTTCACGTGACTTTTCGCACGGTCGCGTGTGACCACGTAGGGTGAGCGATTCGTGAAGCGCCCGTATCGCATCGTCGTTGCCAAACCGGGCCTCGACGGTCACGATCGGGGTGCCAAGACCATCACGCGAGCACTNCGCGACCATGGTTTCGAGGTGATCTACACCGGTCTGCATCAAACGCCCGAGCAGATCGCTGAGACGGTGTTGCAAGAAGATGCCGATGGCATCGGACTGTCGCTGTTGTCGGGTGCCCACCTCACGTTGTTTCCGAGGGTGATGGAAGAGCTACGGGCTCGCGACCTCGGCGAGGTGCTGGTGTTTGGTGGTGGCGTGATTCCCGACGCCGATGCTCGCGAGCTGCGCGAGCAAGGGGTCGCTGAGATCTTCGGGCCCGGGTCGTCGCTCAAGGCGATCGGGACCTGGCTCGAGAACGAGCTCGACGAGCGCGAGGCGCCCAGCGCCTGAGAAAGGACTGCGCATGGATCTGTTCGAGTACCAGGGCAAGCAGTACTTTGCCCGCTACGACATCCCGGTCAGCCCAGGTGGCCCGGCCGACACCGTCGACGAAGCGGTCAAAGAGGCCAACCAGGCCGGCTACCCGGTGGTGGTGAAGGCCCAGGTGCAAGTCGGCGGCCGCGGTAAAGCCGGCGGCATCAAGCTCGCCGACAACGAGGCCGAGGTGCGCGAGCACGCCGGGAACATCCTCGGAATGGACATCAAGGGCCACACGGTCAACCGGCTGTGGGTCGAGAAGGCGTCGGACATCGAAGATGAGTACTACGCCAGCTTCACCCTCGATCGCGCCGCGAAGAAGCACCTGCTGATGTTGTCCGCTGAAGGTGGCGTCGAGATCGAAGCCGTCGCCGAGTCGAACCCCGACGCGATCGTCAAGCTGCACATCGACCCAGTCGATGGTCTCGACCTCGAAGTGGCTCGCCAGTCGTGCATCAAAGCCAAGCTCCCAGAGACGGCCGTCGACGGTGCCGCTGAGATCTTGGTCAAGCTGTACCGCTGCTACACCGAAGGCGACTGCGATCTCGCCGAGATCAACCCATTGATCTTGAAGCCGACGGGCGAAGTGCATGCCCTCGACGCAAAGGTCACCCTCGACAACTCCGCTGCATACCGTCACCCCGAATGGGAGGCGTTCGCCGCGACCGAAGTGCTCGACGATCGCGAGCAGATGGCCAAGGAGAAGGGCCTGCAGTACATCGGCCTGGACGGTTCGGTGGGGATCATCGCCAACGGTGCGGGCCTGGCGATGTCGACGCTCGACGTCGTCAACCAGGTCGGTGGCACTGCCGCGAACTTCCTCGACATCGGTGGTGGCGCAAACGCCGACGTGATGGCCGGAGCGCTCGAAGTGATCAACTTCGACGAGAACGTGGTGTCGATCCTGATCAACATCTTCGGCGGCATCACTCGCGGCGAAGAAGTCGCCAAAGGCATCGTCGAAGCGATGAGCCGGGTCGACCTGCGGGCACCCATCGTCATCCGCCTCGACGGCACCAACGCCGAAGAGGGCCGTCAGATCCTGCTCGATGCCGGCATTCCCCAAGAGAAGCTGCGCTCCGAGCCGACCATGCTCGAAGCCGCGCTCGCCGCTGTCTCGACTGCCAACGCCTGAGAGGAACGGACCCATGGCCATCTTTGTCAACGAGAACACCAAGGTCGTCGTCCAGGGCCTCACGGGCGGCCAAGGTCGCTACCACGGGCTGCGCAACCGTGACTACGGCACGAACGTCGTCGGCGGCGTCACCCCCGGGAAGGGAGGACAAGACGTCGACGGCATCCCTGTTTTCGACTCGGTCACCGAGGCGGTCGAGGCGACCGGCGCCGATGCGTCGTTCGTCGCTGTCCCGCCGAAGTTCGCGTCCGGTGCGATTCTCGAAGCGGCCGAAGCAGGTATCGCCTTCGTCGTGTGCATCACCGAAGGAATCCCCGCACAGGACGAGGCGATGACGTACAACGTCCTCGTCCGCAACCACCCAGGCACCCGGCTGCTCGGCCCGAACTGCCCTGGTGTGATCTCACCGGGCAAGTGCAATATCGGCATCACCGCTGGTGAGATCGCTCAGAACCCGACCGCCGATGGACCGAATGTGGGAATCGTCAGCCGGTCGGGCACGCTCACGTACCAGGCGCTGTACGAGCTCAAGCAGGCTGGCATCGGCGTCTCGACGTGCGTCGGGATCGGCGGCGACCCGGTACCGGGGACGAACTTCATCGACTGTCTCGAGCGATTCCAATCCGACCCCGAGACTCACGCCATCATGATGATCGGCGAGATCGGCGGGTCGGCCGAAGAGGAGGCGGCAGCGTTCATCGATGCCAACGTGACCAAGCCGATGGCCGCGTACATCGCTGGCGTCACGGCGCCCCCAGGCAAGAAGATGGGCCATGCCGGTGCCATCGTGTCGGGCGGCAAGGGCACCGCTCAGGGCAAGATGCTTGCGCTCAGCGAAGCGGGCGTGAAGGTCGGGGTCAACCCCACCGAAGCCGGTGAGTTGATGACCGAGATCATCCGCGAACTCTCGTAATGATCTGCTCGGCCTGACTGTCGGTCCGAGCACTTCACGGTGGGACGGCCGCGCGCCAGGCGGGCTCCCTTGCGGTCGCGCCGCCGGCGGTAATGATCTGCTCGGCCTGACTGTCGGTCCGAGCACTTCACGGTGGGACGGCCGCGCCGCCCCGTGTCAGCTGTCGCCGGTGGGCGCAGCCGGCGGCGGCGGGGGAGGGGTGTCGCCGCCGTCGCTGCCGGAGAAGCTCTGTTTCATCTTGTCCATGTTGGTCAGGTCCTTGATGTCGCCGCCCGACGCCTGGAAGTCCATGAACGCGCCGGCAACCGAGATCGCCGACCAGATCAGGGCGCCCCACATGCCGATCCCGCGATCGCCTTTGATACCGAAGCCCAGGTCGCGACCACCGAGGATGATCTGGATAATCATCAACAGCGTTGCCAGCCCGGCGGCGAGAAGGAAGATGATCCCCCATGGTCGGTTCTCGGGGAGCCGGCCGCCCGCTCGGAGGAACGCCAGCACGCCGACGGCGACCACGAGGATCCACGCAATGCCGCCAGTGAGGAAGTAGTTGAACGGTCCGTCGCCGCCGGCGCTCTCTCCGAATGCCGACACCGTCGTCCAGTCGAGGCTGAAGCCGAGCACCAGCATGGCTGCGCCACCTCCGACCATCAGCCAGTCCGATGTCCTGAAAGTGCTGAAGTCCACTGTGTTCCCTCCCGGGGTCCGTGCGATCCCTTGATTCAGCGCCGACCGTAGTGCGTCGGCGCGCGGCGTGAGGCGAGTGTCACACAAGCGCGCGTCTGTCGTGTCGCCGTTGGGTACGGTCGCACCGTGCCGACAGCGTTGCTCTCCGTCTACGACAAATCTGGAATCGCCGAGTTCGCCGCCGAGCTCTCGGGGCTGGGGTGGTCGCTCGTGTCGAGCGGCGGAACCGCTCGGGCGATCGCCGACGCCGGTATCGAGGTGACCGATGTGGTCGAGCTCACAGGCGTCCCTGCGATCCTCGGCCATCGCGTGGTCACGCTGCACCCGACGGTGCATGGCGGGATCTTGGCGAACACCGCCGATCCGGAGCATCGCGCCGACATGGACGCGTACGGCATCGAGCCGATCGACCTGGTCGTCGGCAACCTCTATCCCTTTTCCACCGATCCGAGCGTCGAGCTCATCGACATCGGCGGGCCGGCGATGGTGCGCGCCGCCGCGAAGAACCACGATCGCGTCGGAGTGGTCGTCGATCCCGACGACTATGCGCCCGTCCTCGCCGAACTGCGGGCCGATGGTGCACTCTCGGCCGAGACACGGCGACGTCTCGCCCGCGCTGCCTTCGCCCACACCGCTGCGTACGACGCCGCGATCGTCACCTGGTTCGACGAGTCCGTTGACCTGACGGACGACGAGGAGAACGAGACCGGCGACACAGCGCTCCCGGCCTCGCTGCACCTCGCTCTCGAGAACGTGCAGCCACTGCGCTACGGCGAGAACCCGCATCAGGCCGGCGCCCGGTACCGGCAGGTCGGCGCCACCGGGTGGTGGGACTCGATGACCCAGCACGGGGGCAAAGAGCTCAGCTACCTCAATGTGTTCGACACCGAAGCGGCGTGGCGTCTCGTCAATCGCTTCGACGATCCGGCGTGCGTGGTCGTCAAGCACGCCAACCCGTGCGGCGTGGCCGTCGCCCCCGATGCAACCGAGGCGTACATCCGGGCCAACGCGTGCGATCCGGTGAGCGCATTCGGCGGCATCGTCGCAATCAATCGCGCCGTGCCCGCATCGCTGGCCACCGCACTCGTCGAGGTGTTCACCGAGGTGGTCGTCGCACCGTCGTTCGACATTGCGGCATTGGAGATTCTCGGATCGAAGAAGAACCTGCGGGTGATATCGGCGAATCCGCCGTCGCCGTTGCCGTTCGATGTGCGTCCCGTCGACGGCGGACTGCTGGTCCAGCAACCCGATCCGATCGCCGGGCGGTCGCCCGATTGGCGCGTCGTCACTGACGTCGCACCGACCGACGACCAGTGGGGCGACCTGGAGTTCGCCTGGCAGGTGTGTGCCGCGGTGAGTTCCAACGCCATCGTGTACACCAAAGACCTGCAGGCGTTCGGTATCGGTGCCGGTCAGCAGAACCGGCTCGACTCGGCACGCATCGCCGCAGAACGCGCCGATGGTCGTGCCGTCGGCGGTGCATGCGCCAGCGACGCGTTCTTCCCGTTCCGCGACGGACTCGATGCGGCGCACGCAGCCGGCGTCGCAGCCGTGATCCAACCCGGTGGCTCAGTCCGCGACGACGAAGTGATTGCTGCGGCCAACGAACACGGCATCGCCATGGTGTTCACCGGCCAACGCCACTTCCGGCACTGACACGATCTGCTCCGCCGGAGCACGGGAGGCCAGGTAGAGGCCGCGAGGCCGACTGAGCCCGGACATGAGGGCGTCCGAGCCTGAGCGCTTCGGGCGGATAGCGTTGGGCCGGTATGGCTCGGATTGCAGAACGGCTGGCCAGCGGGCCGACGCTGTCGTTCGAGTTCTTTCCCCCGAAGACCGCCGGCGCACAGCTCACGCTCGGCCGAACCATCGCCGCTGTCGAACCGCTGAAGCCGGACTTTGTCAGCGTCACCTATGGCGCCGGCGGCTCGGATCGACATCGCACTGGTGACGTCGTCACCTGGATGCGCCGCGAGACCGACCTCGAGCCCATGGCCCATCTCACGTGCGTTGGTCACCATCGCGACGATGTCGCCTCGCTGCTCGTGGAGTACCGCCGTCTCGGGGTGGAGAACATCCTTGCGTTGGGTGGCGACCCGCCAAAGGACGGCGACGTCGCCGGCGACTACCAGTTCGCCAGCGACCTGATCGCCGACGTCGCAGCTCCGGGCTGCTTCTCCGTCGGAGTCGCCGCACACCCCGAGATGCACCCGCGCTCACCCGACCGGGCGAGCGACCGTCGACACCTCGCCGACAAACTCTCCGTTGCCGACTTCGCTGTCACCCAGTTCTTCTTCGAAGTGGAGCACTACATCCGGCTAGTCGACGAGCTATCCGACCTCGGCGTCGACAAACCGGTGGTCCCCGGCGTGATGCCGATCGCCAACCTCGCTCCGATCCAGCGGATGGCCGCCATGAACGGCACCGAGATTCCGAAATGGCTGGGAGAACGGATTGCTGCTGCTGACGATCCCGCCGAGGTGGCGCGGATCGGCACCGAGGTGGCGATCGACCTCGCCGGCCAACTCCTCGCCGCGGGTGCACCGGGCATCCACCTCTATACGCTCAATCGTCCAGACGCGGCGCAACGTGTGTGCGCTGCGCTCGATCTCCGCCACGACTGATGCCCCCAGACGCCACGACGACGAGCGCGACCACCGACACCTCTGCCGCCTCGACGTGGACCACGCGCGAGAAGGTGGGGGGTACGCCTCGCCGTGCGGACGCAACCCGTCCGGACATCAGCCGAGTGCCGTACCTGCCCGGTCTCGATGGCATGCGTGCGCTCGCCGTGGTCGCCGTGATGGTGTACCACGCCAACTCGAGCTGGCTGAAGGGTGGGTTTCTCGGCGTCGAGGTGTTCTTCGTGATCTCCGGTTACCTGATCACGCTGCTGCTGGTGGCCGAGAAGGAGCGTTCCGACACCGTCGACATGAAGCAGTTCTGGATCCGGCGCGCACGGCGACTGCTGCCGGCGTTGTTCTTGATGATCACGCTGCTGACGATCTGGACGGCGCTGTTCGAACGCGACGCGCTCGGCAAACTGCGCGGCGGCGTCGTCGCCGCGTTCTTCTACGTGTCGAACTGGTATCAGATCTTCACTGGTGCCGGGTACACCGCACCCAACGACTTTGCTCCCCTGCGTCACCTGTGGAGCCTTGCGGTCGAGGAG
Source organism: Ilumatobacteraceae bacterium (assembly GCA_013213745.1). GTDB lineage: Bacteria > Actinomycetota > Acidimicrobiia > Acidimicrobiales > Ilumatobacteraceae > JABSQH01. The sequence goes on along the minus strand of JABSQH010000015.1, from coordinate 53,401 downwards.
CAGTTCTACCTCGTGTGGCCGCTCGTGATGGTGCTCGTGCTGCGCGCCGGCAGTCGCGGGGTGACCTCGATGGCGCGGTGGTTCTTCCTGGCGGCGGTCGTCATCACCGTCCTGATGGCCGTGCTCTACCAGCCCGGGCCGATTCGCACACCAGAACTGACCCCCGACCAATACTGGACCGTCTTCGGCCGAGAGATCTCCAAGGTCGACACCTTGTACCTGTCGACGATCACACGCGCCGGTGGCTTGTTGCTCGGTGCCGCGTTCGCGCTCGTCTGGAGGCCCGTAGCGGTGATGCGCGGCCCGCTGCGCACCAAAGGACGCCTGCTCGACGGATTCGCCCTGATCGGATTCATCGGCATCGCTGCGATGTGTGTGTATGTCGGGCTCGTCGACATCGACGGAGCCGACCCATTTCTCTTCCGCGGCGGGTTCTTCATCGCCTCGCTGCTGACGCTCATGATGATCGCCGGTGTGACGCATCAACACGCGCTGACCAGCAAGGTGCTCAGCATCCCGGTGTTGTTGTGGATCGGGACCCGCTCGTACGGGCTCTACCTGTACCACTGGCCGATCTATCAGCTGATCCGCAACATCGCCGGCAAGCCGCTCGAGTTCCACGAGTTCGCACTGGCCATGGTCGCCACGGCGATCATCACCGAGTTGTCGTACCGCTACGTCGAGACGCCGATCCGTAAGGGCGCACTGGGCCGGATGTGGACGAGCATGCGCGACCCGCGGCACCCCTCGCGCCGAGGCGCCGTGGTCACCGGGGCCGCTGTCGGCACCGCACTCGCGGTGTTTGCCGGCGCGAGCCTGGCCACCGCCGAGTTGAAGCAGAACGATGTCGCCGAGTCGCTCGGCGCCGGCTCAGAGGCGACCTGCGACGTGATCAACGATCCCACCTGCGGCGGGGCGGTCGATGGACCTGAACCGACCGAGGGCGGGGCGACACAGGACGTCGCCGAGAACCCGACGGGCGAGACGGTCGTCGTCGAGACCGAGGGCGACGGAACCGCCGCTGACTCATTGACCGAGGAGACCACAGCGGATGGTGTCGTGGTCCCCGAGACCACTGTCGCCCCTGTGCCGGCGACAACTGCAGCGCCCCCGACCAGCATCGCCAGGCTGGCGATCGGCGACTCGGTGATGCTCGGCGCTGCTCCCGCGCTACAGGAACTCGGCTTCACCGTGGACGCCACCGAGAGCCGCGCCTTCATCAACGGGCTCGACGCAGTGCTCACGCTGGAGCAACAAGGTCGCCTCGGCGACACCGTCGTCATTCACCTCGGGACCAACGGCCCGATCTCCCAAAGCGAGATCGACCGCATGATGGGCGCGTTGTCCGGCGTACCGAACGTGATTGTCGTGCTCAACAGCCTGCCGTCGAGCTACAACTACGCCGACGACAACAACGCGTTGATCATCAACGCCGCAGCGAACAACCCCAATACGACTGCGCTCTATTGGAACGATCTGGTCAACACGTGTCCGGGGGAGTGTCTGTACGACGACCAGATCCACCTGCGTCCTGATGGGCAGGAGTACTACGCAGCGCTGATCGCCAATGCGCTGGGGCTGTAACGAGCGTTACAGCCTTGACGAAGGCGTGACACCGATCCGGCCATCCGGTCGGTGATACTTGATGCCGCCATGGCGACCCTCGCCCCGCCGCACGGTCAGCCGGTCGCGCCCGGCCTCGACACCGGGATCAGTCGCGTCCCGTATCTGCCCGGTCTCGACGGGATGCGCGCCGTCGCGGTGGTGGCGGTCATGGTGTACCACGCCAACACGGCGTGGTTGCCCGGGGGCTTTCTCGGTGTCGAGATGTTTTTCGTCATCTCGGGCTACCTGATCACGTTGCTTCTCGTCGCCGAACGTGAACGTACCTACCGGATCTCGTTGCGCGACTTCTGGGTCCGACGGGCCCGCCGACTGCTCCCAGCGGTCACCACGATGATGGCCCTCGTCGTCGTGTGGACTGCAGCCTTCGAACGCGACGCCCTCGGTCAGCTGCGCGGCGATGTTGTCGCCGGCACGTTCTACGTGTCGAACTGGTACCAGATCTGGACGGGGCTCGGATACACCTCGTCTGGGGATTTCGCGCCGCTCCGGCACTTGTGGAGCCTCGCCGTCGAAGAGCAGTTCTACCTCGTGTGGCCGTTGATCATGGCGCTGCTATTGGCTCGATCGGGAACGCGACGGGTCGCTGGGGTGGCGCGCTGGTTGTTCCTCGCGGCGGTGGCGGTGACCGTGGTCGTGGCGTTGCTGTTCTACGGCGGGCCGATCAGCGAGCCGAACATCACGCCGGATGCGTATTGGTGGATCGGCGATCGCCCGATCTCCAAGGTCGACACGCTGTACCTGTCGACCATCACCCGTGCAGGTGGATTGTTGCTCGGCGCTGCGTTCGCTCTCGTGTGGCGGCCGTATGCGGTCGCGCGCGGCCCGCTCCGTACCAAGGGGCGCTGGTTCGACGCATTGGCGTTGGCCGGGCTGGGCATCTTCGCCTGGATGTGTTGGAACGTGTACCTGGCTTCGCCGGCAGGCGCCGACCCGTTCCTGTTCCAAGGCGGCCTGTTCGTCTGCGGCATCGCCACATTGATGGTGATCGCGGGTGTGACACATCGGGGTGGCATCACCGACCGCGTCCTCGGCAACTCGGCCATGCGGTGGGTCGGCACCCGCTCGTACGGGCTGTACCTCTATCACTGGCCGATCTATCAGATCATCCGTGGCGTCGCCGGCCGCCCGCTCACGCTGCGCGAGTTCGTCGTTGCCATGACGATCACGGTCGCGCTCACCGAGCTGTCGTTCCGGCTGATCGAGCGACCCGTCCGGCGACGCACGTTCATCGCCGATACCCGTCGGACCATCACGCGGCTGTCGCCCGGCGTTCGCACGTCGCTGATCAGCGTGTCGATCATCGCCCTTGCGGTGCTGCTGTTCGCAATCGGCTCACTCGTCGCTGCCCCGGTGAAGCAGAACGCCATTGCGGCCGAGTTCGACGAGAACGAGGCCTTCGTGACCGACTTCGGCGACCCCGACACAATCGCCTCGCCTGACCCCGACGCGGCGGAGTTCCCCGCTCCGGCACCGCTGCCGACGATCGTCACCGAAACGACCGGCCCGCCAACGACCGTGGCGCCGGCGACGACCATCGCGCCGGCGACGACACGGTCCTCGGACTCGGTGGCCGCCGCGCCACCTGGCACGGATGCGAACACGACCGATGACGCCGCCGCAACCGCCACAACCGCGCCACCCACGACCGCGCCGCCAACGACGGTGCCGCCAACGACGGTGCCGCCAACCACCGCTCCGCCTGCTCCGGTGCGCCAGTTGGGTGTGGTTGGCGCCGTCGATGCGTTGCAGCAACTCGAGATCCAGCCGAATACAGGCGCGTTCCCACTGATCGCATTGGGCGATTCGGTGATGCTCGGCGCAGCCGAGGAACTCGCCGCGCTCGGCTTCCAGGTCGACGCGGCGATCAGCCGTCAGATGAAGGACTTCTTGCCGACGATGTCGTTGATGCGCGACCGCGCCACCTACGGCTCGGTCGTTGTCGTACATCTCGGAACCAATGGCGGATTCAGCCAGGCCACGCTCGATGAGATGCTCGGCTATCTGGCCGACGTGCCGACCGTGATCCTGCTGACCGGCCGGGCCCCGCGCGGCTGGATCGCCGGAAACAACGAGATGATCAGATCGGTGCCATTCCGCTTCTCGAACGTGAGTGTCATCGACTGGCAAGCGATCTCGGGCGAGTGCCCGGGCAATTGCTTGTACGAAGACGACATCCATCTGCGCCCAGACGGTCAGAACTTCTACGCGTCGATTCTCGGGCGTGTGCTCGGCCTCGGCTGAGCGAGTTGCGTCGACCGGCTTGGCCGCTCGGTGGCATCGGCCTACGCTCGCCGCCATGACCACTCCCGTCCGTGTCGCTGTCACCGGTGCTGCTGGCCAGATCGGCTACAGCCTGCTGTTCCGTATTGCCTCCGGTTCGATGCTCGGTCCCGACACTCCCGTGTCGCTCCAGCTCCTCGAGATCACACCAGCGCTCGACGCGCTCAACGGCGTGAAGATGGAGCTCGACGACAGTGCGTTTCCCGTGCTCGACTCGATCGTCTGCACCGATGATGCCGATGTTGCGTTCGGCGACGCCGACATCGCGCTCTTGGTTGGGGCGATGCCGCGCAAGGCGGGGATGGAGCGTTCCGATCTCCTCGCGGCCAATGGTGGCATCTTCAAACCCCAGGGAGAGGCGCTCTCGCGTTCGGCCTCGCGCGACGTGAAGGTGCTCGTGGTCGGCAACCCGGCGAACACCAATGCGCTCATCGCGCAGCGCAATGCAGCTGAGCTCGATCCGGGCCAGTTCACAGCGATGACTCGTTTGGACCACAACCGGGCAATGAGCCAACTGGCGCAGCGTGCCGGCAAGCCGGTGACGGCGATCAAGCAGATGACCATCTGGGGGAACCACTCCACCACGCAGTATCCCGACCTGTATCACTGCGAGGTCGATGGCCAGAACGCAGCCGAGCTCGTCGGAGACCACGAGTGGTACGACTCGACGTTCATCCCGACCGTCGCCAAGCGCGGAGCGGCGATCATCGAGGCCCGCGGCGCATCGTCGGCAGCATCGGCAGCATCGGCAGCCGTCGATCACGTACGCGATTGGGTCAACGGCACGCCCGCCGACGACTGGGTGTCGATGGCCGTGCCGAGCGACGGCAGCTACGACGTCCCCGAGGGCATCATCTCATCGTTCCCGTGCCGCTGCAGCGACGGACAGTGGGAGATCGTGCAAGGCCTCGACATCAACGACTACAGCCGAGGCAAGATCGACGCCAGCGCCGCCGAGCTCGTCAGCGAGCGCGACGCCGTCGCCGAACTCGACCTGATCTGAGCGGCGGCCCAACGACCACCGGTGAGCGAAGCGGCTCTCTGTGGGCCACTTGCCGCACCGCAGCGTTGGTGTCAGCCCGATTCCGCGGTCATCGTGACGACGGCGCCGTCGAGGCCCTCGATCGTCAGGGTGGGCCCGACGAGGGTCATGCCTGGGCCGGTCGACAGCAGATCGACCAGCCATTGGTCTTGATCCATGAGCGCCGGTTCGCACGCCATGTCGGTCATCGCGAATGGTCCTCCGGCGAACTCGCCACCGTCGAGCGTGTATCCGCCGGCGATGGTGTTGCAGCCCGCATTGGCGCTCAGCTGATCGCCATCGAACGACATCGTGAGTTCACTGCCCTCGACCAGTGAGTACCCGGTGATCTCGGTGGCGATGAACGTCTGTCCCGACAGGTTCTCGACCGTTGCTGGAGTGTCGGCCGGAGGCAACGTCGAACCGCCGTCGGAATCGGAGTCGTCGCCGCACGCAGCGAGTACCAACGTGCCCGCCGCAAGGAGTGCAAGTGTGCGCCGCATCATGATGATTGGACGCTGCAGACCGTGCTGCGGTTCCATCGGCACAGGGAGAGTTGGGTCATGACACCGCCACCTCGCAGGCGATCTCCATCATCCGGTCGACGCCGGCCTTGAGCTCGGCGTCGCTGATCCGCTCGGTCGAACCGTCGTCGGCGAGCAAGTCGCTCACCGTCATCATCGCCAGCGACTCGATGCCCTTCACGTTGGCGATCGTGTACATCATCGCCGCTTCCATCTCGACACCGAGGTGTCCGAGCCGCTTCCAGCGGGCGAAGGTGTTCGGGTCGGGGTCGTAGAACAGACCTGACGTGACGATCGGGCCGACGTGGACGTTCGTTCCCGACGCTGCGCTGCGTGTCACCGCAGTGGCGGCCAGTCCGAACGATGCGGTCGGGGCGTAGCCAGCCATGTCCGCGTAGCGCAGCGGGGTCGTGTCGTCGGCCGACGCCGAGACGCCGATGACCGTGTCGCCCATCGTCATGCCGTCTTGCAATCCCCCACAGGTCCCCACGCGGATCAACCGTTGCGCCCCCAACATCGCCAGTTCCTCGAACACGATGCCTGAACTGGGGCAGCCCATCCCGGTGGTCTGGACGCTGATCGGCTCGCCGTTGAACGTTCCGGTGTAGCCGTGCATCCCGCGCTCGGCGTTGACGTGCTCGACATCGTCGAAAAACTTCTGCGCGATGTAGGTCGCGCGGACCGGGTCGCCGGGACACAACACGTTGGGGGCATAGTGGCCGGGCTCGGCTCGGAGGTGCACGGGCATGGCCCGAGCGTACCGCTCGGTCTGCGAACGACCCGAGCGTTCAGCTCGCGCTCCCAACGACCCGAGCGTTCAGCTCGCGCTCCCAACGACCCGAGCGTTCAGCTCGCACTACTTGAGGAACTTGCTCGTCGTGTTGTCGGCGAGCACCTTGCCGCCGGTCTGGCATGTGGGGCAGTAGTTCACCGTGTACCCGGAGTACTCGACGGCGCGTACGGTGTCACCGCACACCGGGCACGCCTCGCCGGCGCGCCCGTGGACTCCTCCCGGTCGATTCTTCGACGAGCTCATGTCGTCTCGCGTGCGCTCGTATCTCAAGCCATCGTCGATGGCGTCGTGGATCGCGGTCGCCACCACCGCGGCTCCGTCGGCACCCAACTTCTTGGTGTTGGCGAACGGCGATACCTGGGCTCGATGGCACACTTCGTTGGCGAGCCGCCGTCCGATGCCGGCGATGTGCTGCTGATCGCGGAGAAACCCGTGGACGCGCATCGACGTGGCCGCGAACGCCTCGGCGAGCTGATCGGCGGTGATGTCTGCGGCATCCGGCCCGAGCCGGTTCAGTGGTGGCGACTCGTCGAGCATTTCGCTGGGCACCGTCCACACACCGGCGCGGCGTTCGGTGCCCTGCTCGGTCAACAGCAGCGCCGCGTCGTCGTCGACATCGGGGCGCTCGTCGAACCAGAAACGCGCTTGGCCGCCGCGGGGCTTCTTGGAGTGTTTGGTGTCGACGAGCAGCCGACCGCCTTGCATGAGATGGATCACGAACGTCACCGGCTCGATGTCGACCAGGATGTACTTCCCGCGCCGGCCAACGTGACGGACTGGCTGCCCGTAGGCCTCGTCGGGAGCAGGCCGCGCGGTCTTGAGCGCCGTGAAACGGATCAGTTCGAAACGGCGTAACGAGCGTCCAGCGAATCGTCTGTCGAGCCGCTCCGCGTGGGCCTGCACCTCGGGGAGCTCGGGCATGTCGCCTACTCGTAGCGCGTCCGCTCGCGAACCGACTCGAACACTGCGGCCAACGCTCCGAACACCGGTGTGGCATCCATCAACGTCTGCTGGTCGCCGTACAGCCGAATGTGCCCGTTGATGAATGCATCCTGTGCGTTGAGGTCGCCGTTGGCAACAGCCACGGCGGTGTCCCAGCTCTGCTCCATCTTGACGTCCTCCGGGTCGGCCGGACCGGCACCGAACGTTGCCGCTCCATCACCCACACTGAGGTGATAGGTCACGTTGCCCTCGGGCCCGTCACTGACCACCTGAGTGATCCCGACCCGATGACGCTCGGCGAGCTCTCCGAGCGCCTCGTTGGCGGCAACCTCCGCTGTCAGCGCGGCGATCCACTCGAGGCTGAGATAGCGCATCACCGCCGTAGTCTGCCCGATGATGCCCGCCCCTCACGACGAGCGCGCCCATTCGGAGGCCGCGATCGAAGAATGGGCGTTCGCCGCATGGGAGTCTGGCGGCGATCTCGGCGTGTGGTCGGTACATCGGTTGAGCGGTCCCACCGTGTGGTACTGGTCCGCTCTGGCGCGCCTCGAGCGACCGTTGCTCCATGTGACCGACTTCGAGGTGCCTGCGCGCCGCGATCCGTTTATCGTGAAAGGCGAACAGCTGTGGGCCGAGCACCTCTGTGAATCGCCGATGGAGCAGTGGTCGATCGGCAACGAGACGTACGCGTCGAGACTGGATGACGTCGAGGCTGCGCTCGGCGACGGGTACGGTATGCCGACACCGATCGCGTTCGACGTCGAGTGGTATGCCACCGGTGCCGCAGTGGAACTCGATGTGTCAGGTGGCGTCGCCGGGTATGTCCAAGAGGGAGTCGTGCACGGCGATCTCGAAGTGCTCGGTGAGCCGACGATCACGGTGACCGAAATCCCGGCGCGGCGATGGCACCGATGGTCCCCGCCCGGTATCGATCTCCCGCCGCTCGACCTGCCGGTGGCGCGCGCTCACAACGGTGTGCGTGCGCCGTTCGGGTTCCCCGATGGCAGCGTTCTCGACTCGGTGTTGACCGCCGAAGGTTGGGCCCGCCGAGGGTCGTCCTGAGTCTCAGCGCGATGGCACCGGCTCGTCGTCGGCGACGGGTTGTGCTGGCAGCGCCCGCCGCCGTCATCGTGCCGTGTAGATCACCCAACCGAGCACGGCAAGCACCGCGCCAACCGCCAGGAACGGCGCCAGGACTGCGAGCACGAAGGCAACGGTGAAGAACGCAACGGCACACGCGTGCCAACCTGCGGCGAGTGCATCGCCGAGCCCTTCGTCGGGCGCAGGCTCAGCCACGACGGTGGCAGTATCTCCGAGTCGGTCAGTTGGTGAGCTCTCCCAGGCTGAGACCGTCGTAGGCGCCTTCCGGGTTTGCGCGCACCGCCTCGTCGAGCGCGTGCGCATCGTCGCCGATCAGGATGCGCCACCGTTCGTCCCGCACGCCCTGCAAGATCACCTCGGCGGCCTGGTCGGCGGTCACCGGCGCGCTCGCCTCGAACACGGCGGCCATCTCCTCGGCGAGGCGGCGATCCTCGTCGGTCATGTCGGCGAGGTTCATCCCGCCGAAGCGCATCGAGTTCTCCACGATCGACGTACCGATGTGCCCAGGCATGACGACCGAGGCCTTCACGTGGGGCGCATTGATCCGCAGATCGGTGATGAGGGCTTCGGTGAATCCTTTGACCGCGAACTTGGCCGCTGAGTACGCGGTGTGCGGACGGTCGGGGCCGAGGCTCGCCCAGAATCCGTTCACGCTCGACGTGTTCACGATGTGACCCTCGTCGGCGGCTGCCAGCAGCGGGAGGAAGACTCTGGCCCCGAGGTACACGCCGCCCCAACAGACGTTGAACGTGCGCTCCCACGACTCACGTGTGGCGGTGAACATGCTGCCACCGCCGCCGATCCCCGCATTGTTGAACAGCAGGTGGATGTGGTCGGTGTCGTGCTGTTCGAGCACCTCGTCGCGGAAGCGCACCAGCGCTTCTTCGTCGGCGACGTCGGCGCGGTGGGCGGTGACTCGCACGTCTGGTCCGGCTTCGGCGGCTGCCGCGCGGGTGAGTGCGAGGTTGTCTTCGGCGAGGTCACACGTGGCGACATGGCAGCCTGCGGCGGCGAGCTGGGTGACTAGGGCGCGGCCCATTCCCGTCCCGCCGCCGGTGACGACCGCGATCTTGTTGGTGAAGTCCTGCATGGTTCGTGCCTCTCGTGGGTGATGCGAAGAAGTTCTTCAGACCGTTGAGCACCATCTGAAAACCGAGGGTGGCCAAGATGAGGCCACCGAGTCGAGCGAGGATGGCGATGGTCGCCGGCTTCATCTTCGCCAGGAGGTTGCCGAAGTCGTTGTAGAACAGGAATGTGGCCACGGCCACGATGGCGATCGCAATGCCCATCGCGATGAGTCCGTCGGTGGACGTGTTCTGGGAAGCGAACGTGATGGTCGTCGTGATTCGAACCGGGTCCGGCGATCAGCGGTATCGCTAGTGGGATAGGGAGCCCGTCGCCCTCTGCTGGGCCCTCTTCACGTTCGTCTTCGCCCGCGGCGCGACTCGGCGTCCCGCCGGAGAGCATCTCGAACCCCATCAAGGCGATGACCGGCCCGCCGACTGCGCCGAACACGTTCAGGTCGATGCCGAGTGCCTCGAGCAACTCCTTGCCGATGAGCGTGGCGATCGCCAGGATGATCGTGACGTAGACCGTGCGCTGAAAGGCAGCGGCGGCCCGGTTGCGTTGCTGACGGGCAACGATGTCGTTGAACAAGAGCAGCTTGACCGGATCGACCGGCGACGTGATGACGAACAGACCGAGAGCAACTCCGATGACGAAGTCGGCATCCAGGGATCCCACGCAGGTCCGAGCTCTCAGCCGTTCTTCGGTAGGTCGCTGAACGGGATGTCGCGCGTGTCGCCGGGCTCTTTCGGGAGTCCGAGGGCGCGTTCACCGATGATGTTCTTCTGGATCTGATCGGTGCCGCCGTAGATCGGTGGTGCCTGCGCGTAGAGCGCAGTCCCGGTGACCACCGCCAGCATCGGATCGCCCGTCGCTTCGTCGAGAGCGGCTCGTTGCTCGTCGGTGTAGGCATGCAGTGTTCCGGCCGCTCCGACAATGCGCAGACCGAGGTCGCGCGACAGGCGCACGACGTCACTCATCATCAGCTTCGAGATGTTGGCCATGCCGGCAATGTCTTCACCTGCAGCGCGAGCGGCTTTGACACGTGCGCCGTTCCATGCGCCGATCGTCTCGAGGGTGTGCAAGCGCATCAGGTCTTGACGAATCGACGCGTCGTCGCCGAGATTACGGCTGCGGGCGAGTCCGGCATACATCTTCGACTGTGACCGACGCGCCGCTCCGGTCTGTCGACGGCGTGGAGCCGCGCCCCCGACCAGGTCGCCGACCCGACGATCGAGTTGGCCGGCGATCGAGCCGGGCAGGGCGCTGGTGGCCGTACCGCCACCGCCTGCACCAAGCCCGGCACGTTCGTTCTGCAGGGTGGTGTTGGCCACGCGCCAACCATCGTTCTCGTCGCCGATCAGGGCGTCGGCACGCACTCGAGCGTCGGTGAGGAAGACCTCGTTGAACAGGGCGTGGCCGGTGAGCTCGCGGAGTGGCCGGATCTCGACGCCCGGCTGGTCCATGTCGATGGCCATCCACGAGATGCCGCGGTGTTTCGGCGCGCTGGGGTTGGTGCGGGCGATGAGCATGCCGACGTCGGCCATGTGTCCCCCCGACGTCCATACCTTCTGTCCGTTGACGATCCACTCCTCGCCATCGCGTTCTGCCCGACACGACAGTCCTGCGAGGTCCGAGCCGGCGCCGGGTTCGCTGAAGAGCTGGCACCATGCCTGCTGCCCGGTGACGATGTCACGAACGAACGTGTCGACCTGTTCTTGCGTGCCGTGGCTGGCGATCGTCGGCGCCGCGAGCAGCAACCCGAGCCCGCTCGGCGGGCCGAGTGCGCCGAAGTCGGAGATCGCTCGATGTACCGCAGTTGCGTCGCTGCGCGACAAACCGCGCCCGAACCGATCGACTGGCAGGTTGGGCGCCGACCATCCGGCCGTGCCGAGGCGTTCCCACCACTCCGCCACCGTCAGGTCGGGGTCCCACTGTTCTTCCAGCCAGGCCGTCACCGCGGCGACGGGGTCGGCGTCGTCCGTGCCAGATGCGGTGGGTGGCGCTTCGGTCGTGCTCATACCCGCAGTGTGTCAGGCACGTGTCGGTTGAGACGGGCCGGAGCGCCCGTCGGCGCAGTGTTTGGTTGGCGCTCAGACCCCGCAGAGGTCGGTGGCGTCACGATCGCTGGACACTGACGGAACACAGGAACGAGACAAGGCGTCTCATGCCCACATCCGCCCGCGCCGCTGACGCACACCAGGCCACCCGCTTGGCGTCGGCGCGAATTGCCGGGGCCGCCGTCGCTGTCGGTCTGATCGCCTCTGCGTGCGCATCGAGCGACACCGACCTGGCGCTCAATGGTGCCGGCGCCTCGACGCAGTCGCCCATCACCACCGCACGGCAGGACGATTTTCGCGCCCGAACGGGGGCGGAACTCGAGTACGTGGTGCTTGGCTCCGGCGCCGGGCGCGCGCTCTTCCTCGCCGGCGAGGTCGACTTTGCCGGGTCCGACGTGGGAACTCGTCCTCGTCGATCGGGCTCGTCTACAACCTGCCGTCGATGGACAGGGAGCAGCTCGACCTGAGCGCTGACGTGATCGCCGGGATCTACGCCGGCGACATCACCAACTGGAACGATCCGGCGATCGCCAACGACGATCCGGGTGCCGACCTGCCAGATCTGCGGATCGTCCCGGTCCACCGTTACGACACCAGCGGCACGACCGAGAACTTCACCGAGTACCTCTCGGCCGCGGCGCCCGAGGTGTGGATGTACGGCGAGGTCTCGAACTGGAGTGAGAACGGGCCGGCCGGAGAAGGGGTCGTGTACAGCGGTGGCACCGCCCAGGTCGTTGCGTCGGTCACCGGCGCGTTCGCGCTCGCCACGACGGTCTCGTCGGCCGACGGGCAGGACCTGGTGGTCGAGTTCGACCGCGTCCCCACGTCATCGTCGGCCTATCCGTTGGTCATGCTCAGCTACACCGTCGTATGCCTGCAGTACGAGGACGTCGCCACCGCCAACATCGTGGGTTCCTACCTGTATTTCGTGCACACCGACGAGGCGCAACAGATCGCATCAGCGACCGCGGATGCAGTGCAGCTCGACGCGGAGACGACCGATTGGATTCACGCGATCAGTGAGAGCATGTGCACGACCGATCCGTCGAGCGAGGCAGAGCCGATCGCCTGATCAGGCGCGATCGACGCAATCGCCTAACCGCTCGACGAGGACGAGTTCCCACGTCGGCCCCACAGCGTCGACCACACTGGACCGGTGCAGTATCCGACGGACATCCTCGCCGACGATCCGGCGGCCGATCGCGGCCCGCAGTATCCCGATGTCGAGGTCGTTGCAGGCCTCGCGGTCGTCGATCGGGCGAGTGGTTTCTCGGGTCGGATCGCACGGTGGTCTGCCGAGGCGGTGACCTTGCAGAACGCCGCCGATCACCAGCGGCACTTCGGCTGGAAGCCGGGAGGTTTCCTCGTCGATGGACGACCCGTCTCGTTGCGCCGCCCCGCGCCGGCGCGCCGCCCATCGGCGCACACGGTGACGGCGTCTGGTTCCGTGGCTGCCCCGGGCAGCCCGGCGCGCGTCGCGGCGGCGAGTCGGATCTGGGTCGAAGGACGCCACGACGCCGAACTCCTCGAACTGGTGTGGGGCGACGATCTGCGTGAGCTCGGCATGGTCGTCGAACCGTTGCACGGTGCCGACAATTTGGCAGCTGCCGTCAGCGAGTTCGGGCCGGGGCCCGATCGACGTCTTGGCGTGTTGCTCGACCACCTGGTGCCAGGATCGAAGGAGTCGCGCATCGCCGCGACGATCACCCACCCGCACGTATTGGTCACCGGGCACCCGTTCGTCGACGTGTGGGCTGGGATTCGCCCAGCGGTGGTCGGCATCGCCGCATGGCCCGACGTCGCTCGTGGCGATGTGCCCTGGAAAGAGGCGGTCTGTGCGGCGCTCGGTATGCCGTTCGAGGGCTTCTGGCCGCGCATCCGCAACTCGGTCACCTCGTACGCCGATCTCCAGCCCGAGCTGGTCGGCGCAGTGGAGCAGTTGATCGACTTCGTGAGCGTTGCCTGAGCCGGGACGTCTCAGCCCCGGCCCCAGCCCGTGTGGTGCCGGGGCCGAACGCGACGAGGACGTGCTCAGACGAAGGCGCTGGCGAACACCAGGCTCACGATGGTCATCACCTTGAGCAAGATGTTCATCGATGGCCCGGAGGTGTCCTTGAACGGGTCGCCAACGGTGTCACCGACGACGGCTGCCTTGTGTGGCTCGGAGCCCTTACCGCCGTAGTGCCCGGCTTCGATGTACTTCTTGGCGTTGTCCCAGGCGCCGCCGGAGTTGGCCATGAAGATGGCCAGCGCGAATCCGGTCACCAGGGCGCCGGCCAACAACCCGCCGAGCGCATCGGTGGAGATGAATCCGACGACGAGCGGGACGACAACGGCGAGCGCACCGGGGACGATCATCTCGCGCAGCGAGGCCTCGGTGGAGATGGCGACGCACGTCGCCGAGTCGGGGGCCACTCCCTCCTTGCCCTCGCGCAGGCCCGGGATCTCGCGGAACTGTCGGCGCACTTCCTCGATCATCTTCTGCGCTGCTCGGCCGACTGCGTCGATCGTGAGGGCCGCGAAGAGGAACGGGAGGCCGGCACCGATGAACAGGCCGATGAACACCTCGACATCGCCGACGTTCAAGTTCAGTACCTCACCCTCATCCGCGAGTGCGAATTCGAAGCTCTTGAACAACGCGAGTGCGGTCAGTGCCGCCGAGCCGACTGCGAAGCCCTTGGCGATCGCTGCCGTCGTGTTGCCGAGTGAGTCGAGTGCGTCGGTGACCTCGCGCACCGAGGGATCGAGCTCGGCCATTTCGGCGATGCCGCCCGCGTTATCGGCGATCGGGCCGTAGGCGTCGACCGACACGACCACGCCGAGCGTGGCGAGCATGCCGATGGCTGCGACGGCGATGCCGTAGATGCCGCCGAATGCGTCGAGTTCGTCGATGAAGGTGATCTGGCCGCCCCAGTAGGCGACGCCGACGCCGACGAGAATCAACGCCACCGAGGCGAACACCGAGATCATGCCGACGCTGATGCCGCCGAGCACCGTGGTTGCGGGCCCGGTCTGGCTCTGGCCGGCGATCTTCTTCACAGGGCCGTAGTGGTCCGACGTGAAGTACTCGGCGGTCTTGCCGAGCCCCCAGCCGACGAGCAGACCGCCGATCACCGAGATCGCCAGACCGATCGGGTTGTCAAAGCGAACATCGTCGCCGAACAGCAAGAACGCAACGCCCACCGCGGCGACGACCGTGATCGCCATTGCCACGTTGGTGCCCATGTGCAGTGCCCGGCTGAGCGCGCGCGAGTCGGTGGAGTCGCCTGAGCGCACGAGGAACGATCCGATGATCGAGGCGATCATGCCGACAAAGGCGATCGCCATCGGGAACATCAACAACTCCACGACACCCTCATCGCCCGCTTGTTCGGCGGTGATGCCGATGGCGAATGCGGTGAGCGAGATCGGGGCGATGATCGAGCCGGCGTACGACTCGAACAGGTCGGCGCCCATGCCGGCCACGTCGCCGACGTTGTCGCCCACGTTGTCGGCGATGGTTGCCGGGTTGCGCGGATCGTCTTCTGGGATGCCGGCTTCGACCTTGCCGACGAGGTCTGCTCCGACGTCGGCGGCTTTGGTGTAGATGCCTCCACCAACGCGCGAGAACAGAGCGATCGTCGAGGCTCCGAGGCCGTAGGCGGTAAAGATCTGGAAGGCGTCGTCGACCTCGAGCCAGGTGATGAACACGAGGTAGGTCAAGGTCAAGCCGAGCAGTGCCAGGCCGGCGACCGAGAACCCCATCACGGCGCCGCCCCGGAACGCCACCGGCAGGGCCTTGGCCGGGCCGTCCTTGGCTGCTTCGGTCGTACGTGCGTTGGCCATCGTTGCCACCGTCATGCCGGCATACCCGGCGGTGGCTGACAACACTGCGCCCAAGATGTAGCTCACCGCAGCGAGCGGGGCGATGACGATCGCCAGAAGGATCATCAACAGGACGGCGAAGACACCGACCCACTGGTACTCCTTGCGCAAGAAGGCCCGCGCGCCGGACTGGATTTCCCCCATGAGGAAGACCATCCGCTCGTTCCCCGGCGGGGCGGCCTCGACGGCTCGGTAGTAGTAGCCAGCGAGCCCGAGCGCGGCGATCGCCGACACGAGCGCGAGATACGGAATGACGTCCACGGGGTGTTGCCTCCTGGGCGTAGATCGAAACGGAGACCCCGCGGGCTTCCTCCAGCGGGGCCGATCCATCATGGTCGGTGTGGTCCACTCGATCCCAATCGACACGCGACCGGTGTGGGGCGTTCTCCGGCGGGGTGAGGTCGGATCTCAGGCATACCAAGCGCTGAATAGAAGGCAAGCTGCACAGCGAAATGAGCACGGCTCATGCGCGCCGAAGGACTAGGTCGCCTTGCGTCGTCGCCGGTACCGTGGAGGCATGGCACAGACTCTCAGCCGCGGCCCGGTGTCGGGCACGGCGGTCAAGTCGTCAGCGAAGAAGAAATCGTTCCTTCTCGATCTCTACGGCACCGCTGTCGGCAAGAAGTACGTGATGGCGATCACCGGTCTGATCGGCATCGGCTTCGTGCTCACGCACATGATCGGCAACCTCAAGCTGTACATCGGGGTGGTCAACGAAGGCGGCGAGCTGATCTACGACGCCGATTACTACGGCGAGTGGCTGCGCGATCTGCTCGTGCCCTTCTTCCCGCGGACCGTGTTCTTGTGGTTGCTGCGCAGCGTGTTGATCGTGGCGCTCATCGGGCACCTTCATGCTGCGTACACACTGTCGGTGCTCAACCGTCGGGCCCGCCCCGTCAAGTACCAGTCGGCGCGCGACTATCAGGTGGCGAACTTCGCCAGCCGCTCGATGCGCTGGACGGGCATCGTCGTGTTGCTGTTCTTGCTCTGGCACCTGGCCGACTTCACGTGGGGGTGGGTCAACCCGGACTTCGTGCGCGGTGCGGTACAGCGCAACGTCGTCGCCTCACTGGATCGAATACCGGTGGCCGCGCTGTACATCGTTGCCAACATCGCCCTCGGCATCCACCTGTTCCACGGCACGTGGTCGCTGTTCCAGTCGATGGGCTGGAACAACCCGCGGTTCAACCGCTGGCGACGCGGACTCGCCACTGGCGTCGCCACACTCATCGTGGTCGGCAACGTCTCGTTCCCGGCAGCCGTTCTCGTGGGCGTCATCGAATTCGATCCTGATGCAGTCACCTGTTGCTTGGAAGGACACTCCGAATGAGCACCAACGCACCGATCACTCTGGACTCCAAGATTCCTGAAGGGCCCCTTGCCGACAAATGGCAGAACTTCATCGCCAACGAGAAGCTCGTCAACCCGGCGAACAAGCGCAAGTTCAAAGTGATCATCGTCGGTACCGGCCTCGCCGGTGCCTCCGCGGCCGCCACGCTCGGCGAACTCGGTTATCAGGTCGAGGCGTTCACGTTCCACGACTCGCCGCGTCGAGCGCACTCGATCGCTGCTCAGGGCGGCATCAACGCCGCCAAGAACTACCAGGGCGACGGCGACTCCATTCATCGCCTGTTCTACGACACGATCAAAGGCGGCGACTTCCGCTCGCGTGAAGCCAATGTCCACCGCTTGGCCGAGGTGTCGGTCGACATCATCGACCAGATGGTCGCTCAGGGTGTGCCGTTCGCCCGCGAGTACGGGGGTCTCCTCGACAACCGCAGCTTCGGTGGCGCCCAGGTGAGCCGGACGTTCTACGCCCGCGGCCAGACCGGCCAGCAGCTGCTGCTCGGCGCGTACCAACAGATGGCACGCCAGATCGGGCTCGGCAACGTCAAGTTGTGGAACCGCATGGAAATGGTCGACGTCGTCAACATTGACGGGCGCTGCGCCGGGATCGTGTGCCGCGACTTGATGACCGGCGAGTTCTCCTCACATGCCGCCCACGCCGTGGTGTTGGCCACTGGCGGCTATGGCAACGCATTCTTCTTGTCGACCAACGCCATGGCATGCAACGTCACTGCGGCCTGGAGGGCCCACCGCCGCGGCGCTGCGTTCGCCAACCCGTGTTACACGCAGATCCACCCGACCTGCATCCCCCAGGCAGACGACTTCCAATCGAAGCTCACCTTGATGTCGGAGTCGTTGCGCAACGACGGCCGCATCTGGGTGCCGACGAACCCCGACGAGTCAAGGTCGGCCGCCGACATCCCCGACGACGATCGCGACTACTACCTCGAGCGCATCTA
The DNA here is from genome assembly GCA_013213745.1 of Ilumatobacteraceae bacterium. Taxonomy (GTDB): domain Bacteria; phylum Actinomycetota; class Acidimicrobiia; order Acidimicrobiales; family Ilumatobacteraceae; genus JABSQH01. The sequence continues at coordinate 35,819 of JABSQH010000015.1, read as the reverse complement.
CCCGAGCTTCGGCAACTTGGCGCCACGCGACGTCTCGTCGCGCGCCGCCAAGCGGATGGTCGACAACGGCCAAGGTGTCGGTCCACTGAAGAACGGGGTGTACCTCGACTTCGCCGATGCCATCGACCGCCTCGGTGAGCAGACGATCCGTGAGCGTTACGGGAACCTGTTCGACATGTACGAGCGGATCACCGGCGAGAACCCGTACAACGAGCCGATGCGCATCTACCCGGCGAGCCACTACACGATGGGCGGTATCTGGGTCGACTACGAGCTGATGACCACGGTGCCTGGCCTGTATGCCGCCGGCGAGGCGAACTTCTCCGATCATGGCGCCAACCGGCTCGGCGCGTCTGCGCTGATGCAGGGCCTCTCCGACGGCTACTTCGTCTTGCCGTACACCATCTCCAACTACCTCGCCCAGTGGCTCAACAAGCCGATCCCCGACGAGACCCACGACGAGTTCTTGAAGATCGAGTCCGAGAACCGCGACCGGTTCAAGCAGTACATGTCGATCGGCGGGACGCGCGGTCCGGACTACTTCCATCGCGAGCTGGGCAGGATCATCTGGGACTACTGCGGCATGGACCGCAACGAAGCCGGTCTCGACAAGGCGCTCAGCGAGATCCCCGCGTTGCACGCCGAGTTCAAGAAGGACCTCAAAGTCACCGGTGGCGACACGAGCATCAACCAGACGCTCGAGAAGGCCGGGCGCGTCGACGACTTCTTCGAGCTCGGCCTGCTGATGTGCAAGGACGCGCTCGTGCGCGAGGAGAGCTGCGGCGGCCATTTCCGCTCCGAGCACCAAACCGACGACGGCGAGGCGCTGCGCAACGACGACGACTTTGCGCACGTCACCGCCTGGGAATGGTCCGGTGACGCCGAAGCACCGATCGAACACCGTGAGCCCCTGAACTACGAAGAAGTCGAGTTTCAAACACGGAGTTACAAGTGAGCGTCCTCACCAATATCACCCTCAAGGTCTGGCGCCAGGACGGCCCGGACGGGCAGGGTCGCTTCGAGTCGCATCAGGTTCCGGAAATCTCCGAGGAAGCCTCACTGCTCGAGATGCTCGATATCGTCAACGAACGACTGGTCGAAGAAGGCCGCGAGGCGATCGTGTTCGACCACGACTGTCGCGAGGGCATCTGCGGTACGTGTTCGCTGATGATCGACGGCCAGGCGCATGGGCCGACCAAGGGGGCTGCGACGTGCCAGGTGCACATGCGCGTGTTCTCCTCTGGCGACGAGATCGTCCTGGAGCCGTGGCGTGCCGACGGGTTCCCGCTCGTCAAAGACCTGATGGTCGACCGTTCCGCCTTCGACCGCATCGTCGAGGCGGGCGGATTCATCACGTCACCGACCGGTGGTGCTCCCGACGCCAACTTGATCCCGATCCCGAAGCCGGTCTCTGATGCGTCGATGGATGCTGCGGCCTGTATCGGCTGCGGGGCGTGTGTTGCCGCGTGCCCCAACGGCGCGGCAAGTCTGTTCACGTCGGCCAAGTTGGCTCACCTCAACCTGCTCCCGCAGGGCCAGTCCGAGCGTGAGAAGCGCACGGAGGCGATGGTCGAGATGATGGACGATCACTTTGGTTCGTGCACCAACCACGGTGAGTGCGAGTCGGCGTGTCCGAAAGAGATCTCGATCGACAACATCGCGTTGATGAACTCCGACTACCTCACGTCGAAGTTCAAGAACCGCAAGAAACTGGCCCGCTGACCGTCCCGTCTCGATCACCAAGTCGTTGATCACGACCTGGCGCAAGTGACATAACGGTTCGTCGCCAACGGTGTGAGCGCACCTGTTGGCGTGGTCAGCGTCAGCGTCAAGGCCAGCTCATCGCCGTAGGTGAGCGCGGGAACATCGAATTGCACCCTGCCGATGAGCACGACCTCGTCTGCGGGGAGAACGCCACCGAACTGCCATCGCCTCGAACCCGCCGGCCACGTGAGCACAGCCTCCAGCGTGACCCCCTCGACCGGTGCCCGCTCTGCGTTCACGGCGTGCACGTCGACGCGCACCAGTCGTCCGGGGACCGGCGCCGTCGGGAGCGGCTCGGCGACCACGATCAACGGTGCGCACGCGGCGCGTACCGACTCGAAGGCGGCCTTCGGCGCGCCGTCGTTGTCGACCACACCGAACCCGATCGGTGCGGTGTCGAACAGTGTGGCGAAACTGAACCCGCCGGTCGGTTGGAACTTGAGCTTGCGCAGCGTCTCGATCTGTCGACGGAGGAGCTCGGCTTGGTAGGCCTGGGTGGCGTTGCGCCACTCGGCGTCGGTCGTGAACCGCGCCGGGTCGAAGTGCTGGGCCAGCAACTCGGCTCCCGGGCCGCCGACGGCGGTCAGCGCGCGCCGTTCGGTCGCATTCCCCGCCGACGCGGCCCCGAACTCGCTCACGAAGCGGACGCTGCGGGGTTGGCGGCGAGCGCGCCGACCGAGGTCGTCGATCGCGCCATACGACCAGCCGTACGACAGGTGGCCATCGGTGCCATCGAGTTGCGGTAGGTGGGCGACGACGCCGCTGTGGGCGATCGTCAGACGGGTCGGATCGGCATCTTCGAGCGCCCGCTTCACCCAACGATCCAGCACCGTCTTGTTCCATGACGGCAGCTGCCGACCGGCGGTGACCGCAAGACGGCGCCGATCGCCCGTCGACGATGCCGTCGGCACCGGGTTGTTGTGAGCCGACCACATCACCACGCACGGGTGGTGCGCAAGGTGATCGACCGCGGCGCGAGCCTGCTCGACGGCCTGTGCGCGAACGCTGCGGGCATGCCCCCCTTGCAACGGAAAGTCCTGCAGAACGACCAGCCCGGCCTCGTCGGCTGCCGCATACCAGCGGCGGTCGGCGATGTACCCGGCGAAGCGGAGCGCGTCGAGCCCGAGCGTGGTCGCCGTATTGATCGCTGCGTCCGGTGCGGCGGGATCGCCGAGCGCCGTCGGTCGCGGGTCGATCGTGGCACCTTTCAGGAAGAGCCGCTCGCCGTTGACTGAGCACACCCAGTTGTCCCAGTCGACCTGCCGCAGCCCTGTCCGCCGCTCTCGCCGGTCGCTGCACTGCCCGTCGACGAGTACTTCGACCGCCACGGTCGCCAACGCTTGCTCACCGAGTGTGCGTGGCCACCACAGTTGCGGGTCGGTGATGTCGAGCGTCCACTCGATCTCGTTCACGCCGGCGGCGACCGTGAAGTCCCGCTCGTCGCCGGCGTCAGCTGCGCCGGTCACGCTCGTGCGGACGGTGACGGTTCGTTGGCGGTCGCTGTCGACACGGGCGAGCAACCGCAGATGCGCCCGGCGGTCATCGGCATCTCGGCACAACACGCGCAACCGATCGATGCGCACCGGGCCGGTGTCGTACACCACGACCGGCCGCCACAACCCGCCAGGGTTCGGCGCGTCGAGGTCGGGTTGGAGCGCGCCGGTGAGATTACGTCGGCCGTTGTGCGACTGGGGCGAGCACGTGACCTCGACTGCGAGGACGTGCTCGTCGCCCAGCTGACTCAAGGCGGTGATGTCGAAGCTGTGTGGGCCGAAGTACCCCTCGGGATCGCCGAGGTATGCGCCGTCGAGCCATACGTCGGCCTGGTACATGACGCCATCGAGGGTGAGCCAACGGCGGCGGCCGTCAGCAGGCGGCGGTGCGTGGAATCGGTGCCGATACATCAACGGCCCGGAACTCCCGGCGAAGCCGTCCGAGTTCTCCCAGTGTCCCGGAACATCGATCGGGCGCCAATCGAATTGCTCAGCGCGCGGATCATCCGCCAGCCCGTGACGGCGGACGTCGTCGTCGGCCACGACCGCGAACCAGTCCGCGCACAGCTCCATCGAGGCCGAGCGTACCCACGCGCTCCGCAGCACGGTCCCGTCGCCGCGGCGCTAGGTTCGCTACATGACCGCTCGTCCAAGCACCCTCGGCGATCTCCGCTCCTCGGGCTGGGTTTCTCGGCCCGTGAAACAAGAGGTCCGAGAGCACGCCATCGAACGGGTGGCCAACGGCGAGCCGTTGTTCGCCGGCGTGGCCGGCTACGAAGACACGGTCATGCCGCAGCTCGAAAACGCGCTGCTCGCCGGCCACGACGTGATCTTTCTGGGCGAGCGTGGGCAAGCCAAGACGCGCATGATCCGGTCGTTGACCGGTCTGCTCGACGAGTGGATGCCGATCGTCGCCGGTAGCGAGATCAACGACGATCCGTACGCGCCGGTGTCGAAACAGGCCCGCGACCTGGTGGAAGAGATGGGCGATGCAACGCCGATCGCATGGGTCCACCGCGACCAACGATTCGGCGAAAAACTGGCCACTCCCGACACGTCGATCGCCGACCTGATCGGCGAGGTCGATCCGATCAAGGTGGCCGAGGGCCGGTACCTCTCAGACGAGCTGACCTTGCACTACGGGCTGGTGCCGCGTACCAATCGCGGCATCTTCGCCATCAACGAGCTGCCCGACCTCGCCGAGCGGATCCAGGTGGGCATGCTCAACGTGCTCGAAGAACGCGACGTCCAGGTGCGTGGCTACAAGATTCGCTTGCCACTCGACGTGATGCTGTTGGCGTCGGCCAACCCCGAGGACTACACGAATCGTGGTCGGATCATCACTCCGCTCAAGGACCGGTTCGGTTCGCAAATCCGCACCCACTATCCGCTCGAGGTCGACACCGAAGTCGAGATCATGCGGCAGGAAGCAACCCCGCTCGACGTGTCGACCGCTGCCGGCGATGTACGGGTCGACGTGCCCGAGTATCTGGCTGATGTGGTGGCGACGTTCTCGCACATGGCGCGGTCGAGCAATCAGGTCAACCAGCGCAGTGGGGTCAGCGTGCGGCTCAGCGTGAGCAACTATGAGGCGCTGGCCGCGAACGCGTTGCGACGCGGGTTGCGCAACGGCGAGCGCTCGATCGTCGCGCGCGTCGACGACCTCGATGCCCTCGCCGCAAGCTCGATGGGCAAGATTGAGATCGAGACACTTGAAGAAGGGCGTGAGGGGGCGATCATGGACAACCTCGTGAAGGGCTCGGTGTTGACCGTGTTCAAAGACGTCGTTCCACCGGAGCTCACGCGTGCGGTGGTCGACGCCTTCGAGGAGGGTGTCGTCGCCCACACCGGCGAGTCGGTGTCGAGTGCCGACCTGGCGCAGCTGGTCGACGAAGTGCCCGCCTTGCGCGATCCCGTGAACTCACTCGCCGGTGGCGACGAGTCACCCGCCGCGGTTGGTGCCGCAGTCGAGTTCGTGCTCGAGGGCTTGCATCTCAGCAAGCGCCTCAACAAAGACGCCGCAGGCGCGCAGGCGACCTACCGCGGGCGCACCTGATCTGCACCCCGACGTCCGCGCGCCAGTTTCGGCCGACATAGCGTGACCGCCGTGTTGCGCGCATTCGGTCCGGATTTCCCGTTCGACTTCCACGAATGGGTGACCCACCCTGCTGGCACCGGCGTGATCCCAGCGGACGCGCACGGCACCGCAGTGGCGGTGGTCGGCGGAGGGATCGCCGGACTCGTTGCGGCCCACGAGCTCGTTCGGCTCGGACTGCGACCGGTCGTGTACGAGATCGGTCGCCTCGGTGGTCGGCTCCGATCGGAACGCTTCGGCGGGGGCATCGGCGCGGTCGCGGAACTCGGGGGCATGCGTTTCCCGCGCTCGGGTGCGACGTTCTTCCACTATGCCGACCGGTGCGGTTTGGCGACCCGACCGTTTCCCAACCCGCTGACACCTGCTGCGCCGACAACGCTGATCGACCTTGCGGGGCAATCGCACTTCGCCCGCACCCTCGACGATCTCCCACCGCTGTTCCGCGAGGTCGCGACGGCGTGGGACGATGCGGTCCGTCGGCACGCTTCGCTGCTGGAGATCCAAGATGCGATGCGCCGCCGGGACCATGTCGCCGTGGCCGATATCTGGCACCCGATCGTCACCCGGTGGGACGATCGAACGTTCTACGACTTCGTTGCGACGTCCGAAGCGTTCCGCTCGCTCAGCTACCGCCACCGCGAGGTGTTCGGCCAGGTCGGGTTCGGTACCGGGGGCTGGGACGCCGACTTCCCGAACTCGATGCTCGAGATCTTGCGCGTCGTGATGTGCGACTTCGAGGAAGATCAACACCTCATCGTCGGTGGCGCCGAACAGGTTCCGAGGCGTCTGTGGGAACTGCCGGTCGAGCATCCAGCGCATTGGCCTGCGGCGACCTCGGTCGCCGATCTCCATCCTGGCCGTGCCACACGGCCCGGGGTGCGCGCCATCCGCCGCGACGGCGATCGTGTGGAGGTGGTCGACCGATGGGGCGATGCCGAGTCGTTCGACGCAGTGCTCGTGACCTGCCAGAGCTGGCTGTTGACCACGAATATCGACGTCGAGGAGTCACTGTTGTCGCAGGACGTCTGGATGGCGCTCGATCGCACCAAGTACACGCAGTCGTCGAAGACGTTCGTGATGGTCGATCGACCGTTCTGGAACGACATCGACCCGACGACCGGTCGCCCACTGATGTCGATGACGCTGACCGATCGGAACACGCGGGGCACGTATCTGTTCGACAACGGGCCTGACGAGCCTGCGGTCATCTGCTTGACCTACGCCTGGATGGGCGATGCGATGAAGGTGCTGCCGAAGTCGGCTGAACAACGCGCAGCGCTTGCGATCGGGACGCTCGAACGGATCTATCCCAACGCCGGCCTGCGCGATCACATCGTCGGTGACCCGATCACCATCTCGTGGGAAGCCGACCCCAACTTCTTGGGAGCGTTCAAAGGGGCGCTGCCGGGTCACTACCGCTACAACCACCGCATGTACCGGCACTTTCTGCAGGACGAGTTGCCCGCTGCCGAGCGCGGGCTCTTCCTCGCCGGCGACGACGTCTCGTGGACTCCGGGGTGGGCGGAGGGGGCCGTGCAGACTGCGCTCAACGCGGTGTGGGGCATCGCTCGTCGATTCGAAGGGCGGTCACACGACGACAATCCCGGCCCTGGTGACGTCTGGGACGAGCGGGCGCCGCTCGCACTGCCCGACTGACCAGATCTTGCGACCAACCGTGAACTGCGACCAACCGTGAACTGCGACCAACCGTGAACCTCGACGAGTACATCGCCGCCGACGCCACATTGTTGGCCGCCTCGGTGCGCAGCCGGGCAACAACCGCCGACGAGCTGCGCGACCTCGCCGGTCGATGTCACCGGGCCACGGATGCGACGATCCACGCCATCGTCGAGTGGTACGACGATCCCGATCCGGTCACCGGGGTCGACGGGCCGCTGGCCGGGGTGCCGATCCTGCGCAAGGACTACGGCTCGACCGAGTCCGGCCGGCTCGTCGAAATGGGATCGCGGTTGGCCCGGGGAGTGCGTGCTGCTCGCACCAGCCCCTACTTCGAGCGTCTGCGCGGCGCGGGTGCGCAAGTCCTCGGGCGCACGGCCGTACCCGAGCTGATCCAGCACGGATCGACCGAGTCGCAGGCGTTCGGTGTGACGGTCAACCCGCTCGATCCGTCGGTGTCGCCGGGTGGTTCGTCGGGGGGTGCCGCAGCGGCGGTTGCCGCCGGCGTCGTGCCACTGGCCCATGCCAGCGACTGCGCCGGTTCGATCCGCATTCCCGCCGCTGCGTGCGGATTGGTCGGGCTCAAGCCGAGTCGTCGTCGCGTGCCGTGGCCCGACGGCGGCTGGGGTGGGATCGCCGAGGAGTTCGTGGTGTGTCGGACCGTGCGCGACGCCGCGCTTGCGCTCGACGTGCTCGGCGAGGGTCCGTACCTCGACGTACCGCCCACCGACCGCCCGCTGCGGATCGCGATCAGCGCGGACCATTGGGGCGGGGGAGTAGTCGACTCCGAAGTTGCAGCGGCGGTCGGGCGAGCGGCCGCGACGCTCGAGGCGCGCGGGCACGAGGTCGTGGCGGTGTCGCAGCCGATCGACGATGCCGCACTGTTCGCCACGTTCCCGGCGTTGTTCGCCCGCTGGGTCGCAGCCGACGTCGACCGGCTCGTCGTGGCCACCGGACGATCGGCGGACGAATCGCTCGAGCCGGCGACGCGGGCGATCGTCGATGCTGCTCGCCAACTGACCGTCGACGATGTCACGCAGGCGCAGATCGCCCAGGGTCATGTCGCCGTCCAACTCGCTGCGGCGGTCGACGGCTTCGACGCGTTGCTCACGCCGACGATCGCCCGCGCCACGATTCCCCTCGGGTTCCTCGACGGCGCATCGGGCGACCTCGAGGTGTACGCCGAACGCAACGGCGAGTGGTTCCCATTCAGCTACGCGTTCAACCTGGCGGGATGGCCGGCACTGGCGGTGCCGGTGCAAGGACCGACTGCGCAACGTCCGGGCAGCGTCCAACTCGCCGCGCCCTGGGGGAGCGAGCGACGCCTCCTCGCCATCGCCGCACTCCTGTAACGCATCGTCTCTGAGACGATGCGTTACAGGACGCAGAGGATCTCGTAGAGCAGGTTGGCGGCGGTGAGGGCGGTGGCGCCGGAGGTGTCGTAGATCGGGGCGACCTCGACCAGGTCGGCGCCGACGATTGGCAGGCCGGCGCAGCCGCGGATGATCTCCAGCGCCTGCGGCACTGTGAGGCCACCGATTTCTGGTGTTCCCGTTCCTGGTGCGAACGCCGGATCGAGACCGTCGATGTCGAAGCTGATGTACACGGGCCCACCGGCGAGTTGTTCGCGCACCTCCGCCATGAGCGGGGTCAGCGACCGGTGCCAACACTCTTCTACCTGCACGACGCGGAAGCCCTGTTGGCGCGACCAGTCGAAGTCGTCGGCGGCGTAGCCGGTCGCCCGCACACCGATCTGCACGACGCGTTCACCATCGAGCAGGTCCTCTTCGACGGCCCGACGAAACGGGGTGCCGTGGGTGATGCGCTCGCCGAACATCGCATCGTTGATGTCGGTGTGAGCGTCGACATGGACCACACCAAGGGGTCCGTGTCGACGCGCCAGGGCCCGCAGGATCGGGAGCACGATCGTGTGGTCGCCACCGATCGACAGCGGACGCACATCGTGCGTCGTCAGGTCGTCGTAGTACTCCTCGATGCGCGCCACCGAGTCGGCGAGGTTGAACGCATTGGTGGCCACGTCACCGACGTCGTCGATGCGCAGCCGGTCGAACGGCGCGGCGCGGGTGGCCATGTTGTACGGCCGGATGAGCACCGACTCGGCGCGGATCGCGCGCGGGCCGAAGCGTGCCCCCGGTCGATTGGATGTGCCGAGGTCGAAGGGCACGCCGACCACGGCGACGTCCAGATCGGCGAGCCGGCTGGTACCGGGGAGCCGCATGTAGGTCGCGATCCCTCCGAAGCGAGGCATCTCGTTGCCGCCGAGCGGCTGGGGATGTGCGTCCACGGTGTCACCTTACGGTCGACGCATGCAGGTATCGGCCGCATCGGTCGGTTGACCGTCGCGACCGACAAGAGCGTCACCATCGGCGATTCGCCATGGATCGGCGAACCACGCCAACAGCGGCACCTCGCCGTCTGCAGCGTCGTCGACGACCCGGCGCAGGTCCGCTGCGGCATCGACCATCGGCTCGCTGAGACCGGCGCGGGCGATGGCCACGTCGGCGATCTCGGCCAACGCTGTGAGCTTCCGCTCCGCCCGCGCTCCGTCGGTCCATGGTCCGGCGATCGCCAGCGCATCGGCATCGGGCCGGTCGGGACCGGCAAGCTGCTCGATCGACCCATCGTCGGGATCGGTGGTGGGGTCGGCGATGTCGATCGAGTACACGACCGGAGCGGTGGCGCCGCGCAGGATCCCGCGGGTGTCGGTCCACGCCTGCCCTGCTTCCGCCGGAACGATGTCGAACGGTACCCAGCCAGCGATGCGATCGCCCCAGCGATCGACGACGATCTCGAACCATCGTGGCCATCGACGGGTGAGGGTTTCGACGTCGGCGACCCCGCCGTCGTTGTCGAACCACTGCGGCACGGCTCGATCGAGGGCACACGCCCACACCTCGAGTCCAGCGGCGCCCGCCGCGGCGAGCACCTCGTCGTAGCGCTCGATCCACGCCGCGTCGACTCGTTCGGGGTGTGGTTGCAGCCGGGTCCAGTCGAAGGTCAGGCGCACCGCTGTCACGTCAAGCGCCACGAGCAGGCCGATGTCGGCGTCGACGTCGAACCCGGGGGCGGGAGATGCACCGAGGTCGGTTGCCGCGTCGAGCCCGAACGTCGACTCGACCGTGAGCGCCACGCCCTGCTGATACAGACCGGGCCGCATCAGATCACCGGCGGGCTCACGCGGCGGCGTCGGTCGGCCTGCCGGCTAGATGAACGGTGTGCGGGTCCAGAGCTCGCCGGCATCGACGCTGACCGGTTCGGGCACGCCACCGAGCTCGACGACGTCGATCGGGCCCGGGAACCCACTGAGGTCGACTTCGCCGTACGGCGTGGCGGTGGCGCCGTCGGGGAGGCGGCCGAGATGCATCGTCGGCATCAACAGCTCGACCCCGGTGGCGTGGTCGCACAGCCGAGCCGCCATGTTGACCGCCGAGCCGATGTAGTCGTCGCCTTCGAACAGCAGGGCGTGGCCGGTGGCCAGCCCAGCGCGCACGGTGAGCGGCGAACACACGTCGCGGGCGCGCTCTGAGAGCTCGAGCACGAATGCGATCGCATCGCGCTGCTGCACTGCCACGATCATGCAGCCGTCGCCGAGCCATTTGGCGATGCGCACGCCACGATCAGAAGCGACGGTGCGGACGATGGAGCGGAAGGTCGACAGCAGACGGCCGGCGGCATCATCACCGAACGCCGCGGTGTAGTTGGTGAATCCGGACAGGTCGACGAAAACGAACGTGCGGGGGACACGCATGCCTGCAGGCTACGCCCTCCGTGGGCGTCTGCGCCGGATGCCCGAGTAGATTCGACCCATGGCGAAGCGGTTCACGTATTCCCGGTGGGACGGCACCCAGACCGGGTTCGAGTTCGATGCCGACGCGGCATTCGACGACCTCACCGACGAGCTGCTGTACCACGGAGATGTCAACGCGGCGCTGCGCCGGATGATGCAAGACGGTCTGAACGATCGGGCCGGTGAGCGCATGCAAGGGCTGCGTGAGATGCTCGAGCAGTTGCGCGACGAGCGGCAGTCGCGGCTCGACCGGTCGGATCTCGGCGGCGTCTACGACGAGATCAAGGCCGAGCTCGACGACATCGTCGACGAGGAACGGCACGCCATCGAGAACGCCGTACGCGATGCCCGCACGTCCGGCGACGAGCGGCGCATGGCCAACACCGAGGCAACAGCGATGGACCGCAACATGGCCCTCGACATGCTGCCCGATGACCTTGCCGGGAAGGTCCGCGAGCTCGACGCGTACAACTTCGAGTCCGACGACGCACAACGCCGCTTCGAGCAGCTGCTCGACAAGCTGCGTGAACAACTGATGCAACAGATGGTCGACCAGATGTCGGGCGCGATGGAGAACATGACGCCCGAGGACATGGCCCGGATGAAGGACATGATGGCGGCACTCAACGAGATGCTCGAACGTCATCAGCGTGGCGAAGACCCGCGCTTCGAGGAGTTCATGGAGCAGTACGGCGACTTCTTTCCGGAGAATCCGGAGACCGTCGAAGAGTTGCTTGAGCAGATGGCCCAGCGGATGGCGGCGATGCAAGCGATGCTCAACTCGATGACGCCCGAGCAGCGAGCCCAGCTGCAACAGCTCAGCGACCAGCTGCTCGAAGACATGGACCTGCAGTGGCAGATGCAGCAGTTGTCGGGGAATCTGCAGCAGATGTTCCCCCAGCTCAACTGGCAACAGAGCTACGACTTCGAGGGTCAGGACCCGATGGGGTTCGGCGAGGCGATGCAGGCGATGCAAGAACTCGGCGAACTCGACCAGTTGGAGAACCTCCTGCGCAACGCCTCGAGCCCGGCCGCGCTCGCCGAGGCCGACATGGACCGGGTACGTGACTTGCTCGGCGATGACGCCGCTCGCTCGCTCGAACGCCTGGCTGAACTGACCAAGATGCTCGAAGAGGCTGGCCTCATCGAGCAGAAGGAGGGTCGTCTCGAACTGACGCCGAAGGGCTTGCGCAAGATCGGCTCCAATGCGCTCCGAGAACTCTTCGCCAAGCTGGCCAAAGACACCCTCGGGCAGCACGACACGGACCGGCTGGGTCACGGTCACGAGCGGACCTACGACACCAAGCCCTACGAGTACGGCGACCCGTTCCAGCTCGATCTCAATCGCACGATTCGCAACGCCTTGCGTCGCACGAGCGGCGACGGGGAATCGAGTGGACCGCCGATCCGGCTGTCACCTGACGACTTCGAGATCGAGCGCACTGAGCATCTGACGCGATCGTCGACGGTGCTCATGCTCGACCTGTCGTTGTCGATGCCGATGCGTGACAACTTCTTGCCGGCCAAGAAGGTGGCCATGGCGCTGCACCACCTCATCGCGTCGCAGTTTCCGCGCGATTACCTCGGGCTTGTCGGTTTCTCCGAGACGGCGCGCATTCTCACCGCCGAGCAGCTGCCGGAGGTGTCGTGGGATTTTGTCTACGGCACCAACATGCACCACGGGTTCACCTTGGCGCGGTCGCTCTTGGCCAAGCAGACGGGCACGAAACAGATCATCATGATCACCGACGGCGAGCCCACTGCGCACATCACCGCCGACGGCCACCCGTTCTTCAGCTATCCGCCGGTGCGCGAAACCGTCGAGGCGACGTTGCGTGAAGTGGTTCGCTGCACCAAAGAGCAGATTCGGATCAATACGTTCGGGCTCGGAGCCGACGGCTCGCTGCGTGCCTTTATCGAGCAGATGACCGAGATCAATCGGGGGCGGGCGTTCTTCACGACACCGGAGAACCTCGGCGACTATGTCCTGGTCGATTTCATCCAGGGCAAGCGCGACATGGCTCGCGGCCGACGCGCCAGCTGACCGGCTTTCGTCGCTGCAGAATTCTCACCTTGCGAATTCGCGCAACCACTGGCAGAATTACCGAAGTGTAATTACAGCGCTGTGCGCGCTGGTGTCTTTCGCAATTTGACGGGCCTGGCAGGAGGTCCCCATGCAGTTCATCACCACCTCGAGCATTACCGTGAGTGCCGTCCCGGTCGAACCAGACCCGGATTGGCACGACAACGCCAATTGTCTCGGAGTCGATCCCGATCTGTTCTTCCCCGAGCGTGGCGCGTCGACACGCGAGGCCAAGGAGGTCTGTCGCGGCTGCGAGGTGCGCCACGACTGCTTGGAGTTTGCTCTGCAGAACGGTGAGAAGTTCGGTATCTGGGGCGGCCTGTCGGAGCGTGAACGCCGGCGGATTCGACGCCAGCGGGCGCAAGTGGCGCGTAGTTCAATCACCGCATGAGCCGGGTCTGGTTGGCCGTGCCGCAGTCACCGTGATCGTGCGGTAGCCTCACGTCATGTTCGGTTCCAGCGAGATGATCATCGTCCTCGTCATCGTCCTGGTGCTCTTCGGGGGCTCGCAGTTGCCGAAGCTCGCCAAGAACCTTGGCAAGGCGCAAAAGGAATTCAAAGACGGCATCGCCGAGGCCGATCAGGCCGAGAAAGACAAGCCGGCCAGCGACGCCGCCTCGACCAAGACCGACGCCGCCGAGTCGAACGACGCCCCGCCCAGTTCCTGACCGCAGCGCTCAGCAGTCGCTGAGCCGGTCAGACGTGGTGTGACGCGTCGGCCGTCAGCACAGCCGGCGCAGTGAGCGCCGGCGAGCAAGCCTGGCGCGAGGCCGTCCGGTAATCACGTCGACAGACGTGAAGTCAGGCCGAGCCGACGATTTCGGTGCGACGGCGCTTAAGGATGCGGCGGCGTTCGCGTTCGCTGCACCCACCCCACACACCATGATCGATGCGCTCTTCGAGGGCGTATTCAAGGCAACGTTCCTGCACGGGGCAGTCGCGGCAGATCTTGCGGGCCCGGTCGACGCCGACGCCGTCGCTCGGGAAGAACGTGGCCGGCGGGTACAGGCGGCAGTTGCCCTCGGCCATCCAGGCCGTCATGGAGTCGGGATCGTGCGGTGCGCTGTCGAGCTCGGTGGGGCGATCGTCGGCGACGAGCGTCGTGGTGTCGCCGGTTGACTTGGTTCGACTGGTTATGCGAGTGATCACGATGGGGTCCTTTTCGCCTGGCCGCACACGACGTGCGTCGCTTCCGGTAAGTAGACGTTGCCGATCGCTGTGCGGTTCCCGCCTGGAGCCCACTTTCTTGATCGTTTCGAGATGACGTGGGTTCCGGGTCGCCTTACGTTGCGATGTTGACTCTCGAACGTAACGCGTTCGTAAAGAAAAGTCCAGCATTCAACCGCCTCCCGTGACGGGTCGACGGCGTCGCGTGCAGGTAATATCGCTGGCCATGACCGATGTCGTCGAGGCCCCAGAGCCGCGAGCGCACGCCCGAATCGTCTACCACGGTCCGGTCGCGCCCCACTGGGAGGTCTACGGCGACTGGGGCGACCGGCAGGCGCTCGATGAGTTCCGGGCCCGCGTGTTGGCGCGCCTCGTGCTGTTGCCTCGCGACGACCCGCAGTTCCGTCGCAACCGCGAGCGGATCGTGCGTGACGCCGAGCGCGAGAACATCTCCATCGAGTGGGATCTCGGTCGTCCCGAACCCGAGGAGTAGGCCGCGCCGGCCGACCGGCGGGATCCGATGCTCGATGAACGGTTCCTCAATCGCGAGCTGAGTTGGCTCGGCTTCAACGATCGCGTGCTGCAATTGGCGCGCGAGCCGGGTATTCCGCTCCTCGAGCGGGCCAAATTTTGCGCGATCGCCTCGACCAACCTCGACGAGTTCTTCCAAGTGCGCGTTGCTGCGCTTCACGATCAGATCGCCGCGGGTATCGAGCGGCCGACGTGGGATGGTCGTACGCCATCGCAACAGCTGGCCGCGATCGCGCATCGTGTGCCGGACTTCGTCGATCGGCTCGACGACACGTTTCTCGACGAGCTGCGGCCGGAGCTCGCGGCGCACGACATCGAGATCATCGATTACGCCGACACCACCGACGAGGAGCGAGGGGTGCTCGACGAGCTCTTCGAAGAACGGGTCTTCCCCGTGCTCACGCCGCTGGCCGTCGACCCCGGACACCCCTTTCCGTACATCTCCGATCTGGCCCTGTCGCTCGCCGTGCACGTCGCCGACCCCGAGACGGGCGACCGCCGGTTTGCTCGCCTCAAGGTGCCCAACGTGTTTCCGCGGCTGGTCACCACATCGCTCGCTCGGCTGCTGCCCGTCGAGCAGCTGATCGCCGCCAACCTCGATCGCCTCTTCGTCGGCATGGTCGTGGAAGAGTGGGCACCGTTCCGCGTCAGTCGCAATGCCGACCTCACGCTCGAAGAAGATGAGGCCGACGATCTCCTCGAAGCCGTCGAGATGGAGCTGCGTCGTCGCCGGTTCAAGCAGGCGGTGCGCCTCGAGGTGCCCCACGGGATCGGCACCGAGATTCTCGAGCTCCTCGTGCGCGAACTCGAGCTGCAGCACAGCGACGTCACCTACCACCGAGCGCCGCTCGACCTGTCGTGTCTGTGGCAACTCCTCGAGTTCGATCGGCCGGACCTCAAAGACGACGTGTGGACACCTGTTGTACCGGGGCGCATCGCCGCGGCCGACGACAGTGATCGTCCGATCTTCGATGTCATCCGTCACCGCGCAATGCTCGTTCACCACCCCTACGAGAGCTTTGCGGCGAGCGTCGAGGAGTTCATCGCCCAGGCGGCCGACGACCCGCGTGTGCAGTCGATCAAGATGACGCTGTACCGCGCTGGCGGCGACAGCGCGGTCATCCGCAGCCTGATCCGGGCTGCCGAACGCGGCGTGCAGGTCGCAGTACTCGTCGAGTTGAAAGCGCGCTTCGACGAGGCCACCAACGTGCAGTGGGCCAAGCAGCTCGAACGCGCCGGCGTGCATGTCGTGTACGGAATGGTCGGGTTGAAGACCCACAGCAAAGTCGTGCTCGTCGTCCGCGACGACGGCGATCGTCTGCGGCGGTACTGCCACGTCGGCACGGGCAACTACAACGGCAAGACAGCGCGCATCTATGAGGATCTCGGCATCCTCACCTGCGACCTCGACATCGGTGCCGACGCGGCGCAGCTGTTCAACCACCTCACCGGCTACAGCCGTTCGGAGGACTATCGACAGCTCCTCGTCGCACCACGAGACCTGCGACGCCAGATCGTCGACCTGATCGAACACGAGGCGTCGTTCGGGCCAGAGGGGCACATCACCCTGAAGTGCAATTCGATCGCCGACCAAGGGATCGCCGAAGCCTTGTACGCAGCAAGCGCCGCGGGCACCCGCATCGATGCGGTGGTCCGCGGCATCTGCTGCGTTCGCGCCGGCGTACCCGGGTTGTCGGAGAACATTCGCGTGCGCAGCATTCTCGGCCGCTACCTCGAGCACTCGCGCATCTATCGTTTCGCCCACGGCAACGTCGTGCACGGCGCCCGAATCGCCGACGCCGAAACCGACGCGGTGTACCTCATCGGCTCGGCCGACCTGATGCCCCGTAACCTCAACCGCCGTGTCGAGGTGATCGTGCCGATCGAGCATCCGCGGCACACCGCCTGGCTCGACCAAGCGCTCGACTTCGCGCTGGCCGACGACGTCGTGGCGTGGGAGCTGCAACCCGACGATCAGTGGGCGCGCATCGGACCGACCAACGCCTTCGAGCCGCACCCTCAGGAGCGGTTGTATCGCTGGGCGGCCGAACAGCAGCTCGCCGGTCGGCACTGACGCGGCCGTCAATCGGCCGCGAGAGTTGGCGCGGTCGTTGGCGTTCGTTCACTTGTCGTTCACCTCGGTCGGCGCTGCGGTTCACCTCCCAGGTTTAGGTTGCCGCCTGGCGACCGACCCTCAGTGGCCTGTGAGCACTCTCACGACGACCATCTGCCCACCGCTCCGGTGGGCCCCAAATCCGAAATGGAGTACAACGCGTGAACACTCCCAAGCGTCGAATTCTTGCTGGCGCCCTGGCTCTGGCCCTCGTTGCCGCCGCGTGCGGTGACGACGACGACAGCAGCAGCGACACCACCGCCGCCGAGGACGAGTCGAGCGGCTCGAGCGACGTCTCCGGCAGCATCTTCGTGTCCGGTTCGTCGACGGTCGAGCCGATCTCGATCGCCGTCGGCAACGAGTTCGCCGATCAGAACCCCGGCGTGGCCATCACGGTCGAGGGTCCGGGTACGGGCGACGGGTTCGCCAAGTTCTGCAACGGCGAAACCGACGTCTCCGATGCTTCCCGCCCGATCAAGGCCGAGGAGATCGAGAACTGCGAGGCCAACGGGATCGAGTTCATCGAGCTCGAGGTCGCAGTGGACGGCTTGTCGGTGATCACCTCGACCGCCAATGACGCGGTCGAGTGCCTCTCGTTCGTCGACCTGTACGCCCTGCTCGGCCCGGATGCGACCGGGGTGGACAACTGGTCGGGAGCGACGGATGCGGCCGACACGATCGGCGCCACGGTCACCGACCTCGGCACGCCGAACACGCCGTTCCCCGACGCACCGCTGACCGTGACGGCTCCTGGTGAGGAGTCCGGCACGTTCGACAGCTTCGTGGAGATCGTGATCGAGTCGGGCGGCGATGAGCTCGGGGTCGAGGGCGCCAACGTGCGGCCCGACTACACGGCGAGCCCGAACGACAACGTGATCATCGAGGGCATCGCGGCCAACGACACGTCGCTCGGCTGGATCGGCTTCGCCTTCGTTGAGGAGAACCTCGACAGCGTCAAGCCGCTGCAGGTCGACGGTGGCGCCGGCTGTGTCGAGCCGACCACAGAGACGATTGCCAGCGGGGAGTTCCCGATCGCTCGCAGCCTCTACATCTACATCAGCGTCCCTGCGCTCGAGAGCAACGAAGCGCTCGCGCCGTTCGTCGATTTCTACATCAACGAGGGCAT
This sequence comes from Ilumatobacteraceae bacterium, assembly GCA_013213745.1. Lineage (GTDB taxonomy): Bacteria > Actinomycetota > Acidimicrobiia > Acidimicrobiales > Ilumatobacteraceae > JABSQH01. The sequence goes on along the minus strand of JABSQH010000015.1, from coordinate 17,962 downwards.
CACCACCCTGGTGGGCACCGGCGAAGGCCAGGTTCCTTACGTGCCGCTGAATGAAGACTCGCTCGCCACAACGGTCTCCGTGTGGGACAACCGGGAGACCGGTACCCGCGACGGCGGCTGATTCCGACACCGCGGTCCGGCCCTCGACGTTACGTCCCGTGGCGTCGAGGGCCGGCTCGCTCGGTGCGTGTGACAGAATTCGACTTCGCCTGAAGCGATGTAGGAAGCGACACCTTTGAGCATCACCAGCCCCAACCTCGGCCCTGAACTGTCTGCGGCCGACCTCTCCTTGAAACCGGGTCGGCGCCGAGTCGACGGTGCGATGCGGTGGTTCTTCCTGGCCGCCGCGGTCACGACCTTCGCGGTCACGATCGCCATCGTTCTCACGCTCGTGTTCGACGCGATCGACTTTCTCCAGGGCCTTGCGAACACCCCGGACGGACTCGGTGCGTTGTTCTCGATCGGTTGGTTCCCGCGGCGCGGGTTGTTCGACATCGGCACGCTGGTCGTCGGGACGTTCATCGTGACCGGTATCGCCATGCTGGTCGCCATACCGCTCGGGCTGGGGTCGGCGATCTACCTCAGCGAGTACGCGTCTCCCCGCGTGCGCCGCGTGGTCAAGCCGGTGCTCGAGGTGCTGGCCGGCGTGCCGAGCGTGGTGTTGGGGTACTTCGCCATCGCCTTCCTCAACCCCGAGATCATCGTCCGCCTGTTCTCCGGCGCAAACGCGGCCTTCACCCTGGCCGCCGCTGGACTCGGCGTCGGGATCCTGACCATTCCCATCGTGGCTTCCGTGGCCGAGGACGCGCTCAGCTCGGTCCCTCTCGCGCTCCGTGAAGCCTCGTACGGGCTGGGTGCCAACCGCTGGCAGACGACGTTCAAAGTGGTATTCCCGGCCGCCATCTCCGGCATTATCGCGGCGCTGATCCTCGGTGTCTCGCGAGCCATCGGTGAGACGATGGTGGTCGCCATCGCCGCCGGTGCCACCGGCGGCGGCCTGTTCAGTCTCAACCCACTCGAGCCCGGGCAGACGATGACCGCGGCGATGGCCGCACTCGGATTCGGTAGTGACCAGGTGGCCGGCGACAACAATGCCTTCCAGAGTCTGTACTTCGTCGGCCTCCTGCTGTTCTTGATGACGCTGTTTCTCAACTTCGTCTCCGACCGCCTCGTGGGCGCCGTCCGTGAGGAGTACTGATGTCGCTGTCCACTCCTGAAACCGTTGGTGGGCAGACCGCGGCGGGCATCACCACGTCGTTGAACAAGGGCGGCAAGCCCGACGTTGCCGGGCGGGTGATCGGCGTGCTGCTGTTGCTCGCGCTGCTCGGCTCGCTGCTCATCTTGTTGACGTTGGTCGTCGACCTGATCAATCGCAGCTGGTCGGTGTGGGCCGACGGTGCGGGAGACTTTCTATCCGGCCCGCTGAACTCATCGGATGCTTCCCAGGCCGGCGTGTGGCAGGGCATCAAGGGCACGTTGCAGTTGATGGTCGTCGTCGTCGTCGCCGCCTTCCCGCTCGGGATCGCCTGCGCCGTGTATCTCGAGGAGTACGCCGGCAAGTCTCGGCTCGCCCGGTTCACTCGACTGAACGTTCGCAACCTGGCCGGCGTCCCATCGATCGTTTATGGCTTGCTCGGTCTCGCGCTCTTCGTCCAGACGTTCAACCTCGGACGCACGGTGTGGGCGGGCGGCCTGGCACTGTCGGCGCTGGTGCTGCCGATCGTCGTGATCACCGCCTCCGAAGCGCTCCGCGCTGTGCCCGCCAGCGTGCGCGAAGGTGCCTTTGGTGTCGGCGCGACGCGCTGGGAGGTCACGCGCCACCACGTGGTTCCCGCGGCCACACCCGGCATTCTCACCGGCGTTGTGCTGTCGCTCGCCCGCGCCGCGGGCGAGGCCGCTCCGATCCTGCTGGTCGGCGCAGCAACCGGGCTGTTGCGCACCGGCTCGCAGTCGTTCTGGGAACAGCTCGGATCGTCGTTCACGGCGATGCCGGTGATCATCTTCTCCTACGCTCGTCAGCCGGGAGAGGACTTCCGCGCCCTGACCGCAGCGGCATCGTTGGTGCTGCTCGTGGTGATCGTCTTGATGAACGCAGTGGCCATCTGGCTTCGTAACCGCTACCAACGGCAGTGGTGAGCGTTCCGTGGCAACCCGTAGTCTGGCAATTCCTGCCAACCCGAACGCCTCGAGGACAAAGGTAGACCCAACGTGACTGATGAAACACGAGCCGCGCCGGTCCAGACGGATCTGGCCGCGGAAATCGTCGTGTCGACCGAGGCGGCGCCCGCCGAGGACACTGCGCCCGACCAAGCGGTGACGGTGTTCGACCTCCAGGACGTCGACGTGCACTACGGCGACTTTCGGGCGGTGCGCGACGTCAACCTGCACGTGCGCAAGCGCGAGATCACCGCATTCATCGGACCCTCCGGATGCGGCAAGTCGACGGTGCTGCGTTGCCTCAACCGGATGAACGACCTCATCGAGACGGCGCGGGTCGGCGGATCGGTGCGCTATCACGGGATCGACCTGTACGGCGGTGACATCGACGCCGTCGAGGTGCGTCGCCGCATCGGAATGGTGTTCCAGAAGCCCAATCCGTTTCCCAAGTCGATCTACGACAACTTGGCGTTCGGGCCGCGCATTTCCGGGGTTCGCAAGAAGTCCGAGCTCGACGACGTCGTCGAGTCGTCGCTGCGACGGGCGGCGCTGTGGGATGAGGTCAAGGATCGTTTGAAGCACTCGGCAATGGGCATGTCGGGCGGACAGCAGCAGCGGCTGTGCATCGCCCGCGCCATCGCCACCGAGCCCGACGTGATCCTGATGGACGAGCCGTGTTCGGCCCTCGACCCGATCGCCACCGGCAGGATCGAGGACCTGATGGAGGAGATCAAGGCCGACTACACGATCGTGATCGTCACGCACAACATGCAGCAGGCGGCACGTGTCAGTGACCGTACGGCGTTCTTCTCCGTCGAGGTCAACGACAGCAGCGATACCCGTACCGGCATCCTCGTCGAGTACGACCAGACCACCAAGATGTTCTCCAACCCCGCCGACGAGCGCACAGAGCGCTATGTCACGGGACGATTCGGCTGATCAGCACTTGCCGAGCAGGGATCGACGATGACGGCGAAGCCGGACACCCGTGCCGACTTCCATTCGCAGCTCGATGAGATCCAGACCGGCATCGCCCGTATGTCGGCCGGGGTCACCGAGCTGGTCCCGCGAGCCACCGACATCCTCCTCGACATGGACCTCGAGGGGGCGGAGTACCTGATCCTCGGCGACGAGGAGTACGACGGGCGCTCGCTGCGGCTCGAGGAGCAGTGCTTCGAAACGATCGCTCTGCAGGCCCCAGTGGCGGGCGACCTCCGATCGCTGGTCTCGGCGATCAAGATCATCGCCGACGTCGAGCGTTCGGCCGATCTGTGCGTCAACATCTGCAAGGCCGCTCGTCGCATCTACGGGCATGCCCTCGACGCCAACGTGCGCGGCGTGATCCAGAAGATGGGCTCGCAGGCGCAGGTGCTGTTCAAGGAGGCGACCGAGGCGTACCTCAACCACAGCGCGGTGCGCGCGGCTGCGCTGCGCGACATGGATGCCTATCTCGACGACCTGCACCGTCAGTTCATCCAGGTGATCTTCGAGAGCCATGCAGCGGGCGCACTCGACCTCCAGGTCGCGGTGCAGCTTGCCGTGGTCGCTCGGTTCTACGAACGCATCGGCGATCACGCCGTGAACGTCGGCGATCGAGTCCGCTACATCGTCGACGGCTGGGTGCCCGACATCCCGTACCCCGAGAGCGACAACGATCCGCCTGCGATGCTGCCGTCGACGGAGGACTGATGCTGGCGATCGTGCTCGCTTCGGCGATCGGCATCCTCGTCGGTGGGGGCGCGGTTGCGCTCGTGTTTCGGACACGACGCCCCGAGCAGTCGGATGTTCCGGACCCGACTCCTCCCGGGGGGAGAGCGTTGACGCCCGACGACGAGATCGCACTGGCGTTGCGCGAGGCGGTCGATCACTTGGAGATCGGCGTGATCGTCATGGCTGCGACCGGTCGTCTCGAGTATCGCAACCAGGCAGCACGCGCCTTCGACGGCACCCATGTCGGCGTCATCGTCGCCGAGGAGATCGAACAGATCCTCGACGAAGCCCGTAATGGCCGGCAGTCGCGGCGAATCGTCGAAGTGCAAGGCCCACCGAGAATGTGGATGGCGGTGGTCGCTGAGCCGTTGCCCGGCGGTGCCGCTGCGGCGACGGTGCAGGACGTGAGCGAGCGCATGCGCATCGACGCCATGCGCAGCGACTTCGTCACCAACATCTCCCACGAATTGAAGACACCGGTCGGTGCCATCGCCGTGCTCGCCGAAGCGCTGGTCGACGAGCCGGATCCCGACACGGTGACCCGGGTGTCCGAACACCTGGTGATCGAGTCGCATCGGGTCGTGCGCACGATCGATGACCTGTTGCGTTTGTCGCAGATCGAGTTCTCCGAGCTGGGCCAGGAGGTGGTCGAGGTGCGCGCGTTGGTGGCAACCGCGATCGCCCGCGGGCAAGCAGCCAATCGTGGGCGCGACATCACCGTCACCGCGATCGATGCAGGCGCGTCGATTCGGGTGCGATGCGATCGACGCCAGATGGAGTCGGCGCTCGGCAACCTGGTCGAGAACGCGGTCAAATACAGCCACGACGGTGGCGTCGTGCAGGTCCGAACTCGAATCGACGACCACACCGTCGAGCTGATGGTCGCTGATCAGGGCGTCGGTATCCCCGCTCGCGACCTCGATCGCATCTTCGAGCGCTTCTACCGGGTCGACAAGGCGCGCAGTCGTGTCACGGGTGGGTCCGGCCTCGGCTTGGCGATCGTCCGCCACGTGGCCGGCAATCACGGTGGCGATGTGCTCGTGCAGTCGCAGGAGGGCGAAGGATCGACGTTCGTCTTGCGATTGCCACTGTCGTTGCTGGTGACCGATGCCGGCTCCAGCTCGGCGACCGACACGCCAGCCGCCGCTCCCACGACGGCGCGCACTCACGAGGAGGCACCGAGTTGAGCGAGGCAATGATCTTTGTCGTCGAGGACGAGGCGAGCTTCGTCGAAGCGCTGTCGATCGGGCTGAAGCGTGAGGGCTTCGATGTCGCCGTCGCCGTCGACGGTGCCGAGGCACTCGACCGTTACGACTCCGTGCAACCCGATCTGGTCCTGCTCGACGTGATGCTTCCGAAGGTCAGCGGAGTCGACGTGTGCCGTCAACTCCGCAAGCGCACGCAGGTGCCGATCATCATGGTCACGGCCAAGAGCGCCGAGATCGACACGGTTGTCGGCCTCGAGGTCGGCGCCGACGACTACGTCGCCAAGCCGTACCGACTGCGTGAGTTGATCGCCCGTATTCGAGCAGTGCTGCGGCGCGCCGACAGCAGCGCGAGTGCGCCGCTCATGGCGCCCGGCATGCTCAAGGTCGGTGACGTCCAGCTCGACCCCGAAGAGCACTGCGCTTCGGTCAACGGCGTCGAGCTGAGCCTGCCGTTGAAGGAGTTTGAGTTGCTCCATCTGCTGCTGGCCAATGCCGGGCGGGTCCTCCCGCGCGAGACGTTGATCGACCGGGTGTGGGGAAGTGACTACGTCGGCGACACCAAGACGCTCGACGTCCACGTCAAGCGGCTGCGCTCGAAGATCGAGCCCGATCCGGCAGTACCCACGCGCATCGTCACGATTCGCGGACTCGGGTACAAGTACGAACGCTCCTGACAAGCTTGCGCACGGCCGTAGCATCGGCACCGTGACCGCTGCTGCGCCGGCGCGCCGGGTGCCTCCGAGCAAGTTCCGCAAGCTGGCGCTGACCCATGCGCTGATGATGGCGGGCGACGCCGCGATGGTCGTGGCGCTCGCCGACTCGCTGTTCTTCGACATCGATCTCGACGCCGCGCGCAGCCGGGTGTTGTTGTTCCTCGCGCTCGGTGTGACGCCGTTTCTGGTGGTCGCCCCATTGATCGGCCCGGCGATCGATCGAGTCGCCGGCGGCAGACGATTGGTGATCCAGCTGGTCGCCGTCATCCGCGTCGTCCTGATGGTCCTGATGGCCCGCTTCGTCGACGCGCTCGCGCTTTTCCCGTTGGTGTTCGCTTCGCTCGTACTGCAGAAGACCTACGTGGTGAGCAAGTCGGCGCTCGTGCCGAGCACCGTGCGCTCCGAGACCGAGCTGGTCGAGGCCAACTCGAAGCTCGGACTGATCGCCGGGCTCACCGGCGCGGTTGCGGTCGTGCCCGCCGGCGTGCTGCTGCAGCTCGGTGGGTCGACCGCGACGCTGGTCTATGGAGCCGGCCTCTTCGTCGCGGCGTTCGTCGCGGCGACGCGATTGCCGCCGGAGGTGGTGGCGACGCGCCAGGAGGCCACCGAAGACGTCGGGCAACTGCACTCGGTGAGCATCCGCACCGGGGCCTTCGCCATGACCGTGTTGCGCGGAGCGGTCGGGTTCACCCTGTTTCTCGCCGTCTTCTGGCTGCGCGCTCAGGACTCGGGCACCGTGTGGTTCGGTGCGGTGGTGGCGGTGTCGGCGGTGGCGACGATGATTGGCAACGCGTTGGCGCCGAGGTTGCGCGACCGTCTGCGCGAGGAAACGATGCTCTCGGTGGCGCTCGTCGCGGCAGCGGTCGTGGCCGTCGCTGCAGCGCTACTCGGCGGCGCCGGGGCGCTCGTGCTGCTCGCCGGCACTCTCAACTTCGTTGCGTCGATCGGCCGTCTCAGCTTCGAGTCGATCGTGCAGCGCGATGCCCCCGGCGCCAACAGGGGTCGGGCGTTCGCTGTGTTCGAAACGCGTTTCCAGCTGTCGTGGGCAGCTGGCGCGTTCGTCGCAGTGGCGCTCCAGCTGGCAGTCGGTCCCGGTGCCGTCGCGGTCGCCGTTGCCGCGACGGGGGCGAGCATCTATCTGCGCACGGATTCGGCGCCGAGGCCCCTACGGGGTGTCAGCCGCCGGTCACCCGGGCGATCCAGAGGCCAGGGGCCTCGATCTCGTTCGGCGTCGGGACGGCACCGTCCTCGCTGAACAGCGGGGCCAACCCCGCTTCGCCGGCACGGTCGACGACACCCTGCACGAATGCCTTGCCCCGTGCGGTCTGCTCGGCGCCGAGACGGATCCCGAGCAGGCGCTCGACGAACAGATCGTCGGGTGAGGTGTCGGCGCGCCGTCGACGGACCGCCTCGGCGATCTGCAATGCGTTGCCGCCGATAACTCGTACGGCGACCGCATCGACGACCCAATCGATGACCCCGATCGTGGTGGCGACGGCGGCGTCGAGCTGTGGTTGCAGGGCCAGCTGTTCGTCGGACTGCACAGCGCCGAGCAGCACTTCGGGGTCGCCGAATGCCTGCTGCATCGCGGCGATCGGGTCGCCGCCGTCGAGATCGAGCGTCGTCAGCTTGTCGGTGACCGCAGACGGGTCGGGCGAGAAGGCGCCGACGTGCTGGCGTACCAGCGCCCGGAGGTGATCGGCCACCGGCGGCTGCGAGAACAGCGTCAGGCCGGCGAGCTCGTGACTGATCACCCACAGGCGCATCTCATCGAGGGCGATCTCCCACTCGGCGGCGAACGCGTCGATCGTCGGCGGCACGACGGTGATCGCCGGCGTCGCCCGCGGAATCGGCAGGTCGTACACGCCGAAGGCGCGGCGGGCGAGCGCGCCGACCATCGAACCGACGCTCATCCCCATCATCGCCGGTGCCATCATCTTGCTCAGCCCGGCCATCATCTGGGCCATCGGATCGTCGCTCGATCCCGCCTCGTCGCTCGCGCCGAGCGAAGTGGCCAGCTCGGTGAACAGTGGGCGATACGCCTCGAGGGTCTGTTGCGCCCACTGCTCCGGTGTGGCCACCTGCGGTTCGACGTCGGGGACGTCGAGACCCATCACGTCGGCCACGTGCAGTCGGGCGATGCGAGCGAGGTCGGCATAGGCGATGCGCACCGCCGGATCGACGTTGCCCGACGTGGCCGGCCCTGACGATCCGGGCATCAGTCCACCGCCCGACGCCGAGAGGACGGCGAATTGGCGAGCAGCATCCCAGTTGAGCGGTCCCTGGCCGGCGAGCGCGCGCGACAGGTCGCCGAACAGCGGTAGGCCGGCCAGCGGGTTGTCGTCGTCGCCAGCATCGAACGGGGACACGTCGTCGTCGGCCATGACCCGATGCTACGGCCCGCCGAGCCGACTCGCGCCCGCGCGCCCGCCGGCGAGCAGGCCTAGGGTGACGTCATGGCAGTGGTCGATACTGCGCCGTCGAGCGAAACGTCCGGCGACACGGCAGCCGCGCGTTCGGTGGCGCTCGTCGGCGCCGACGGTCCCTTGGCGCGACGTGTCGAGGAGCAGCTGCGCACGCGGACAGCGTTCGACGTGATCGAGCTGGCAGACGATGTGTCCGAGGTCGATGTCGTGGTCGACCTGGGGAGCAGTGACTACGACCGTCGGGCCGAACGCAGAGAAAGCGCCACCGAGTCGTGTTCGGCGACCCTCGATGTCGCTGAGCGGCTCGGCGCCGACCACGTCGTGTTCGTGTCGTCGGCGCTGGTGTACGGCGCCTCACCGAACAACCCGGTGCCGATCACCGAGGAAGCCGTGCTTCGGCCCGACGTGGAGTTCGTGTTCGCCCGCCAGTTGGCGTCGGCCGAAGAACTCGTCGAGCAGTGGCGACGCGCGCATCGGGATCGGGCGACCACCGTATTGCGGCCGGTCCTGGCGCTCGCCGAAGGAGAGAGCTCCCGACTGGCTCGGGCGTTGGTCGCGGGGCTCGGGTGGCGCTTCGCCGTCGCTGATCCGCCGGCCCAGTTTCTTCATCTCGACGACCTCGCCGCCGCCGTCGGCGTGGCCATCGAGCAGCGCCTCGACGGGGTGTACAACGTCGCCCCCGACGGGTGGGTCGCCGGCGAGCGGGTGCGCGCCCTGTCCGGCGAGCGACCACGGGTGCCGGTTCCCGATCGCGTCCGCGACGTGCTCGGTCGGTTGAGTTGGCGTTTCCAACGCGGCCCGATTCCGCCAGGGCTGGCGCCGTACACGCAGGCATCGTGGGTCGTTGCGAACGGACGATTGCGGACCCGCGGCTGGCGGCCGACCATCACCAACGAGCAGACCTACGTCGAGGCGACCGAAGCGCCGTGGTGGACGATGATCACGCCGAAACGCCGCCAGGAGCTGACGCTCGGCACCGCAGTGATCGCGGCGATTGCCGGGGTGGTCGGTGCGGTCTGGCTCGGCCGGGTGATCAGTCGTCGACGTGCACGCCGGCCACGATGAACAGCGAGCCGGATCGCAGGTGCGCCACGGTGTGTCCGGCGGTGTCAACGACCACGGCGTCGGCCGGGGCATGGAGCCACGACACGTGGCTCCACACCGTGCGGTAGGTGGCCTCACCGACCACGATGAACACGATGTCATCGGGGCCCGGAGCGTGCCGCGCAACCCGGTCGTGCAGATCGAGCGGCGTCGACAGCACCGACGCGGTGGCGCTGAGCGATGCCAGACCCACCGTGGGCTGAGCGGCGATCGGTCCAGCGGGACGGACTGCGCGCACGCTCTGCGCCAGCGGCGGCGACGTCGTGGCGCTGAGTGTCTGCGGGGTCCCCGAGCGCGATGGCGTGACCACGACCAGGAGCATTGCCACAGCGGCAATGGTCAAGGTGCCGCTGGCGACGGCGATGGCGATACTGCTACTGGCCCGGCGAGTCGGTTCGGAATCGACATCGGCGCGCGTCGGACCGAGCTCTGAGGGGTGGCGCCACGTGCGCTCGTGTGGCGGAATCGGACCCTGTTCCACGAGGATCGAACTGTACCCGCGGTCGTGCACCCATGGTTCGCGGCTGCGGTGGGTTGGCACACGTGGTGGCTACGATGCCGATGGTGCGGCAGCAGATCGGTGAACACGAGTGGCTCGAGGTCACCAACGATGTGCTGCCGGTGGCTGCGGTGTACGAGTGGGCAGTCCTGCCGAGCTGTGGGGCCGTTGTGGTCTTCAGCGGCACAGTGCGTGATCACGCCGAAGGACGAACCGACGTCACCCATCTCACCTACGAGGCCTACGAGGAACAGGTCGTCCCGCGCTTTGCCGAGATCGCCGCCGCGGCCCGCCGTCGGTGGCCCGACATCGGGCGCGTGGCATTACTTCACCGTGTCGGCGAGTTAGGGCTCGGCGATTCGTCGGTGCTCACCGTGGTGTCGGCGCCGCACCGGCCCGAGGCCTTCGAGGCCGCTCGGTATGCGATCGATGCGCTCAAGCAATCGGCGCCGATCTGGAAACACGAGCGGTGGGCATCGGGTGCCGATTGGGGCACGGGAGCAAGCGATGTAGTCGACGCGGCGAGCGTCGGGGGCGAGTGAGTGCTCGTCGTCGTCATCGCTGTCGCTGTGGCCGTTGTGCTCGTCGTTGCATGGCTGCTCAGTCGTCGCCGCACACCCGACGGGGTCGACTCGTTCCGGCGGCAGATCGATGCGCTCTCGCCCGAAGCGCGGCGTCCAACGATCGACAAGATCAAGCCGTCCGGCGACGGCGATGATCCCCTCGACGGGAACCAGAGTGAAGGGAACGAGTCGTAGTGGCGCGTGACCTGGCGATCGACCTCGGCACTGCGAACACCCTCGTCTACATGAAGGGTCGCGGCATCGTGCTGAACGAGCCGTCCGTCATCGCCCTCAACCGGCAGACGGGCGAAGTCCTGGCGACCGGACGCGAAGCCTGGCAGATGATCGGTCGTACGCCCGGCTACATCGTTGCCGTCCGTCCGCTGCGCGGCGGGGCGATCACCGACTTTGAGATCACCGAGCGAATGATCCGGTTGTTGCTGCAGCGCGTCGGCGTCAGCCGATTCACACGTCCGAAGGTCGTGATCTGTGTGCCGTCGGCGATCACCGAGGTCGAGCGTCGAGCGGTCACCGATGCCGCCCGTCGTGCGGGTGCTGCCGACGCCAACCTGATCGAGCAGCCGATGGCTGCGGCGATCGGCGCCGATCTGCCGATCGACGAGCCCGTTGGCAACATGGTCATCGACATCGGCGGCGGCACCAGCGAGACCGCCGTGATCAGCCTCGGTGGCATCGTCGCCCTCGAGGCAGTACGCGTCGGATCGTTCGACATCGACGCGGCGATCCAGAACTTCGTCCGTCGCGAGCACGGCATCGCCATCGGCGAGCGCACCGCCGAGGAGATCAAGGTGGCGATCGGGTCAGCCGACCCGACCCCCGACGAGAATCAGGCCGAGATCCGCGGGCGCGACCTGATGACCGGGCTGCCCAAGACCGTGCTGCTCACACCCGAGGAAGTGCGTTTCGCCATCGAAGACGTGGTGTCATCGATCGTGTCGTCGGTGATCCGTTGCCTGTCGAAGGCGCCACCAGAGCTCTCGCAGGACTTCCTCGTGCGCGGCATGTACCTCGTCGGAGGCGGCGGACTCCTGCGTGGGTTGGCCGAGCGGATCGAGCGTGAGACCGAGGTGCCGGTGCGCATGTCCAACGTGCCCCTCGAAGCGGTCGTGCTCGGCGCGGGCCATGTCATCGAGCACTATGAGGCGCTCAAGGGCATGTTCATGGGCGCTCGCCGCTGAGTTCTCAGACCATCTCGAATCGTCAGAGCGTGTCGACCCGTCAGGCAGCGTCGATCCGCACGAGCGTGCCCGCGTTGGAGATGGCGAAGAGCTGCTCGTCGGGCCCGGAGGCGATGGCCACCACCTCTGGGAGCGAGCCGACGGCGATCGTGCGGGGTGCATCGGTCGCCGACGTCGGATCGAAGGCGAACAGTTCGCCCGAGCAGTAGTCGCCGTACACATACCATCCGTCGAGATCGGTCACCAGTTGGCCGCGATACAGCGCGCCGCCGCTGATGGAACAGCGTCCGCCCTCGTGGCGATACGTGAGCCTCGGGCCGAGATGACCGTCGGGGTCCTGATCCGGGTTGAACGTTTCGTCGCCCTCGAACGCGCTCCAGCCGAAGCTCACGCCGCGTCCGCCGGTCGGCGCGTCGCCGGCGGTCGCCAGATTGACCTCTTCGATCTCGTTCTGTCCGACGTCGGCGATCCACAGGTCGCCGGTCTGCGCGTCGAAGGCAAACCGCCAAGGGTTGCGCAGGCCGTACGACCAGATCGTCGGGTCGGCCCCGTCGACGTCGACGAACGGATTGCCGGGGGGCACGGTGAACGGCTCGTCTCCGCTCGCTAGCGGATCGATGCGCAGGATCTTGCCGAGTGCCGTCGTGAGGTCGAGACCGGCGCGCAGCGGATCATCCGCCGATCCACCATCGCCCAGACCGATGTACAGGAGTTCGTCGTCGCCGAACGCCAGCTGCCCGCCGTTGTGGTTGCCAAACGGTTGGTCCACCGTGAGCACTTCGCGATACGAGTCGTCGTCGAACTCGGCGGTGAACGGGTCGATGACGAACTCGGCGATCACCGTCTGGCCGTCGTCTCCACTGAAGTGCACGTATGCCAGGTCTGCCGCAGGGTGGAAGGCCAATCCGAGCAGGCCTTGCTCGCCGCCAGCGGTGACTCGGTCGGAGATGTCGAGGACGACTTCCTCGGAGAGATCGTCGACCGCGATGACGCGCCCGGCCTGTTCGAGCACGAACAGTCGCGAGTCGAAAGGACGAGTGGCCATGCCCGTCGCCCGCTCGAACTGGCCGACTTCGAGCAATTGCAGCGAGGGTTCTGGCAATGGCCCGACCGCCGTCGAGTCCGGCGCATCGACCGTCGCACCTGGCGGTGGTCCGGTTGGCAGATCGGCGGCCGACGACGGCACGAGCGTGGTGGTCGGACCGGATGGCGCCGTCGGCGGGGTCGGGTCGAGGCCGAGATCCAGGTCGTCGGCGTCGGCGGCGATCGAGTCGGGTCCGGCATCGGTCGATGTGTCGTCGCTCGATCCCCCACACGCGGCGAGGGTGAGCAGCGCAGCGGCCCCGACACCGAGGATCCGGTTACACATCGGCACGAGTCAGTCCTTCCTGGACCACGCTGACGGCGAGCCGTCCGTCGGCGGTGAAGATTGCGCCGCCTGCGAGTCCACGTGCCGCGGAGGTCGACAGCGCCGTTTGGTCGTAGAGCAGCCATTCGTCGGCACGGAACGGGCGATGAAACCACATCGCGTGGTCGAGGCTGGCCAGTTGCAACCCGGGGCTGTCCCACGACAGTCCGAATGGTCGCAGCGTGGTGTCGAGCAGCGTCATGTCGCTGGCGTAGGTGAGCACGCACGCATGCAGTACCGGGTCGTCGGGGAGTTGGCCGTCGGCGCGCAGCCAGACGCGTTGTTCCGAGGACGGCTGGTCCTTGCGCTGGAACGGGTCGCCGTCGACGTAGCGGATGTCGATCGGGCGAGGCCGTTCGTAGTAGTCGCCGAGCTGGTCACGATAGGGCGCCATCCGCGTGTGGAAGTCTGCCAACTCGGTCGGCTCCGGGATGTCGGTCGGCATGGGCAGCTGATGATCGAGACCCGGTTCGGCGTCGTGGAACGATGCCTGCAGGTTGAAGATCGCTTTGCCGTGCTGGATGGCAACGACACGGCGGGTGGTGAAGCTCCGACCGTCGCGAATGCGGTCGACCTCGTAGAGGATGGGAATCGTCGGATCACCGGGCCGGAGGAAGTAGGCGTGCAATGAGTGCACCGCCCGTTCCGGCACGTCGATGGTCCGCGAGGCGCTGACCAGTGCTTGCCCGGCGACCTGGCCACCGAACACACGCTGGCGCCGTTCGTCGGGCGAGATGCCACGAAAGATGTTGACCTCGATCGGCTCGACATCGAGCAGTTCGATCAAGCCGTCGAGCGCCGCCTGTGATTCCATGCGCCACCCATGTTGTCACGAGCCGGCGGTGTGGGGCATGGCGGGTTGCCACCTATTGTGCGAGCGATGGATGCCACGAGACGGGCGTTGGCGGTGGAGACGAACGGGTTCATGCCGCCCGACGAGGGCGACGCACTGTACGCAGCGGCGGAGTTGGCGATGGCCGCAGTGCCGGAGGCGCCGATGCTCGAGGTCGGCTCGTATTGCGGGCGTTCGACGGTGTGGCTCGGCGATGCTGCGGCGAGCGCCGGACGGCTGTTGTTCGCGCTCGACCACCATCGCGGTTCCGAGGAGAACCAGTCCGGCTGGGAACATCACGACCCGTCGGTCGTCGACGTTGCGAGCGGCCGCATCGACACGCTGCCGCACTTTCGGAACACGATCGAAGCCGCTGGGCTGGAGTCGACGGTGGTGGCCCTCGTCGGCCCGTCGGCAGCGATCGCCGCGACGTGGCAGACACCGTTGTCACTGCTGTTCATCGATGGCGGACATGGCGCCGAGCCGGCGCGCGCCGACTTCGCAGGATGGACGCCACACGTGGCGATCGACGGGATCCTGGCGATCCACGACGTGTTTCCCGACCCTGCTGACGGGGGCCGTCCGCCGTACGAGGAGATCTTCGTGCCGGCGCTCGAATCTGGACGCTTCCGGCTCGAGTCGGCGACCGGATCGTTGCGCGTCCTACGTCGCGTCGACTGAGTGGCGTAGGCGAGTGGGGACAACGAACCGGTCGCGGTCGATGTACAACAACATTGCCGCTGCTCCGACGAGCACCCCGGCCGACACGAGCGCCAACGAGGTCGTCGATCCGCTGGCCAGCAGCGCGCCGCCGAGGAGCGGACCGAACACTCGGCCGACGGCCATCACAGCCTGAGCGTCCCCGGCGCGCTCTTCGGGGAATCGTGATCGCGCCGCCAACAAGGCGAACGTCGCAGGCACACCCATGAAGAACACGAATCCCCAACCGATCAGCGCCGCGGCGAACACGACCCCGCTGCGCGAGAAGGCCATACCGAACGCCGCAACGGCGGTCAGGATGAACCACAGGCCGGCGGGACCGCGACTCCCACGCCATCGGGCTGCCGGAATCGAAGCGATGGCGTTGCCGCTGTACACCAGCGACACCGTGACCGCACTGAGGCCGTCGAGTTCCTCGCCGATTGCCGCGCCGTAGACGAATACCGACGAGCCACCGAAGGTGATCAGTCCGAGGGCGACGAGGATCACCCGCGCTGCTCTGGTGGCGGCGTGCCTCGACTCGTGCGGTCGGAGCCGCATCCGGCGATCGATCTGACCCGCGAACAGCAACGGCAGCACCATCAGCACCGCCATCGCAGCGAACACCGCTCGCAGACCGACGGCGTCGAGCGACAACGCCACCGCCGGAGCGAGGACGACGCCGATCAGTGGACCAACCACCGCCGCGTCGCCGGTCTTCGCGTTGTCGCCGAACGCCGCTTGCCATGCGAACCAGGCCGCGAGCCCGAGCGAGAGCCCGCTGACGAAGCGTGTCGCCGCGAGGACGGGAAAGTTCGGAGCGACCGCGGAGCCGATGTTGGCAGCGATGCCGATGACGGTGCCGATGATGAAGGTGGTGCGAACAGGGCGGAGGAACCGACCGCCGACCCACGAGGCGATGACGAACCCGGCGAGCTGGGTCGTCGACATCCAACCCACGGTCGACACGGCCACACCGAACTGACGACTCGTCGCCGGCAACAGGAAAGGGGTTGCGGCGAACACCGCCGTCGTCGCCGCCAACGACATCAGGACGGCGACCGACAACGTCGGTCGAATCGCGCCGAGGACGCGCTGGGGGATGAGCACGCGTCAGCGGGCGGCGAACTCGTCGGCGAGCTCGGTCCGCCCGGCGACGATGGCGGCGCGCGCCTTGGCCCTCAGGGTGTCGAGATCGTCGATCGTCATGCCAGTCGTGTCGATCGGATCGAGCACGCGCACCTCGGCCGTGGCGTAACCGAGACGCCAGTCGTTCTTCCGCAGCGCGTCGCGCGTGCCGTACACGGCGAGTGGCAACACCGGCACCTGCGCCTCGATCGCCAGCTTGAACGCGCCGGCCTTGAAGTCGCGCAGTTCACCTGTCTTGGAGCGAGTGCCCTCCGGGAAGATCATCACCGAGACGTGCTCGTCGAGGCGTGATCGTGCGTCGGCGAGCGCTTCGATGCGTGAGCCGGCGTCGCTGCGGGTGAGGCGGATGTCCTTGCTCAGCCGCATCATCCACCCGACCAGCGGGATGCGCATGATCTCGACCTTCGACATCCACTTCATCTCGGTGGGCAGATGGGAGATCAACAAGATGTCGACGAAGCTCTCGTGGTTCGATACCACTACGTAGGGCCGGCGCATGTCGTCGGGGAGCTCGCCCGACGTGCGGAACTGCCACAGCGGAGTGAGCCGCTCGTGGAACACCGCGAGCTTGCGGAACAGGTACCCGGCGGCGTACGCCGAGCGGTCGAACGGCCACGTGACCACCCGCACGATGGTGACCATCGGTGTCCATACGATGACGGCGATCCCGAGCACGATCCAGCTCCAGATCGAGAACACGGTGCGGGCCAACGTCGACTGCATTGCCGGAGGAGTGTAGGCGTGGTGCGTCGACCCGCGGCTCCGCCGGCTAGTTGCAGTGGTGGTCGGAGCGGCACCCGTGGCGGTTGCGGTCGTCGGGGTGTCCGAAGTCGAGCCAGCGGAGTTCGAGACGTTCGCCGGCGGGGCCGTGGTAGGTCTTGGCTGGTTGTGGCGGTGCGGCCCCAGGGGGCTTGGGTCTGGCTCCACTGCACGTGAGCAGGGTGCCATCGGCGGTGGTGAACGTGACCGCGCCGGGCGCGCTCGTTCTGAGGTTGGCGTTGCCGGAGATGTGCAGATCGCCGCGGTGGTGTAGTCGATGGTGGTGTTCGCACAAGGCGATGAGGTTCCACATGTCGGTCGGACCGCCGTTGGTCCAGTGCACGATGTGGTGAATCTCGAAATGATGGGTCGCATTGCAACCCGGGACACGGCAGCCGTGGTCACGGTAGATCGCCGTCCGGCAAGAGTTCGTCGGTGCTTCACTCGGGCGACACGGCTGCGTCAACCCCACACGGCATCGTGACCAGAATGCACCCGACCGACGATCTCCCGATGCTGCTCGCCGACGCAGCCACCGCTGCGCGCCACGCCTATGTGCAGGCGATGTCGACGCTCGACGAGACCGAACGTCGTCGCACCGTGCCACAGGCGTGCCATTCTCACCGGACAACAGGGGTCAAGACGACTAACGTGAGGATCGAGCTTCGGCTCGCAAACCACCAGTTCAGCGCACGAAAGGCCGGGTCGGCGCCGAATCCAGCAGCCCAGCGTCTTGGTTTCCCAAGCTGAGAACGCGGGTTCGACACCCGTCATCCGCTCCGTTGCCTTCTGCGCAAGGACTCACTCTCCGAGCTCGGGCCCAGCCGAATCCGGAACGAAACGTTGAGCCGGAACCGTCGAACGTCGTCCGCTGACGATTCGCTGGCCGGCCTCAACCCCGGCGGTTCGGGGGGCGAACCGCCGGGGTTGGACACAGCGGCGTCCGTGGGGAGAACCCACCGACGAGGGCTGCGATTCCAAGCATGGTCCCCTGTTTCGACGTCCGTCAGTCGTCGTCGTCGTTCGGACCGTCGTTCTGACAGTCGTTGTCACCGCTCGGTTCGGCAGGCCAAACACACATTCCGACGTTCGCGGTGCCTCCGGGACCGCCGACTTGGTTGTTCAAGAACCTGCCGTCCGGCGCCGTGGCCTGGAATCCGCCGCCGAACCCGCCGAACGGGTCTCCCCCGGATCCCTGGATCGTCCAGCCGGCAGCTTCGACTGCGCTCTGCTGTGCTGCGATGATGTCGGCGGGTTCACCGGGGGCAGTACCCCAGATGTGTTCGCCGCCCTCGTTGATCGCCTCTCGATTCGTCTCGGTGAAGCCGTCGGGTAACGGGACTCCGTCGAAGAGGCTGGTGGCCGCAGGCGCTTCCTCCGCTGGAGGGGCCTCCGTGGCGGGTGGAGCTTCGGTCGCGGGTGGAGCTTCGGTCCTGTTTATCCAGGACCTTCAAGGCCGTACCATCACGAACCTGTCCATGTTTGCCGGGAGCACACTTCTAGACCCATTCTCAACACTCACCGTCACAAATGGAG
>JABSQH010000149.1 GCA_013213745.1 Ilumatobacteraceae bacterium | reverse complement strand
GCATGAGTTCGGAGCGGTTGGTGCCGAGGTCGGCGGCCAGTGCGTCGAGTCGTTCGACGAGGTCATCATCGAGTTGGACGAGTACCTCGCGTCGGGCCATGACCATATGGTATCCCATATGGCAGGCGCCTGGAAACGTCGCCCTGCCGAAAGACATACACACCGTCCGGAATCGGCACGTCCAGCTCGGATCGCCCACTCGGAGATGCGCGTCCAGCGAGACGGTGGCGATACGCGCTGCCGGGCGCGATCGGCCGTGGCCGGTTCCGGCGCAAGCGTGAGTTTGTGTGGCGGGGCGCCGACATGGGGCGGTCGTGGGCCGTTCGATCGATGTCGGGCCTGTCGGAGCGGCCTGCGACGGCTATCGAGGGTTTCGCGTTGGCGTTGGTTGTGTCCCGCCGCGGTCGGCTGGCTACTACGGCAGGTCGTATCGGATCCACTCGTCACCGCTGCGTGCGAGGACGTAGGCGTCGGTTGTGGCGAGCAGGTCGCCGCCTTGGACGGTGTCCACGCCGGCGTTCGGTAACGGTGCGGTGAGGAAGTTCACGCCGTCGCGCGTGGCTAAGACGATGATGTCTGGTTCGGTGGGTTCGCTCTCGTCTGCGGTGTCGGCTGGGGACGACGCGTCGTTGATGGCCTCTTGGCGGAGCGCTTGCGGAATCTCGACGATCGTGTCGCCCGTTACCGGGTCGGTGACGATGATTGCGTCACCGGTGAAGGCGAAGTTGGTGTCGCGGGTCGGGGAGCCCTCGTTGAATCGCCTGAAGTAGACCGTGTCGCCGGTGTCGATCTCGACAACCGTGACGGTTCGGGTGGCCTCGATGAGCCGGTAGCCGTCGACCTCGACCACGAGTGGGGCGAGATCGTGGCGGCCGAGCCCGAGGAAGGTCGCGCGTTCCAGAGGAGTGGACGGAAACAGTCCGCTTCCGAGCGCAAGGGACGGTGAGATCGGAGCGTCAACGATGACGCGTTCGGGGTTGGCGCCCGTGCTGTCGAGCCGGTAGAGCTCGGTTTCTCCGTACTGGTTGGCGACGATCGCGATGAAGCCGTTGTCGATCGCGAAGGCGTCTTGGATTGCGCCTGTTGGATCAGGGGCTGAGTCTGGTGTCCAAGTGAGGCCGTCTGGAGAGAAATGGATGCGGTGGTCCCATCGGATGAATCCGTCGGCGGAGGCCACCGTCCCGCCTGTGGGAGCGTCGGTGTCGGCGCGGACGGGCTGACCGTCCCAGCGGGCGGCCCACGTCTCTACGGCAGGGATCTCCTCGGTGAGATACGGCACCTGCTCGGGTGTGACATCGAGCTCTTCCCAGGTGAACGTGTAGATAGTGCCGGCTGGGATGTCGCCGCTTGGCACCGTGGTGGTCAGCTGGAGTCCCACGTCGTCGGACCGTAGGAGGTAGCCGCCCCGACCGATGTCTTCCGGGAACTCGGCAGGCAGGTACTCCAACGGATCGAGGTTGGAGAAGAAGCGTTGAATCTCGAACACCCAGCCGTCTGCGTTCACAGCGAAGCTTCGCGGGGTCAAAAACGGGATGAAGGCGAGGTCGCCCGACTCGGTGGCCGGAAGCGTCACCTCGAAGTCCTGGGTCGTCCACGACTCCAGATCGGTCGACGAGGCGACGCGCAGGACCTCACCGCTGCCGACCGTCTCGGTGCTTGATTCGTCAAGGCGTCCGGCCACGACCAACCGCTCGCCAACGGCGGTCACATGAACGGGATTTGAAATGCCGGGCGGTTGCGACACCGGCAGCGGTTCCCACGTCGCGGCGTCGACCGAGAACTGAACCGCGAATTCGGGCGCGCCGGTTGCCTCGTTGCGCCAATGGACCGCCAAGAAGCCATCACTCCACTCCATGAGCCACGTGGCGTTCAATCCGAACGTGTCGACTGGGAATCGCACCTCGCCGAAAGCATCCACATCAGTGGTCACCGTGGGCGCCGGCACCTCCCGGTCAGTGTCGAGTGTGGTCGTCGACGGCAAGTCCACCTCGGTATCGACGACTGTTGTCGCCGGATCCACTCCCGAGTCGTCCTGCACAACCCGGACAACCGCAAACGCCACAATCCCAGCCGCAACGACCGCAACGGAGGCCGCAACGAGCATCCACCGCTGCCTCCAAGCCGGTCGCGGCGGCCCGGCGACCTCGTCGATCGCCATCTCAGATACCGGACGCGGCGAGTGTGTCGAGGCGATTCGGTCAAGCGCAGCGCGCACACGCAGCTCGGTATCGACGAACTCGTCGTCAGTCACGACAGCTCCTTCTTCATACGCACCAACCCACGATGAATATGCGACTTCACCGTGCCGGCCGGAATGTCGAGCGCAGACGCAATGTCATCCACCCGCAGATCAGCGAAGAACCGCAACACCAGCACCTCACGCTCGGCCACGGGAAGGTCGGCCAACACGTCCCGCACTGCTAATGCATCAGCATCCAGACCGACGGCACCATCGGTCTCGGCGACCGCATACGAAACACGACGACTCCTGCGACGACCCCACGACCGCGCCCCACTGATCACCGCCCGCCGCGCATACGCACGCGGATGCTCAACCTCGTCCCACCGTCGCAACACTTGCTCGCACGCATCCTGAGCGATTTCGTCGCTTACCGCCGACGAACCCGTCAACAAGAACGCCAGACGCGACAACTCCGCAAAGCGCGTCGCAAAGAACTCCTCAAACGTCCCGGCCACACCACCACTCACCACTGCGTCGTCCACCATCTCACACCGGTAGGCGCACAACCCGACCAAAACGTTGCAACAAATCCCGACTTAACGATCCACGCAGCTTCCCCCGGCGCTGACGTTGAGACGCTTCGACCCAAGCGCTCGCGACAGCGAACTCTGCCAACGACCACTCTGTATCAACAGACGTTAAACATCACCGCTCCACCCGTTCGGCACCTCGCGCGCGGGTCGACCCGAGCGATATCACCCGGCTTCGACGATTGCGCCGTAGCGCTGTTGAGCTGCGTGGGCTGATGTGCCGAGCAGGTCGCCGATGCGCTGCCACGAAACACTCTTGGCGCGGGCGGCGGTGATGGCATCGACGACCTGTTGTTCGCTGCGGGCCCGAGCCAACGCAGCACGTT
>JABSQH010000148.1 GCA_013213745.1 Ilumatobacteraceae bacterium | reverse complement strand
CCTTTCTTAGGTAAGTAGAACTGTAGGAAATCTGAGTTTTCCCACCGATGCTCTAAATTCTTACGCATATTCTTAACACCATTCTCGATGCTATCCGACACGTACAAGCAAAGGTCAACGTCACCGAAGCCGGGTATCTCATTATACACAGCAATGTATAGATATAAGTACTCGCCCATCACGGTCGTTTTAGCCATACCGCGATGGCACATATTAATGATTTTTTCTTCGCCGTTAGAAATGGTATCCAACATCTTATAGTGGACCACTGGGGATTTGTGAGATTCACCGCCCTGACCATTCACCTGTTTAATGAAGTCAACGAACTGTACGGCAAATTGTGAAGGCACGTAGCAGCTGTCTGCCCCATACGATACCTTAGCTAAATGTTCCAATACAGTAGGTGCCTTCTCAAATTCGAAATTTTCGTCCTCGTCCCAATCGTCTAGGTCGAGGTCTAATTCTAGTATCTCTGACATGAGTTAGTATCCTTGATTGTTTAAAACCTACACTATACTCCAAATATGAAAAATCCTCAATAAAGAGGATTTTTAGATTATAGGTTAGTACTTACTAACTATTCAGATACGCACGATACATGAAACGATACAGTTTCAGTAGCAGCTACTTGAGCAGTTACGATTTTAACGTACTTAACATGGTCAGTGATAACTAACACACCGCCATCATCACAACCTAGAACTACAGCAGTACCTGCTACAGTGCCTGGAGAGAAGTAGTTAACGCCATCAATTGATACAGTGATAGTCGCATCATCGCCAGCAGCAGCGGCAACAATAGCACCTGTTGCAGTAGTAACTAAACCAGCAAATGTAACTTGCACAGTTTGAGTACCGTCAGGGATTGCAGTAGTAGCAGCAGCCTGTTCGACAGCAGAGATTTTAAGTACAACAACTTCTTTCTCTTTATATTGGTTTAAAAATTTTACAGCTTTCATGTTATGTATTCCTAATAATTTAATCGAATAGCTAATATAACAGCTAGATAAAATAAATTCAAGCTATTACGATGGAACGTCATTTACTATATCTGCTGATGTCATAGAATTCATAGTTAAATCCAGTGAACCAATACTATCGGTTAAGGTAGGGAAAGTATCACCATCGCCCATTCTCCACCAATGAGTAGGAGCAGTACCTAATAACGATAAGTCATGAGGAGTGCCTGAATTATATATGGCAGCAATGTTAGCTGTTTGGTCACTAGCCCATAGAGCAAGTTCATCTATGTTAGCGTTATTGCGTAAGTAATTAGAACTAGAACCATTACGACCGACAGTAAAGAAGTCATCTACTATTGAACCGGCCCAACCATCATTGCTGTTAGAGTTGGTTAAGGTAACGCTGGCACCATCAAGGAATATCTCGAACCGGCCATAATAGTCACTAAGGTCATTCTGGTCATCACCAGTTGTACCGCCATCATAAGTAACCACTATGTGAACCCAAGTACCTATAACGATACCGTCATCAGGAGTATGTAATTCTATATAGTCGTTATCAGTACCGATACGAAGCCTTAGGTGTTCATCGTTAGTACTACCGTCATGCCATAGCTGTACTCGACCTTCACTACCTTGAGTACCGCCACCAAACATAACAATAGTTTGTTCAGAGTTAGTATTGGTTCCGGCTTTGAACCAGCATGCTATTGTCCAAGCATCGCCTGAACCAGCACCATTAGATGCACGATGTAGCGGGTTGGCTGTAGATGCCGCAGCATCGCAGTAATCGTTGTTGTTAAACTTAACGCTCTTAGTATTAGAGAAAGCTGGATTAGCGATGGTAATAGTTAAGGTTTCTGAATCCTCTCCATTATAGTTAATAGCTTTCATGGTAGGCGTATAAGTACCAGCAGCTAACGAAGAGCCGCCAATAAGTTTACGTATGTTCCCTTCTACAGTAGTAAGTCCAGCGGGTAAGTTTGTCCACTCATAACCCACACCGAAAGTTGCTATCATTTCATAATTGATTACATCCCCTTCTACTGAGTTAACAGTGAGGGTGGACGTGATTACAGGAACGTTACTAGTAGGCGTGCCAGTACTAAGAAACAAAGAATTTAAAGTATTGACCACAGCAGTCACATCGCCTGCATATACAGTATCATTTTCATCTATGAAATCTGTATGAGGAACGGAGGTAGCTAAATCAATATTGCGAGATAAATCTAGAATTGATATAGCGCTTGACTGTACTCGGGCTTGTAAACTATTTAGAAACTGTGCACCATTATTGTCTTCAATGAAAACGGCATTGGCCTCAGTATCTTTAAAAATTTTAATAGACATTATAATTGTACTCCAATAGATGAACCAGCATTAACTAAAGTTCCGCCACCTGACAAACGAACTTGTAAGAGGACTGGATTATCCCTTGTATTCAAATCGCCCATATAAATCATCATAGGGCTAAGACTGAAACGGTAAGGAATACCGCTACCACTATCTAAACGACCAAGAGTAGTTTCAAGAGTATAAGTATTACCCCCTGTTCCTAACTGTAATCTAGTTTCAAGTAAAGTATTATTGTTGGTAGGCGTAATTGTCATATCATTACGAATCATTACAACACAGCCAAGAGGTAGTTCAGAGAAATCGAACGAGCCAGCCGGTGTATTCATTAGAGATGTTACATCTACAGGGAAGTGGATTAAGTTAGTAAATGAACCTAGACCATCGTTGGTTATAGTAGTCCAAGTATCTGCTACTAGAGTTATAGGTGTAGAAGCAGTAGCAGTATCATTATAATCTGCCATGCCTCCAACAGCCCCAGTGAAGTCTATATTAGGGTCTTGGAGTATTGTACTGAATTTATTATTATTGACGATAGGCATTAGTTTAAGCCTCGTGTTGTTACGAATATCTCAGTAGATGCTCCGGCATTTGAAATATTCAAATGTATATAAGCTCCTCTGCCAGCTTCTACTTTATTCTGTGTATCTATAACTAGTAATCCGTTTTCTAGATTAACCCAGTTACCGCCCTCATCTTTATACCGAAGTTGCATCACTGCACCATCTATAGTGCCGGAGACGTAAACAATAAATGTGTCAGCATTCATTCCTACTACCTCCGGTTTAACCAAGAAATCGCCATTTGCAGTTAAAATCATAATAGTCACCTAATTAATAAAAGACTCTATTATAACAGTATGTATACTTTTTAATCAATCCTCATCTATATCGTTATCTATAATTAAATCTGACTGTACCACTTCCTCTACAGTAACCACACCTTCAACAATCTTCTCTATCTGTTTACTAGCAAAGGCATTAGCACTTGCACGGAGGTCATCAATATAAGAATGTTGCTCAACTTTAATTTCAAGTTTAACTTCTTTAGCTTCTGGTGGACGAAGGTTAACCATTAGGCTTGTAGCTGCATCTGACTGGACTTTAAACGAAGCGTCATCATTGTTCATGATGGCATACTGTTTGTTTATAGCAGCCTGTAGGATGTCAGCATTCATGAT
>JABSQH010000147.1 GCA_013213745.1 Ilumatobacteraceae bacterium | reverse complement strand
GCACGTCGGCGATGCGCTCGGTCAGCCCGACGATTTCCAACGCAGCGACCGCCATGACCAACGCGCCGCCCGGGGGCAGCTTCGTGAGACGGGTGTCGATGTTGCCGCGCAACTCGACGAACTGAAGATCGGGGCGAGCCGCCGCGAGCTGCGCACGCCGGCGCACCGAGCCGGTCGCCACCGTCGCACCGGGAGCCAGCTCGGCAAGGGGTGCACCGACGAGCGCATCGTGGGGCGAGCGCCGGGCACACAGCGCTCCGATGGTCAGACCCGGCTCTTGTGCCGACGGCAGGTCCTTGGCCGAGTGCACGGCGATGTCGGCGCGACCATCGAGCACGGCCCGCTGTACTTCCTTGACAAACACGCCCTGCCCGCCGATGGCATGCAGCGGTACGTCCTGTTGGCGGTCACCGACCGTCTCGACCACGATGAGTTCGACCGGACGCCCCGTGGCCCCTTCGATCGACGCGGCGACCGCGTTCGATTGTGCGGTGGCCTGGCGCGAGCCGCGCGTGGCGACACGTAAGGGGTGCCCTGTTGGGGTCATTCAGAGGTCGAAGAGATCGCGCACGGCGGCGGCATTGCGCTCGCCTTGCGGGGTACCCGCTTGTTGCTTGAGCCGAACGGACGGCTCGTGCAAGAGCTTGGCCACGATCGCTTGCGTGATTGCGTCGACGACGTCTCGCTGCTCATCGTCGAGCGCAGCCAGACGCGACTCGAAACGGTCGATCTCGCTGGCGCGCACCCGCTCGGCTGCAGAGTGCATCGAGGCGACCAACGGTGCCGCCTGTCGGGCGGTCACTTCGAGGCTGAAGCGATCGACCTCCTCGGCAAGAATCCGACGAACGTCTGCGGTCTCGTTGGCCCGCTGCACGATGCCGCGGTCGGCCCAGTCGCGCAGGTCGTCGAGATCGAGCACCTCGACGTCGGGGCGAGCGGCTACCGCATCGTCGACATCACGCGGCACGGCAATGTCGACGATCAACAGCGGTTCGTCACGAGCATCCAGCACCGACGACAATTGGTCGAGGGTGAGGATTGGTTGGCCGGCCCCGGTTCCGGTGACCACGATGTCGACCGTCTCGATCGCCGCAGGAACGTCGGTGAAGTCGATTGCGCGGGCACCGATCCGATCGGCGAGCGCTCCGGCACGAGCGCGCGCTCGGTTGGCCACGACGATGTCGCTGGCACCGGCTCCGTGGAGGGCGACGGCAACACCGTCTCCCATCGTGCCCGCGCCGATCACCAAC
The DNA here is from genome assembly GCA_013213745.1 of Ilumatobacteraceae bacterium. GTDB lineage: Bacteria > Actinomycetota > Acidimicrobiia > Acidimicrobiales > Ilumatobacteraceae > JABSQH01. The sequence continues at coordinate 756 of JABSQH010000147.1, read as the reverse complement.
ACCGAGCGATCGGTGAGGTCGCCTCGCACGTCGGCGATCATCTCGACCGCAGCGTGACTCACCGACGCCGTACCGCGTCCGATCGCAGTGTCGGTTCGGACGCGTTTTCCGGCTTCCACGGCACTGCGGAACAACAGGTTCAGCGAGGAGCGGGCACCGCCGGCGCGCTGCGCCGCATCCCACGCACCCCGCACTTGGCCAAGGATCTCACTCTCACCGAGAACGGCTGAGTCGAGGCCGGCGGTCACGTCGTACAGGTGCTCGACAGCGGCCCGGTCGTGCTGGGAGTACAGATGCGGAGCGAGCTCGTCGACGTGCAAACCCGACTGCTCGCAGAGGAAATCGCGGATGTCGCCATAGGCGCCGTGGAACAGCTCGGCGACGACGTACACCTCGGTGCGGTTGCATGTGGACAACACCACGGCTTCGCGAATGGTGTCGCGGCGAGCGAGGTGGGTGATCGCCTTGGTCATCGCGTCGTCGGCGATGGTGATTCGTTCGAGCAGCGGCAGCGGAGCGCTGCGATGGCTGACACCGACGACGAGGATCGACATGATGGGCTCAGCCTACGCGCTTGCGCCTCGACCGCGGCCACCGGGCACAGCGCGTAAACCGCCCTGTTGGCTGCCGGCTCGGCGCTGTTCGTAGTAGCTCAGAATCTGGAGTTCGACGGCGAGATCGACCTTGCGGACCGAGATCCCGGAGGGCACGGCGATCACGGTTGGCGCGAAGTTCAAGACGCTGGTGACGCCAGCG
>JABSQH010000146.1 GCA_013213745.1 Ilumatobacteraceae bacterium | reverse complement strand
TTGTTTAATGGAACAGGAAATGTACTTGTTTGTTCTGTTGCGTTTATTCTCATTTTAAATAATTGTTTATAAGGTTTGTGGTCTACTCTATAGCCATAAGACTTTTGAAGTTCTAACTCGCGGCTCGATATATAATCGATGTCTGTGCTTTGATCTAGAACTTCATACTCATCTAGGCTATACCCTTGTTGTTGTGTAACCCTGTACTTAAGATCACGTGTTACGCCAATCTTTTTACCTGGTATATGATAAATATAATATGTTAAATTATCCATAGTAATCTGCTTTACGTTGTGCTAAATTATCTGGTCTTTTAAATTTACCTAAATCTCTTTCGTATAAATGTAAATTGTGTGCAAAATGAAAATATGAACCAATTTCATATCCTGTCTCTGATGCAACTAATTCTTGTAGTTGACTAAAACAGTATTGATCATTGCAAAAACCAAACCAGAGATCGTTAGATCGCATTGTAACGCACATATGTAGTTTATCATTAACAATTGTAAACTGTATTGCGTATGTACATGGCGTGTCTCTATGGTATAATGGATGTTCTTTACCATCGTAAATAGATATTGTAGCTTGTCTTGTATCTTTATCAAGCCTTAATCTGTCTATAACATAGTCAAGTTGATACATTCTATTCCATTGCCAACCATAATTAGAGTTAACATTACCGTGATCATCCGCCATATATTTCCATATTTCAGGTACTTTACCATACAATTCGCCTAGCTTTTTAATATTACGATCGCCTGATAAATACCATTCCCATTCTGCAAAAGCATAATCTTGTTTCCAGTTTCTATAACCGGAACTAATACTTCGTTCATATGGGTGTGTCAGCTCAAAACCTATATTAAATAAAGCTTTGGTACCTGCAAACTTAATACCATATTTTTCTATTATTTGATACCAATAATCAAAAGCATAATCTGCATTTCTAAATTTATTTATCCACGTTTTTGTCATAATAAAATTTATATAATTCCATAACTTTAGGCCATAATTCAGTTGGACCATAAGTATTTGGACTTCGTTTTGTTCTTCCGTTTACGTTTACCTCTATCCAACAGGTCTTATTATTAAAACCTTTACCGCAAGGCACGGAGTATATTTTTACGCCATGATTTATACACCATTTATAAGCGTCAGTGTTTTCTTTATTCCATAATGGAGGTTTCCATTCTACTTTCTTTCCTATTCCCATGGCATTGCCTCTTCCATTTCAGGCAATATGTGAGGTACAAAACAACCTGATTTAGGTTCCCAAGTAAAGAAAGCTTCAGCGCCATTTTCTCCTAAGTTTTGAAACTTACATTTAAGTATTTTAACTTTAGTCGTTTTAGCTTCATAATCCCTATGCACAAGTAAACCGTGATAACTAGCATCGTACCATTCACCACCGCCTTTAATATTGTACATTGTTGGCTCTTCAATTTTACCTTCATTGTTTTTATACATTTTAGTAGGATGAGCTACTATAAATACTAGCACATCATATTTCTTTGCAAAAGTTTCGATCTTAGTTAAATACTCCATTGTATATCTATTAACGTCTTCTGTTGTACAGTCTACGTCTCTAACTTTATTAAATGGATCTATAACTAAGCATTTAATACCTTTGCGTTTTACAAGCTCTGCACCTTTACGTAATACAGATTCAAGTGTATAACGTTCCATGTCTATAAAAAAGAAGTTATCATTAACATGGTTAGCTACTTCGTTCCATTTAGCTCCGCCGATATGACCTTTGTTAGGCATATCACCCCATACTTTACGCATAAGCTTGTGAGCATGTAAATATGTAGGAGCATTTTCTGGACTAGCAAAAGCTGTTTTCCACCCATACTCTTTATTATAACCTACACACATTTGATCTACAAAGTCTGATTTACCTGAACTAGGTATGCCAGTAACTGTAATGAACTGCTTAGTGTAAGTACTAAATATATCATCAAAATTATTGAGCCCAACAGTATAACCGCGCTTAAAGCCATTTCTAACAAAGTCTGTAATTTCATCTTCTATATCTCTAAATGTAGTAACGTTTTCTAACGGTACTGGTTTTGCATTTATAATACGTGACAATAGCTCTTTAGCTGAGTACTTTAATAGATACTCGTTAGCATCTTTACAATCGTCAAACGTAGCTAAGTAACAAGTCTCTGCACCTAGTCTACGTACAAGTTCTGCTTGTAACGCTTGACCTGGTGGATCATTGTCAACTGCAATGATTATCTTTTTCTTGTCTTCAAAATAATCAATACAGTTATCTAAATAATCTAAGTTATTACTGTTTAGTGTAGCACCATTAGGTACTGATATAGCATTAGGTATATTAGCTTCATGTAAAGCTAATACATCCATTTCGCCTTCAACTATAATACAGGTATCATGACCTACAATATTGTCTATATTATAAAATACTTTTTCAGCGCCTTTATATAATTTAAAGTTCTTACGCGCATCACGGTATTTAATATTAGTAAGTTGTCCACCTACATAATAATTGAACTGAATAGTATTCTCGGTATTACCGGTCTGTGGCATGTATTCTTTACCTACACTAACCTTTAGTTCTTCTAACGTATCTTTAGATATACCTCTTGTTTTAAACCAGTCTAACGTTTTATCTTTTGGTTTGTTACT
>JABSQH010000145.1 GCA_013213745.1 Ilumatobacteraceae bacterium | reverse complement strand
ACCACGAAGGTTGTCGGTAGGAGTTTACACTCGCTTCCCACTGGGTTAATCAAGACCCCATGGATTGGAGCCCGGGCCTTCGTCTTTGATCTTTTACTAGGGCTTGCAAGACGATGCGGTGCAAGTGCTAAGGTATGTACCAAAGCAATGCCCTACGTCCGCCCTTAGTTGCACAAGCTCCATTGCGAACAACCCTGTACTCAAACCCGAAGGCGAGAGGGGTCCGCGAAGCCGGGTGCCGAGAGTTCAAACAATATTGTTACCCAAAGGGTATTAATACGGAACCTCATTAGTGAGACTTGAAAATGGACGAATCCGCCCAAATCAAACTCGCTTCAAGTTACCAACTAGTTTGAGTCAGGTGGGTGCAAGAGTCCAGCAAGTGTGAACTCCAGTAAACCTTCAACAAACAGTTGAGTCGCCTTATGACCTCCAAGCAGCCGTCGCATGCTTATAGGAAGCCATCAGTAAGTAACCAAACACATTTAGAGTGAGTTCCGACGAACTCCCAATTTTCGAATTTTCGGCTGAAAATCCAAGTTTGGTCCTTATAGATGTGGAAAAGTCCAACGTGCATGTCCAGGGAAATTATAATGGCACATCCGATTCTGGGACTTAGTGAAATTTTCAAAAAAAAAAAACAGAACATTTGATCTAGCGCATTCAATTTTTAATATCTTTGTACAAAATTTGCGCACGGAATAATTCGTCGATAGCCAAAACTAACATAACCGTTTTCAGAATCCAAATCCATCATGTCTCGACAAAAATCAAAATTTTAGGGCAAAAATAGTGCATTTTTGGGGATTTCTGGTCGGGTGGGGGATATACTAAATAGACTATATATACTAACTCCCCCTTCGAATTCCTGCAGGAAAAAAGCTGATGTGGAATGAAGTATTTGCGATTGGACTTGGAATCTTAGTTTACCCAATTCCTAAATTAGTTACGAAATCCGGAACCTCACAAAAATTTGGGCGCATATGGACAAGAATTGACGAAGTTAGAGCATTTTTGGGAACACACCAATCTCGCATCTCCCCCTTCGAATTCCTTACCTTTTTAGTCCTGAGACAAATCGAAGGGGGGGATATACTAACTTTGACTAACTCCCCCCTTCGAATTCCTGCAGGAAAAAAGTGTTGTCAGGTTGAAGTATTTGCCAACGCGCCTGGCCGATAAAAATTACCCAGGGAACCAGGAAGTGCGGAATCCGGAACCTGACACAAAAGTGGGCCCATATGGTCATGTCTTCAATCACACAATAATTCACCCCAAACCTACACTTTTTAGCAATTTTTAGTCAAAAATACTATTTGGTTGGGGGTATATAGTCTCGGCTCAGGTGCGGGTGTGGTGGCGGGATCTGGGAACCCCAAAAAACGGTTTTGTGGTCCTAGCGTTGTTAGTTTTAAGACTTGCGCGTTAAAATTTGCGGAGCGCGTAGGTGATGCGGATCGGCTTCGAAAAATGTCAAAATTTTTTGTACAACTCATTTTTTATAATTACGCAAAAATTATTTTTAGGTCGTTTCCTGAAATCGGAGCCTCATTTGGGCCGAATCCGATCCGGGACCCAGATCCACCCTCAAAATCCGCCCAAAACCCACCAAAAAAATACTAAATTTTTATTTATGGGATTTATCCGCTAAGATTTGCGGAGCGCGTTGGCGATGCGGATCGCATCAGAAAAACATCAAAAAAATTTGTACAACTCATTTTTTTTAATTACGGAAAAATAATTTTTAGGTCCAGATTTTAGGCACATTTGGCCCAAATCCGACCCAGGAACCGGGTGCCGGGGAAAATCCGCCCATCCCCAAAAATCCGCCAAAAAAAACAATGCCATGGACGTAACTTTTTAAGTTGTGGGATTTATTCGCTAAAAATTATGGTGCGTGTAGATGTGTCGGAGGGGATCCGAAAAAATCAAAAACAGTTTGTACAACTCGTTTTTTTTAATTACGGAAAAATCATTTTAGGGGTAGTTCATCATATTATTCTATAGAAGTGGGCGCGAACGCCACACTTCTCACTCAAAAATGAGAATGTCGGTAGGCCACTAGGTGACCCCCGTAGCGGTTCATTAAACTCCGGTAGGTGCAATGGAGCAACTTCCCACTAGGGCTCGAGTCTTAGTGATCGCTCGACGCCCCCATCCAGGTGTGTACCTAAAGGCAACACCTTGTAGCACCTGCTTGCGGATAGACACACGTCGAATAGGTTTCAGAGAAAAAGTGATACATTCTCGATGTGT
>JABSQH010000144.1 GCA_013213745.1 Ilumatobacteraceae bacterium | reverse complement strand
TAGCTTCAGAAGGTGATGTAGATGTAGACAACGACTTAGGTAATCAGTTGTGGAAAACTAAAGATGAGTGGGATGGTACTACACAAGAAAATCTTGTACAAGTTTTACAAACGCAGTATCCGGGATATAAATTTAAAGAAAAGTCTGGTAAAAGAGAAACTATAGAAGGTACAAACATTGATGGTAGAGAAATAATTGTAACAGCTCCAAATGGTGAAACTACAAGTATATATGGTGGTATACAAGGTCGTACTACTTTTACTGATAAAAGTAATGTAAATAATGAAGTAAGAAACCAAAAAATAAACTTAACAAACTTTATAAATAAAAACGGTATAGATTTAAAACAAGTAGCTGGAAAATTTGCTGGAACTACTCAACAATACTATCAATTAATAAACACACCATATAACTCTGAAAATGTAAACTTAGGCGGAATAGGCTTAGATAAACGCCAACAAAACACTTTAAATAGTATAGGTTTAGTGCAATATGTAGCTGATAAAGACGGAAAGATAAGTGAAGAATTTACATATAATCCAGAGTTATTTAAAGGCACATACGAAAAGTGGATAGAACAAGAAAAAGCTTTTTTAGAAGCAGAACCAGGGCGTTATTCCGAGTTCTACATGACTCAGCAAGGTAGCTTAGTAGTAAAAGGTCTTTTAACAAAAGAAGACTTGGATAATTGGGATACTAAAGAAGTTAGAGATAAAGTATCTCAACTTTTAACTGACCAATATCCGAGATATGAACAGTATCAAGATTTTGATAGAGACGAAAAAGGAAATATAACTTCTGCAACAAAAAAGACAAAAACTAGAAAACTAGTTCGTAACGATTTAATACGCTTGCAAGGATCTGTAATGGGCAGAGAACAAGTTGGAACAACAGGGGGCGATGGAGAATTTATTGCTGTAGGAGAAAATAGTGAATTATATAAAAGAACTAAACAAGCTTTAGAAAATACATATAGTAAGTACAATATACCCGTAACGGAAGATATGGTTAAGCAAGCTGTAGCTCAGAAAGCTTATAGTGATTATAAAAACGGAGCTATTGACGCTAATTTAAACGAGTATTTATGGAAAGCTGATAACGCAAATAAAACTCAAGCATTAGCAGCTTATGGATCTATTGTTACTAAAGATTCTAAGCTTCAAACAGCTATGGGTTTACAATCTGTTAATGAAGCTGAAATTAGAGAGTATAATAAACTTACTCCAGATTTAGCCACTGTTGAATTTTTTGAGCAAACATACAATGATCCAGACGCATTATTTGAGACAGAAGGTGTACCACCAGAAGAGCTTTTTAGATTGCGCAATGGTAAAATGGTTTCTCAAAAACTATTTAATGATTATGTTGCAGCGAAAGATAGAAGAGATTTACAATGGAAAGCGTTAGCAAAGAGAAGAGATAAGATATGGAAGATACAAGATGATGTTGGTGATATAGATGCTAATATAAAACTACTAGAAAAAGATTACAATACTTGGACCAGTTCTTGGACTACATTAGGTTTAACATTTGCTGATATAGGTGTAGGTATAGGTTACTTAGGTATGAAAGCTTCTAAATACATTCCAATTGGTAATCCAGCTAGTGTTATGATGTATGCAGGTGAAGGCTTACAAATGTTTACAGGTGAAGAAAACGAATTTACTAAGTTTTGGGATGAGTGGGATGAAGCTTTCGCTAGTGAATATGATGATTATAGTTATTGGAAAGAAGGTGTAAAAGCACAATATGGTAGAGAAGTGCAGTTTCATGCAGATGGATTTGGTAGAGGAGGAGCTTTTCAACCTGGTAATTTTGGAAGATTTGTAGCACAAGAAGTAGCTAAGCAAATACCTATAATAACCACACTAGCTCTAACCGGTGGAACTGCAGG
>JABSQH010000143.1 GCA_013213745.1 Ilumatobacteraceae bacterium | reverse complement strand
AGCACATGTATAGCGTTTTTATTTACAAATTTATTGCGTGAACAATATCACTAAAACGTCGCTAAATACCACCAAGAGGTCATTAGCGGTAAACTTATTTTAACTATCCATTGGTTAAAAGATAATGCTCACTTTTACCACTTTGCTGACATTAGCATTTAACCTGCAATATTGATTTGGATTAGGTTTTGTATTGATAATTACCATAGTCACTTGTTAAGCGTACTCTGCAACAGTTCTACCAAATATTATATCCTTTGATTTTATAAATGACCTTGTATTAGCATCAATTGATTGATCTAGTGATAATTCGTGTACCGGTTGGCCTGTAAGTAAACACATAGATGGTGTTATGGGGATAAATAGATCATCTTCAGGTGTATCAGGAACGATTAAGTCTCGGTGAGGACTATTAACTAAGCACCAATTTAAATTGTCATAACTTCTTTCATACATCATAACTTGCCCTCGTAGTTCAAAGCCTCTTATGTTCCTTGCTGGAAACGTACCACTTTCATCTACATAATGTACATGTAACTCATCTAAATGATTTTTTTCATTCAGCTCTGTCACTGTTGAAGTAAGTTTAGAAGCCTCATTTACGAGTCGTTCTTCGCTATCCAGAGCTGCACGATATTTCCATAAAGCCAAGAAGCGGGTAATAACTCGATGCTGATCCTTTGGTATTTCATAACAACCACGTTGTAATATTTTCTCGGTTACAGATTGAAATTCGTCTTCGATACGCTTACCAAAACTTTTTTCAGTTGATTGATCCCACACTCGATTAACCCAAAACACCGTGTTATTAGGTTTAGCTAAAAATCTTTTACCTGAGGCTTTTCTAAATACTTCAACACTTCCGCCTTCTGCACAAAACCTCTTAATAGAGCGAGACGGAAAAACATGCTGTTTTTTAACTATGATACTACTCATACTTACCTGTACGCTTAACGCCTTGCTAATCGGAAAATAATGGTTGGCTATAATCTCGAAGCGATGGTTAACTGTTATTTTTCCGTTTCAGCAATTTGTTATAATTTTAGTTCTGCTGAGTATCTATGGCTTGCATAGCTTCTTTTCGAAAGATAAGTGGAGCATCTATATTTGGTATTGGGGTTTTTCCACCACCAGTACCATTAATAATTAAAGTACCAAAGCCAAAAATCCGACCCAATATACTTTGATCGATAATAAAACTCTCTACCTTATTGTGATTCAACTCAACAGTGTTTCTGCGAATAAACCCTGTTTTTGCTATAATACGTTTTGAGGTCACTGCTAATTCAGTTGTTTTTCTAATTACAAATGCCTTTATAAACATATAAATAGAAAACATAAATAAAAAGGCTCCAAATGCGTTCACCCCTTCTTTTTGCCCTATTAAAAATATACTTAAAGCAAAAGCTATAATGCTTGGAATAAAAATAAACCAATGAATAGACGCTTTATGTATGACCTTTTCATCATTTAATAAATTTTTATTTACATAACTCAATTTTAAATCTCCTTATATTTCGATAAATTATAACGCCTAAATAACAGGCTAAGTAATGGTTAGCTAAAATTGTGTAGTAAAGTGACACGTAGCCAACTGTTATGTCCTTGTTGATTTTTATTATGTTTGATGAGTTACCAAGTTAAATTTTGTTTTGAAGCTTTATTTTGCTCGTTGTACATCATGAAAATTGTATTGTAGTTACACATTCCGACACTACAATATTGGCGAATTACATTATCAAGTAATTTCCTATTATCGACTTTAGTTAACTTCTTGAAAGAATTAAGCTCTTCTTTTTCCATCATTCGAAGGGTTGAAGGATCTCCCATGCCAATCTGGCTATATGTTTTTTTTACACTTAATTTTATTTGTTGAATTACTTTCTTTTTTTCTGCGTCACCACCTTTGAAGTCTAGAGGGTGAATTATACTCGCAGCTATTGCTCCTGTTGAAACGAATATTGATAATAGTAAAACAATACACTTATTCATTATTTTCTCCTTAATGCGAATTAAAAACATAACTCTAATTTAATTCGTATTAATATCCCATATTTTCAGTACCTTATAAACTGAAAACATTATATTTCTGAGACTTATCAGTAATATCCAATATAGAAATAGATCCTATTTTACACAATATCAATGAGTTAGTATTTAGAATGGTTGATTTGGGCTTATTACTACGACTTATCAGTAATAAGCCACCATTCATTTATTAGAAAATATATGGCAAAAAAATATTAACCTAAGGTCTATATAGCGCACTCAGTTGCCATTATTTTATAGCTATTTATAAAATATTTTTTAATTTTCTCACTACTTTTGACGAAAAATAGAGTTGTTGATCATAATAAAATGAGACGCCTTAACCATGGGTCGTTCCGCATCCTAGTGGACGCAGCTTCAAGTGGCTTGGGTATTAATAAAATGATACAAAAAGTCGCTAGCCAGTTGCTTAATTAAACTGATAACTTTCAATCTGGAAATTAGTTAAAAGCTGCGGTTAGGCTATTGATAAGCTGACTGCTAGCTAGTGATTAGCCTTGATACATTATTT
>JABSQH010000142.1 GCA_013213745.1 Ilumatobacteraceae bacterium | reverse complement strand
TAGGGCCGATCGTGCCCGCACGAGCCGAAGTAGGCATCGCCGACGACCTTGATCCGATCCACACCGTGTTCGAACGCGAGGTCGTCGATCTCGGCGTGCAACCGATCGATCAGAGCGCGTTGCGCGCCAGGCTCGCCGTCCTCGATTACCGCCAGATCTCCGAGGCCGACCACGACGATCACCACCACGGTTGCGTTCGGTACCTCGTCGAGCGCCTCGACGTTGCCGTCGGCGATGCGCTTGGCAACCGACGCGGGCAGCATCTGCTCCATCGTTGTCAAACGATCGGCACGAGCAGTCGCGAGCTCGGAACGTTGGGTCCGCAGCGACCGCGCCATCGAACGGAAGCTTGCGGCCAGACGGTGGAACTCGACTGGGCTGCGGTCGGGTATCGCGAGCGGAGTGGCGTCGTCGCGTCGCACGAGACGATCCGAGATCATGCGCACCGGCCGCATCACGTTGGTCGCCCAGGCCACCGCAGCGAACGCAATGAGCAACACGAAGATCGCCGACCCGACGATCAGCACGTTGCGGAAGTCCTGCGTGGCGGTCTCTGCGGCCTCGACGCCGATCTCGCTGACGGTGGACCACTCGACGAGCTCGGTCGGCACGGCGGATACGCTGCTGGCGACCTCGGTCCCGGTCATGCTGCTGCCCTCGGTGATGCCGGTGGCGCCCTCGAGGGCGTCGTTGTACGTGGCGTCGACTGCCGGCTGCACGAGGATGGTGGTGCCGTTGCGCTCGATGCGCTCACGCTCGCTCTCCGCGAGCACTCCAGCCGCGACCGACTCGTCGAGAAACGCCCTCGGCGCCGCGAGGTACGGCTGGGGGTCGCTGCGCGTCGTGCCGTCGGGGCCGATCAGGTAGAGGTCGGCGCCGGCGAAGTTTTCGTCGTCCGCAGCAACCTCGGTCACTGCCGTGAGGTCGTCGGTGAACACCCGGCCGTCGTAGGTCAAGACGATGGCGCCGATGATTCCGCCCTCTCCATCGCGCACGGGGCTGGCGGCGACGCCGACGGGCACTCCGGGCACGGCGTTGTAGAAGTCCAGGTCGGTGACGACCACGTCGTCGTCGGGGCCGTCGAGCGCCGCCGACGCAGCGCGGGCAACGATCGAGCCGCTGAAGGGTCCGATCGCCAGGCTCGTCCCGAGATCTGGCCGCTTCGCCGCGGTGTACACCACGCGCCCGTTGATGTCGACGAGGAACACATCGAGCAGATCGAGCTCGCGGACGACCTCGCGGTACACGGGATGGACCACGGTGTGCGTGGTGGTCCACTCAGAACCATCTCCGGCGTCGTCGACGAGGATCGGATTGTCGAACGTGTCCGACGGGCGTGAGTACTCGAACTGGAGGTATACCGCGCCGGGGTTCTCGCTGGCGACATTGCGCAGTTGCACGTTCTCACCGCTGGCGCGCAACGGCTCCAGGTACGTCTCTTCGTACAAGGCGATGAGCTCCTCGGCATCGCTGCGCGAGACGGTCTCTTCGGCATCGATGATGTTCAGCTCGGCGCTGAACAACTCGATCGCGGCTGCCGCCTGAGGGCTGGCACCAAGCGCTCTCGACATCGAAGCCAGAGAGTTGAGGCGAAATGCGACGTCGATCGAACCCGACGAGCGCACCGCTTCGAGTCGCTCCTCGTAGATCGACGTGCCCAGCCGTTGCCCGGCGTTGACGCTGACGAGTGTCGCGACCAGCAGCGACACGAACGCAACGCCGAGGACGGTGGCAGCGAGCCGGGTGGCCATCGACACGCCACGGCGTCGGCGCCGCGCGTTCGTGGGAGCATCGCTCACGCCGTGCGAGGCTAGTTCGGCATCGCCCCCGTACCTAGAATGCGCGCGCTCAGCGACGGTGCGTTCGAGAGGGGGAGGGCGTGGAGTACACACCGGCAATTGTTGCCACAGCGATGCTGCTCTACGGCTTGGCGTCGCGTCGCTTGGAGCGGTCGCCGATCACAGGTCCGATGCTGTTCACTGCCGTCGGCTTGCTGATCGGACCCGAAGTGCTCGACATCCTCGACTTCGGGACCGACATCGACACGATCGATTTGGTGTTAACGGTGACGCTGGCGTTGGTGTTGTTCACCGATGCGGGTGCCATCAACTCGTCGCACTGGCGCGAGGATGCGGCGCTCCCGGGCCGTCTGCTCGGAATCGGATTGCCGCTGATGATCGTGTTCGGGTGGGGAAGCGCCCTGCTGATGCTGACCGACCTCGAGGTGTGGGAGGCGGCCGTGCTGGCGACGATGTTGGCGCCGACCGACGCGGCCCTGGGCAAGGCCGTGGTGTCGAACCCGCGGGTACCGCTGAAGATCCGACAGGCGCTCAACGTCGAGAGCGGCCTCAATGACGGAATCGCGCTGCCGGTGTTCGTCGTGTTTCTTGAAGCGGCGGTGATCGCCGAGGGATCGCTGACTGCCGGCGACTTCGTCAGCGAATTGGTTCCCGAAGTGGGGGTGGCGTTGCTCGTCGGGATCGGCGTCGGATGGGTCGGATCGCTAGCGATCGATGGCGCGGCGCGCCGGGGCCTAGCGGTGTTCTATTGGTTGGAGATCTCGGTGGTGGCGCTGGCGCTCGGCGCCTATGCCGTGACGACCCCGCTCGGCGGTTCGGGGTTCATCGCCGCGTGGGTCGCGGGAGTGATGTTCGGGAGGGTGTGCCGGCTGTCGGCCGCCAGCGACGAGCCGGACAACGCCGACGTCGATGAGGCTTCGAACGCCGCCGGTGTGCGCGACGTTCACGAACTCGCCGAGGCCGGTGGCGATGCCCTCACGATGATCAGCTTCTTGCTGTTTGGCGCCTTCCTGGGTCCCGCGTTGACCGACGTGACCGCGCTCGAGGTGGCCTACGGGCTGGTCAGCCTCGTGATCCTCAGGTTGGCAGCCGTGCTGATCGCATGCATCGGAAGTGGCCTCGATTGGCCATCGAAGCTGTTCCTCGGATGGTTCGGTCCGCGTGGGCTGGCGACGATCATCTTGACCATCGCCATCGTTGGCGAGTCCGATCTACGCGGCGCGTCGATGATCGCCGACACGGCGCTGATCGCCGTGGCGCTCAGCGCCGTGCTGCACGGCGCGACGGCGTGGTGGGGCTCCAATGCCTACGCCGACGTTGAAGAGCATGCCGACGACATGCACGACGACATGCCCGCAGTGCGGATTCCCCGCCGGATGCTGCCGTAGCGCGTTAGCGCTGCAGCACCTTGGCCTTGGCCGCTGCGTACTCGGCGTCGTCGAGTTTGCCGGAGTCGTGCAGCTCGGCCAGCTTGCCCAGCTCATCAGCCTGCGTCGGCGCGCCCGCAGTCGACCGTACATAGCCGGCGAAGGCAGCTTCGTTGGCCTTTGCTTGGCTGATCTGTCGGTCGGCCATCCCCCCGCCGCGCACAATGAGGTAGGCGAGGATGCCGATGAATGGCAGCACGATGATGAACAGGACCCAGAGTGCCTTGGCCCAGCCGGACAGGTCGTGGCTGCGGAAGATGTCGCCGAACAAGAAGATCAGCGCCCAGATCCACAGGACGAACAGGAACAGCCAGATGATCGACCAGAGCACCTGACCGGTGCCCCATTCGACGGCGATGGTGGCGAGTGACATGGCGGTATCTCCTGATTGACGAGGGCGAGACGAGTGGGGGCCGGTCAGGACCGAACGACGAACGACGGCGCCGTGGCGCCGCCGAGCAGCACCGATACAAGAATGCCGAGCGGCAACGTACCCCAGTAGCTGAGCGCCAGCCCGGCGTTGCCGAGGAACAGCATCAACAGCCACGTTGCTGGGAACGTGGCCAACAGGAACACGACCAGTGCTCCGAGTAGCGTACGAATCATGGTTCTCCTCCCGGGGCGCACGAACGTGCGCCCGTTCGCGAGAGGGTAGTCATCGACCGATCACGGCAGGTGGACCTCAGCAGACGTCGGCAGGGACGAGGGTGTGTGAGCGCTCGCTTGTTAGCGTGCTGCCGTGCTCATCCTGGCAATCATCATCGGCGGCATGTTCATCGGGTGGATCGCGCAGCTGATCCTCGGCCGGCGGACGCGACAGGTCGATTGGGCGATGGCACTCGTCGCCGGGATCGGCGGGTCGTTCGTCGGCGGTTTGTTGTTCAGCCTGATCGCCGGCGACGGTTTGGCGCTCGAGCCGTCCGGCGTGATCGGATCGCTGATCGGTGCGCTCGTGGTCACCATCGTGTGGCAGTTGTTCGACAAGAACCGCCGCGCCAAGCAACGTGCGTAACGCCGTTGCGAGTGCGCTGGCGCTGCTTGCAGCGCCACCGTCGGAGAGACGCCGCTCGACCCGGGATGCATCCACGAGGACGACTTCGATCGCTACTCGGCGGGGCGGTCGACGGTGGTGTACGCACACGTGGCGACCCAGGCCGACCGTCCGGAGCATCTCGCCCCGCAGTACTGGATTTACTGCGAGCAAAGCGCAGCTATGGGTACAACACGGCGAGCGGCCTGAGGGGTTGCGCAACGGCAGACCGACGCCAGCTCGCGGTAGCGCGAAGGAGCCCCCCATCCACGGCGGGCGAGGGGCTCTGGTGGGGGAGGGTCAGCGCTGCGCCACGGCGATCATGTCCTGGCCAGCGTGGCCGGTGTCGGGCGTTCTCCTACGCGTCCGCGTCGGCCGAACGTATGAGCGAGGTTGCCGCTATCGCAGACAGACCTAGCGAGACCACCATGAGGATGACACTCGCTGCGAGATTCGCAGAAGCCCACCGAACGCCGATCCACGGACAGACAACTGCGAATCCCGAGAATATGCGGGACACGTCATTGTTCTTACGACGCAGCACGGCGTAGAGAAACAGTCCCACTCCCACCACGCCACAGAGCCAAAGCGCAATCGTCATCGAAGAGCCTTGCAGGATAAGTCAACCGCCGGTCTGACGACGCGGGCGTTGCGGCTCGACGGTTCGGCTCAGGTCTGTGCCGGAGGTGGCGGCGGGGACGGGGGCGTCTCGCCAGCGTCGGCTACCGGTTCGGTCGGCGCAGCCTGCTGGGCCTGTTCGCGCTGGGCAGCCTGCTCGCGCAGGGCGGCCTGCTCGTTGGCTGCCTGCTGCGCCGCAGCGACCTGCAGGTGATACTGCACGGCCGCGTCGCTCGCGGTTGCCGCCCGTTGCGCCGCCCGGTCGAGGTCGTGCTGGCGTTCAGCCCGGTGCAGCCGCACCGTCAACCAGTCGACGAATGCCCGCGTCAGCAGCAAGAGAATGCCGTAGATCACCATGGCGAACAGGATCGATGTGTCGAGCACGGCATCGCCGGTGATCTCCACCGGCTGGAAGATGCCGCGGAACGGCTCCATCACTCGATCGAGGTTGCGGTAGGCCCACTCGGTGTAGCCGGTGTTGGGATCAGCGCCGAGCAGCAGCAGCAAGAAGCCCTGCAACAGAATCAGGAGCGACACGATGAAAAATGCGTACACGACATACATGACCGCCCGAATGATCCATACTGTGGTCGACTTGGCGTCACGTTCGGTCATGGCCGTTAGCGTACGACAGGAGGCGGTAAGCCTGGGGGAGGGTCGATGAGCGAGGGAGCGAGCACCCCCGGCTTCGTGTGCGCGCACCATCATTTGTACTCGGCGCTCGCCCGCGGGATGCCGCCACCGCCGCATCAGCCGAACAGCTTTCTCGACGTGCTCGAGCTGATCTGGTGGCGCCTCGACTCGGCACTCGATCTCGAGATGCTCGAGTGGTCGGCCAAGCTCGGCGCACTCGAGGCACTGCAGTCGGGATGTACGGCGATCATCGACCATCACGAGTCACCCAACGCCATCGACGGGTCGCTCGACGTGATCGCCAGCGCGTGCGCCGAGGTCGGGGTGCGCGTGCGCTGTGCCTATGGGGTGACCGATCGTCATGGTGTCGTCGGCGGGCGCCGCGGTCTCGCCGAGAACGAACGTTTCTTGCGCGCTGGGGGCGACGGCATGGTCGGGGTTCACGCCGCGTTCACGTGCCTCCCCGACACGCTCGACGCGGCCGCCGCGCTGGCCGCGCGCTACGGCGTCGGCGTACACATCCACGTCGCCGAGGGTCCCGACGACAACGAGGCGGCAGACCGACTCGCCGGCTTGACCACCGACGACTGGCTCCTCGTGCACGGGGTGTTGCTCGACGACGACCACGGACTCGCCGGCACGATCGTGCACAACCCACGCTCGAACATGAACAACTCGGTCGGCTACGCCGCACCGCAGCGCTTCACCAACCGGGTCGCGCTCGGGACTGACGGCATCGGTGCCGACATGCTCGATGAGTTCAGGGTGGCGTTCGCGGCTGCCCGCGCCGCCGACCTGGCGGCGAGCCCGGACGACTCGTGGGCGTTGGTGGAACAGGGCTGGCAGCTCATGCCCGCCGCCCTCGACGACGAGGTGCGTTGGAGTTATCCGTCGATGGAACCGTGGCACCTCGCCTACACCACCGATGTGCGGGCCATCGACGCATGGGTCGACGGTGCGCAAGTGCTCGACAACGGTCGCCCGACGCGAGTCGACGAAGCCGAAGTCCGGGCGAAAGCAGCTGAGCAAGCACAACGCCTCTTCGATCTGTTGTAGTGATCTGCTCGGCCTCAACTCCAGCCCGAGCACCACGGGCTGGACGGCCTCGCGCCAGGCTTGGCCGCGAGCGCTCCCGGCGCCGGCCGTGAACGATGGCACGGCCGCAGCGAGCGACGCGAGGAGCCGCTGCTGGCGTCGCTCGTCCACGCTTGTCGATCGCTGATCCGCAGTCAGGGCGGACCAATGATCACGTCACGACGACGGTGGTGCCGACCTCGGCGAAGCCCCACAGGAATGCTGCGTCGAGGTTGTGCTGGCGTTGGCATCCACCGGACAGGCGGGTGCCGAGCTCGTCGGTGCCCTGATATGGCGAGTTGTCGCTGACGCGCAACGGGATGGCGTGGAAGCCGATGTGGCCGATTTCGGTGCGTTGGTACCGGATCATCTGCGGCAGCCAGGCTTTGCCGTTCCAGGCGGTCGACATGTCGGAGCGGCTGTACACCTGATGGGTACCTGGCATCTCGTTGCTGTATTTGCTGCCCGAAATCAACCACGAGCGGATGATCCGCTCGTCGCCAGCGACGGCCCACACGCGCTGGCCGGCACGGTCGTAGACGACGCGTCGGCCGCTGCCCGAGTTCTCCGGGAGCGGCGGTGCGTCGTCTCCGGCGGACGCGACTGGCGAGAGCTCCACGCCCCACAGGTCGGTCGCGCCGGGAGCAGGCGGCGGGGTGCGGGTGACGAAGGATTCCTCATCGGGCCACACGTCGAGTTCGATTGCGCTCTCGCGTCCGACGACACCGTCGACGAACAGATCGTTTTGCGTCTGGAAGGCCTGCACCGCCGACACGGTGTTCTCGTCGAACACGCCGTTTGCGGGTCCGTCGTAGATGCCGGCCTCGATCAGTGCGCCCTGCAGGCATGACACGCCCTCGCCGGTGGCGCCGTAGCGCAACGACAGCGCTCCGATCGTGCAGCCACCATCGGCTCGTTCGGGCTTGACCGGACCGTCACCCTCCGCTGCGTTCTGCCCGAGCGCACCGTCGCCGAGAGCGAGGTCGGGGAGCAGTGCCGCGCCGGTCGCGACGCCGGCTGCGTTGGCGGCCTGTGTGGCCAAGGAGGACGCGCTCGCAGCGAGTTCGGCGGTGTCGATCGTTTGAGAACCGGAGTCAGCGGTGATGAACGCACCGACCGCAGCGGCACCGAGCACGACACCCAGCGAGGCACGCAACATCACCGTGCGGCGACGGGCGGCGGGATCGGGGGTGGCGCCCAGCGGCTCGGACGTCGGCAGATGCTCCATGGCGCACACCGACGCTATCTGTCGCGCCGGCGCGTGCCCTCAGCCATCGCGAAACGTCCGAGAAACGCCGGGCGGATCAGCCGACGGCGAGCATGCTGTCGGCTGCCGCTTCGAGCGAGTCCACCAGCAGGTCGCCGTCGGTCACGGCGGCGCGATCGGTGTGCATCGCCAGCGAGATCGTGCCGTTATAGCTGAACAGCGTGATGTTGATCGCACTGCCGGCCAGCGGCCCAAACGCGTAGAACTCGCCGATCTTGGCGCCTGCGCTCCACAACGGGAACTGCGGGCCCGGGACGTTCGACGCCGTGACGTCGCTGCCTTGCATCATCGAACCGAGCAGTGTCACAGCAGTCGCTGTTCCGAGCCGGCCGATCGTCGCAGAGATGTCGTTCACGTACGGCAGCGCCGGCTCCTCCTGCGCCCGGCGCAGCGTGCGGTGCGCTGCGGCGATGCGCTCGGCAGGGTTGCGGTTGCCGACATCGACGTCCAGACGGGTGGGAACGAAGCGATTGGTGGCCTCGCCGGCTTCCGCCTGGGTGCGCACGCTGATCGGGATCGTCAGGCGAACCCGATCGCACTCCGCCCCGAGGGCGTGGTGATACCGCCACACACCGTCGAGCACGATGGCGACGAACACGTCGTTGATCGTGACGTCGGCGGCGCGTGCTGCGGCATTGACCTCGGCGAGCGGCCGGCGCAGGTTGTCGAATCGGCTCGACATCGACCGGCCGGTGAGCAGCGGACTCAGCGGTGTGGTCGTCGGCTTGACGACCCTGGCCACCGACTCGGTGGTTCGGCCGAACCGTTGCAGAGAGCCGAGTGGGTTGCGGGCGAGGCCGGCCGCCGCCCGCATGGTCGCAGTCCCGAGTCGTCGCCCCGTCGATGCCTCGGTGGCCGCTCGGTGGGGGATGGCGCGCCCAGGCATTCGGGTGATCGCCGAGGTGCGCGCGCCATCCAGCGTGGCGGCGTGCTCTGTGCGGTCATCTCCGTCGACATCACCTGTGTTGTCTGTGTCATCGGGACCGAGATCGACGAGGTGCGCGAGCATCTCGACCATGCCGAGTCCGTCGGCGATCGCGTGGTGCACCTTTATCACCGCGGCGGCGCGACCCTTGGTCAGACCGTCGATGACGACCAGCTCCCACAGCGGCCGGTCACGATCGAATGATCGACCCGCCATCCGGGCCGCGAAGTCGAGGACGTCGCGGCGCCTGACCTTCTTTCCCGGCAGGCGGGCCCAGGAATAGTGCGCATCGAGGTCGAAGTACGGGTCGTTCTCCCAGCGCGGCGTGGTGACCGGGTCGTCGATCACGCGCTGACGCAATCGCGGGAGTCGATCGAGGGCGCGGGCGACGGTTGCATCCATCCGTTGTCGGGTGGGCGCGGCGTCGAGCATCCAGACGCCGACGATCGTCGAGCGCAGGAGCGGATTGCGTTCCACCCGCCAGATCAGCGCGTCGCTCTCGCTCATCCATTCGTCGTAGTGCAGCTCGGTCGGCTCGGCGTGGTCCGATCGCTGGCTGCTCACGCAACCAGCATCGCACGGCGTGGCGCCAGTCACATTCGCGGGTGCGATACTTGAGCCGTGAAGCAACTGACCGGCCTCGATGCGAGCTTCCTCTACATGGAGTCGCCGACCACCTTCGGGCATGTCAACGGCTTGGCGATCTACGAACGGCCGAGCGAGGACTTCGATCCATTCCAGGCCACCTACGAACGCATCGGTGCGATGATCGGCCGGCTCGAGCCAATGCGCCGGCGGTTGGTCGAGGTGCCGTTCAACCTCGATCACCCGTATTGGATCGATGATCCCGATTTCGATCTCGACTACCACGTCCGCCACATCGGGCTGGCACCTCCGGGTGGTTTCGACCAGCTCGGCGAGCAGGTCAGTCGGATCGTCGGCCGCCCGATGGACCGCAGCCATCCGTTGTGGGAGTGCTACGTGATGGAGGGGCTCGCCGATGGTCGTTGGGCGATGCTCACCAAGACCCACCACGCCACGATCGACGGAGCGTCGGGAGTGTTGCTGCTGGGACTGATGACCGATACGGAGCCCGACGCCCCTGCGCCTGAACCCGTCGAGTGGGAGGGGGAAGCCGTACCGAGCGACGGTGAGCTGCTGCAGCGGACGATGAACCACTTGGCGGTCAACCCGGTGAAGGGCATGCGGTTGTCGCTGCGCGTCGTGCGCGATCTCGCCGACGTTGCGGGCATCACCAGCGTGTCGTCGATGGCGACGGCCACGCGCGACGCGTTGAAGAGTGTGGTCGGCGGTGGCGGGCCGTCGGACCGGGAAGGTTCGACCCGGGTCAACATTCCGTTGTCGCCGGCACCGCCCACCCGGTGGAACAAGATCATCACCCAACACCGACGGTTTGCGATGCGTTCGGCATCGTTGGCCAACATCAAGGCGCTCAAGTCGGCCGCCGGGTGCACGGTCAACGACATCGTCATTGCGATGTGCACGGGGGCGTTGCGCGAGTACTTGCTGAGCCACGACGAGCTTCCCGACGACCCGTTGCGGGCGATGGTGCCGGTGTCGGTGCGAACCGGTGACGAGGAAGATCCGTGGACGAACCGGGTCGGAGCGATCATCTGTGAGCTCCCGACCAACGAGGCCAACCCCCTCGATCGGCTGAAGCGCTGTCATGAGGCGATGGAAGACGCCAAGCGCCAGTTCGACCTGATTCCCGCCGACACGATCGCGGAGTTCGCGCAGGTCTCCCCACCGCTCGTTGCCGCCGCCGCCAACCGGCTGCAATCGCGCCTGCGGCTCGCCGACCGGTGGAACCTGCCGATCAACGTGGTGATCTCGAACGTGCCGGGACCGCGTCAGCAGCTGTACTTCGCCGGTGCCCGCCTCGACGACTACATCCCGGTGTCGACGATCACCGACGACATGGGTCTGAACATCACGGTGCACAGCTATCTGAACCGGCTCGACATCGGGCTGATCGCGGCGCGCGATCTCGTCCCCGACCTGTGGGACCTCGTCGATCTGCACATCGACGAGCTCGACGTGTTGTTCGAGGCCACGAGCGCAGAGCGCGTCGAAGACGAACCCCCCGCCGAACTGCGCCGCGCCGACCTCCTCTAACGCGCCCCCAGCCACCCGAAAAACCGGGGATTCCGTGCGTTTTACGCACGTCGTCGCGAACAGAACGGTGGGGCGGTCGTTTGGATGCGCGCCGAATCGGTGATCGGGCCCCACGGCCGCGAGAATGCCCGGCATGGATTTCGATCTGCCGCCAGCTGACCACCCCGCCCGAGCCAAGGTGCGCGAGTGGATCGCAGCGAATCCGTCACCGAGCGGCAAAGACATGGCCGAGGCCGGCTACGTGGTGCCGCACTGGCCGGCCCCGTGGGGGCTCGACGCCAGCCCGATCGAGCAGTTGGTGATCGACGAAGAGCTGGACGAGGCCGGCATTCGTCGCCCCAGTAACCAGATCGGGATCGGTTGGGCGGCACCGACCATCTTGATGGCGGGAACTCCCGAGCAGCACGAGCGTTACCTGCCGAAGATCTTCTCGGGCGAGGAGTTCTGGTGCCAGCTGTTCTCCGAGCCCGACGCCGGGTCCGACCTGGCCAATCTCGCCACCCGCGCGGTGCGCGACGGCGATGAGTACATCATCAATGGGTCGAAGATCTGGTCGAGCGGCGCGCACCACGCCCAGTACGGCATCCTCATCGCCCGCACCGATCCCGATGCCCCGAAGCACAAGGGCATCTCCTATTTCATCTGCCCGATGGACGCCGAAGGGCTGTCGATGAGCCCGATCGTCGACATGACCACTGCGCACTCGTTTAACCAGGTGTTCTTCGACAACGTCCGCATTCCCGCGTCGTTGCGCGTTGGCGATGAAGGCGACGGATGGCGGTTGGCGAAGGTGACGCTGTCGAACGAGCGCGTGTCGTTGTCGTCGGCGGGGTCGCTCTGGGGCGTCGGCCCGTCGGCTGAAGACCTGCTCGAGCTCGTGCGCGCCGACGGCGAACTCACCGACCCGGTGCTGCGCGACCAGGCCGCCAAATTGCACATCGAGGCCGAGTTGATGCGTCTCAATCGGCTGCGCACACTGACCGCCGCGCTGCAGGGCAAGACGCCCGGCCCCGAGGCGTCGATCCAAAAGATCATGGCCGACGAACACGGTCAGCACGTGATGGAGTTGGCCAAGGCGCTGGCGGGTGCCGACGGCATGGTCGCAGGGTCGGGGCCGGCCGGCGCGATCCCGGCTCGGGCCAAGAGCGGGCCGACCGAGAACAAGTTCCAGGCGCTCGCCAATGAACGGCCCGCCGTCGATCCGATGTGGCACTACGGCTACCTGTTTTCGCCCGCGCTGACCCTCGGTGGCGGCACGTTCGCGGTGCAGCGCAACATCGTCGCCGAGCACGTCCTCGGTTTGCCTCGCGAGCCCAACGCCGAAAAGGGGATGACCTGGTCGGAGGCGCGGCGCACCAAGAGCCCCGTCTGAGGCGCGAGGAAGGCCACCGCCCGCACGACGAGCTACCGTCGGCACTGTGAGCGAACACCTCGGCTTCGGGATCGACATTGGTGGCACCGGGATGAAAGGGGCGATCGTCGACCTCGACACCGGCGAACTCGCCTCCGACCGCTATCGCATCCCGACACCGCACCCCTCGACGCCCGAGGCGATGTGTGACGTGGTCGCCCAAATCGTGGCGCATCACGGCTGGACCGAGCAGCTCGGTGTCTGCTTCCCCGGAATCGTCCGTCGCGGTGTCGTCCATTCCGCAGCCAACGTCGACAAGACATGGATCGACGTCGACGCCAATGCGATCTTCTCCGAGGCGGCTGGCGCGCCGGTCAAGATGCTGAATGACGCCGACGCTGCCGGCATCGCGGAAATGCACTATGGCGCAGGGCGCGGCTGCGACGGAGTCGTGCTCGTGCTGACCTTCGGTACTGGCATCGGCTCGGCGTTGTTCACCGACGGCGTGATGGTGCCGAACACCGAATTCGGCCACCTGGAACTCGACGGCCACGATGCCGAACGCAAAGCCGCGGCGATCGCCCGCGACCGTGAGGACCTCAGCTGGAAGCACTGGGCGCGGCGGGTCGAGAAGTACCTGCGGCACGTCGAGATGTTGCTGTCACCCGACCTCATCATCGCCGGGGGCGGAGCCAGCAAACACCCGGACAAGTGGTTGCCGCGGATCGACATCGACACAGAGATCGTTCCTGCCGGGCTGGCCAACAACGCCGGGATCGTCGGCGCCGCCGCGCACGCTGATCAGTTCCGCCGCCGCGCCGAGGGGCTGAACGCGCCGCCTCCGCCCACGAGTTGACGGGTGACACGCACCTCGGTGCGCCGCGCCCGACGTTCAACTCGGACGCAGGATGGTCCACGAGCCGACTGCCCTCCATGGCGTCCAACCGGGCGGCATGTCGTCCTCGGGTTGGAGCCGGTTTGCCCATATGAGGAACCCGTCGACGTCGTCGTCAATGTCGTCGAAGCGGTTGGTCGCGGCAAGAGGGTCGAAGGCTCGGTAGCCGACGCAACCAGACGCCAATTCGATCGACGGGTAGCCACAGCGACTCGAAAACACGCAATCAGACTCGGCGCTGGATGCGAGTTCCTGTCCTTCCTCGAGCAGGTGCGTCCGTGCCTCTGTTTCTCGCACAGCGACCGTCTGGGCAACGCTGACGTTCACAGCAACGAAGGCGATCGTCGGCATTCCGAGCGCTCTCTGCGGTCCCCAGTTGACCGGCGCGGGATCACCGAGTCCTTTTGCGAGGTAGACGGCTTCGTCTCAGGCGGCGTACCGGTCGAGCCCGACGACGGCGATCGACACAACCACCCACAGTCCTCCAAGGGCGAGGATCACGAGAGTGGAACGATTGCCCTCCGTGCGCATCTCGGATGCGGTGTCAGAACTCACGAGGCCCCGTCGGTGTCGGTGTCGCCTGTTCCTTGAGCACGTGCGACGAGACTACGGTGCGCCCTGCTGATGGTGGGCTCGGTCACGACTGGAGTGGAGAGCTGCGGTCGCGGTACGAACGCCAGATCAACAACGCGAGCGTGCCGAGTACCATCGGCCCGACGAAGAACAGCGCGACGGCGCCGTACTCGTCTCGGAAGGTGTTCTCGGTCGCGTCGAGCACGATCCATACGATGTACCCGGCGTAAAAGCAGACGAACGCGATCCCTTCCCACCGATTGAGCACATACCCGTGAACGAACACCGGGAGGCACGCAATGGCCACGGCGATCATCACCGGGAAGTCGACGCGGACCGCACTCTCGGCGACAGGCAGGGGATTGGGGGCCACAGCAGCCGTGATGCCGAGCACAGCCAACAGGTTGAACAGGTTCGACCCGATCGCGTTGCCGACTGCGAGATCGCGCTGACCACGGATCGCGGCGAGTACCGAGGTGGCGATCTCGGGGAGCGACGTGCCGATGGCGACCACCGTGAGCCCGATGACGAGATCACTCACGCCGAGTTCGGACGCGATGTCGCTGGCCGCGCTGACCAGCGATTGTGAACCGACCACCAGCAGCCCCAGGCCCACTCCCACAAAGAGCAGATCGGTCCACACCGAGCTCTGGCGCAGTTTCTCGGGAGCGAGCGCCTCGTCGTACTCCGTTGACACCTCGTCGCTCGTGCTGCGGGCCTTCACGACGGTCCAGGTGATGTACACCACCAGCGTGGCCGTGAGGATGATGCCCTCGAGCCGGCCCAGCTGTTCGTTGAACACGAACAGCCACACGAGAATCGACGCACCGATCATGATCGGAACGTCGAGGCGGACGATCCGCTGCGCAACGAGCAGACTGCCGCCGACGGCGGCAGCGATACCGAGCACCAACAAGATGTTGGCGATGTTCGAGCCGACCACGTTGCCAACGGCGATCTCGCCGGCCTCGTCGCCGCCGCGCAACACGTCGCCGATGCTCACCGCCAACTCCGGAGCGCTCGTACCGAAGGCCACGACGGTCAGGCCGATGACCACACTCGACATGCCGGTGCGGGCAGCGAGACGAGCCGAGCCGCGCACCAACGCTTCCGCACCTATCACCAACGCGACGATGCCGACCACGAGGAAGAACGGCGTGGCGACGGTCATGGCGGCGCCGAGGCTAGACGGCCCCGCCGGGCGCGTTCTAGATGCTCTCGTTGGGTTGATCGCGGTCGGCGCGAACACGCCGGCGGAGTGTCGCCGCGCGCTGTGGAACACCCGTGCGCTGCCACGTCGCCGCCATCCAGGTGCCGAATCGGCTGCGTCGCTCGATCACTCCGGCGGCTTCGGCGATGATGCCGTTGATCTCGGCGCCCACCAGCAGCACGACGACGGCGAGCCACATCCAGGTGAGGCCGAGCAGCAGGGCACCGACCACGCCGACGGCGCTGTTCCCCGACCCGGCGAACTGGATGTACAGGCCGTACCCGAATGAGAGCAGCAGCCAGCCGACGGCGGTGAGTGCGGCGCCCGGGAGATCGAACCGCCATGGCGTGTGGTGATTCGGCCCGATGTGGAACAGTGTCGCCGCCCACGCGATCAAGATGGCCAGCGCCGCGAAGGCGCGCAGTGGATCGGGAACACCGACGTCGCGGGTCCACACCCACAACGACGTCGATGCGGCGACCACCACGAGCGTGCCGATCGCCAACCCGAGTCCGGCCAGGCGCAGTCGCAAGAGGCTGCGCGTGTCGTCGATGTCATAGGCGACGTCGAGGCCTCGGATCAGCCCGGCGAAGCCGCGCGACACGGTGAACAAGGCAACGGCCAGTGAGATGCTGAGCAAGCCGGACCGTGGTTGGTCGAACAGGCTCTCGACCGTCGCCTGCAGGTCGCTCGATTCGTCGGCGAAGGTGCGATTGACGAAGTCGAGGGTGACCTCCTCGAGCTCGTTGGCCAGGCTGTCGCCGAGCAACGAGACCGACGACAGCAGCGCCAGCATCAGCGCCGGCAGGCTCAAGAGCACCCAGAATGTGACGGCGGCGGCGGCGTCGAACAGCCCATCTTCCTGGGTCTCGCGCCACAGACGCATCGCCCACTCACGCACCGCCTGCACATGCGCACGATATCGAGCGCGGCGCATGAGATGTCCGGCTAAAGGCGACGGGCCAACTCGGCGCGATACGCCTTGGCGCGGCGCAGCTTGAGGTCTTCGTAGCCACGCACGTCGGACGGCAGTCCGGCGATTTCGGTGACGTCGGTCAACGTCGTGTCAGCGGGCGCGGCGCGTAGCCGTGCGCAGAGGCGGTCGACGGCGGCGATGTACTCGGGGATCATCGCCCGCTCGACTCGCCGCACCTCGGCCCAGCGGAACGGATCGGCCAATGTGCCGCGCACGCGTTTGCCGCGGCGCAGCGCGCGTAGCGCGGGTGCGGCGCTGCGCTGTAGACGCAGCTTGCGGTCCATGCCGAGCGCACGCAGCAGCGGCGGATGGAGCAGGTACGTCACCTCGGTGTGCGGCCCACCGACCTCTTCGTAGCTATGACGCGCCTCGCCTGCGAGCAACAGCCGGGCGACCTCGTACTCGTCCTTGTATGCCATCAGCTTGTGCAGATTGCGGGCCACGGTTGCGGTGAACACCTCTGAGTCGGCGTCGAAGGCCTGTTCGGCGGCGCGGGCACGGCTGACGACGGCAACGAAGTCGGCGGCGTAGTCGTCTGATTGGTAGTCGACGAGGTCGGATCGCAACCGAGTGATCAGCTCGTCGAGCGACTCGGCACGCGGCGGCGCGGGGATGCCAGCAGCCGCGCGCACCGTCGTCGGGTCGACGATCCACGCTCGGCCCCACCGGAAGGCCCGCAGATTCGTTTGTACTGCGACACCGTTCAGCTCGATTGCCCGCTCGATTGCCTCGACCGGAATCGGCAGTGCACCCGCCTGCACGGCGGCGCCGAGCAACAAGATGTTCGCAGTGGTGGTTGCGCCGAGGAGTCGTATCGCCAGATCGCCAGCGTCGAGATAGTGGCTGTCGACCGATCGGGTCACCGTGCCCACTCGATCGAGCAGCGACTGGGTTGACGGCATACCCAGATCGGGATCGGTGACCATCTGGCCGGTCGGGACTGCGTCGGTCGAGGCAACGACCACCGTTCGGTCGGCCCGAGCCCCGCGCAAATTGGCCTCGCTGGCCCCGACCAACAAATCGAACGCGATGATCGCGTCGACGCCCGAGGCGTTGGCATGGTTCGACGCCGCCACGTCGTCGGCGGTGATCACCAGATCGCTCACGACCGGGCCAGCCTTTTGTGACAGTCCGGTTTGATCGAGGCCGCGCACGTGGCGGTCGGCGAGCATCGCCGCAGTGCCGACGATCTGGCTCACCGTGACCACACCGGTCCCGCCGATCCCGGTCATGCGCACCACGAAGTCGTCGGGGTCGACGAGGGGAGCGTTCGGTGCAGCGATCTCGTCGGGAGGTTCGGGCATCGGCGCCCGTTCTGGCGCACGGTCGGCCTCGTCGACCGTCACCATGGCAAACGATGGGCAGTCACCCTGCAGGCACGACAGATCGAAGTTGCAGCTGGACTGGTGGATCTGCGTCTTGCGGCCCCACGGCGTCTCGATGGGCTGTACCGACAAACAATTGCTCTTGTCGCCACAGTCCCCGCAGCCTTCGCACACCCGCTCGTTGATGACGACACGGAAGCCCGGTGTTGTGATGGTGCCCCGTGAGCGGCCTCGACGCAGTTCTGCCGCGCATGCCTGGTCGTGGATCAGCACGGTGACGCCAGGAATCTCGGCGAGTACCCGCTGGGCCTCGTCGAGCCGGCTGCGGTCCCACACGTCGACCCCGGCTGGCATCGTCGCGTGTCGAGTGACGTCGTCGGTCGTCACGATCACCCGCTGGACCCCTTCGAGCAGGAGCATCGCCGCGACCTCGGGCACGGTCATTGCGCCCTGGGCATCTTGGCCGCCCGTCATTGCGACGGTGCCGTTGTAGAGCAGCTTGTAGGTGATGTCGATGTCGGCTGCGATGGCGGCGCGGATGGCCAGCGAGCCGGAGTGGAAGAACGTGCCGTCGCCCAAGTTCTGCACGAGGTGGTTGCGATCGACGAACGGTTCGATGCCGATCCACTGTGCGCCCTCGCCACCCATCTGCGTCAGCCCGACGATGTCGCCGACGCGATCGGGGTCCATCATCGCCACCATCGCGTGGCATCCGATCCCGCCGCCGACCAGGGTGCCCGGCTCGACACGGGTGCTCGCGTTGTGCGGGCATCCCGAGCAGTAGTACGGCGTGCGAGCCACCGCCAGCGGAATCCGCGGGCGCTCCGGCTGCAGCAGGTCATCGAGCGCCGGCAGGCGATCGCCGAGGCGCGTCGACAAGCGACGATGCAGCGGTTCGATCAGTCGGTCGACGTCGAGCGTCCCATGTCCCGGCACGAGCGCGCTGCCGTCGGGGTCGGTGCGTCCGGTGATCGCCGGGCGGTGCGGCGAGTCGTACATCGCCGACTTGATCCAACGCTCCAGCGTCGGGTTCTTCTCTTCGATCACCAGCAGTTCGTCGAGGTCGCCTCCGAATTCGATCACTTGGCGCGGGTCGAGCGGCACGGGCATCAGGAGTTGGAACAGGCGAATGCCGGCCGCCCGCAGATCGTCGTCGGAGCCGAATCCCAGTACGCACAGCGCTTCGCGCAGCTCGTGGTAGGTGTGACCACAGGCAGCGATTCCCAGCCAGTCGTCCGGCGTGCGCACCGTGACCCGGTTGAGGTGGTTGTCGACGCCGTACCGGCGGGCCAGGACGGAGCGCACCTCGGCGAACTCGCGTTCCATGTCGAGGGTGTAGGGCGTCAGCAGGCGGCCGTTGGGAGCGGGTTGGAACGGGCGGCCGTCGACCTCGACCACTGGGGCACGTGGTTGGACGCGATCGGGGTGCACATCGACGGTGCCGGTGCCATCAGCGACTGGCGTGACGAGCTTGATGCCCGCCCACAGGCCACAAGAACGCGACAGCGCCACAGCGTGGCGCGACAGGTCGAGCGCTTCTTGCACGTCGCCGGGGAACAGCAACGGCATGTGCAGGTCGACCATCGTGGCATCGCTCGACGAAGGCACGGTCGAGCTCTTCGCCGCCGGATCGTCGCCGATGACTGCGACGACGCCGCCGTGTGCTGCGGTGCCGGCGAACACCGCGTGGCGGATCGCGTCGGAGCTGCGGTCGAGACCGGGGCCCTTGCCGTACCAGATGCCGACGACGCCGTCGTAGCGGGCGTCGTCGAGGGTCATCGCCAGCTGGCTGCCCATCACCGCCGTGGCGGCCAGCTCTTCGTTCACCGCTGGTTGGATCACGATGGGCAGGTCGCCGTTGCGACCATCGCCGGTCGTGGCGCGGGCGGCGCGCTGCAGCTCCTCGGTGTACGTGCCGAGCGGGGAGCCCTGGTAGCCCGAGGCGAACGCCGCGGTGGTCAATCCGAGGCGCCGATCGAGGCGCAACTGATCGACCGGGAGGCGGGCCAGCGCCTGCACGCCGCTCAGGAACACCGTGCCGTCCTCGAGCCGAAACCGGTCGGCCAGCTCGTAACTTCGGATGCTCATCGTCAACCCCTTTGTGAACATTGGCCCCACCGCAGTTGTAGCCGACCCACACGTCCCTCGGCACCCACATCCCACCGAAAAACCGGGGATTCCGTGCGCAAATCGCACGTTGCAGCGCACAGAATCGACGATCGGGCCATGATGGGGCGATGTTGTTGGTCGTAGGGGAGGCCTTGGTCGACCTGGTGATCGCCCCGAACGGGACGGTCGACGCGGCCCTCGGGGGCGCTCCGTTCAACACAGCTCGAGCCGCATCGCGCGTCGGCGCCGACGTTGAGTTCTGCGGCGCGCTATCCGACGACCGATTCGGAACGATGCTTGCGCAGCGGCTCGATGAGGACGGCGTGTGGATGTCTCACGTCCAAAACACCTCGGCGCCGACCACGTTGGCAGCCGCCGAGATCGACGCTGCGGGTGCGGCAACATACCGCTTCTACATCGACTCGACCTCGGCGCCGCGGTTTGCCGAGTGGCCAGCGGTGAGCCCGGCGGCCGTATTCACCGGTGGTCTTGGTCTCGTGTTCGAGCCGATGGCCACCACGGTGCAGACGGGAGTTCTCGCCACCAGCCGGGAGTGCCTGGTGATGCTCGACGTGAACGCCCGGCCGCTCGTGATCGCAGACCGGCCTCGCTACATCGAGCGGCTCGCGGTGGTGCTTCGCCGCGCCGATGTCGTCAAGGTGAGCGACGAAGACCTGGCGTATCTCGGGCCCGACATCACGGTTCGGTCGATGCTCGATCGCGGTGCAGGAGCGGTCATCGTCACGGCGGGCAGCGAGGCAACCGCCATCTACGCCGACACGCACTCGGTCACGGTGCCGGTACCGCCGCCGCCGGCACCGATCGTCGACACGATCGGCGCTGGCGACACCTTCGGCGGAGCGCTCATCGCGGAGCTACTGCGGATCGACGCGGGTTCCGCCGATGTGCGCGGCGACGATGGACTCGACCTGTTGGCTGATGCCGTGGCGTTCGGCACCGCCGCAGCGGGCATCGTCGTCACCCGCCGGGGCGCCGATCCACCACGTCGCGACGAGCTGTAGCACGGTTCTGTTTGCAGCCACGTGCGAAAAGCGCACGGAATCCCCGGTTTTTCGGTTAGCGGCAGGGTTGGCCGCGCAGGCTCGTGCACGGCGGCGCTGTATCGGGCGCGCTGACACCGGGGACCGCGGGGAGCACCACCGACGAGGCCATGTCGCCACCGGTGGCGATGGTCACTTGCTCACCGTTGGCGATCGTGGCGAACTCCCACACCGCACGATTGCCGCCCGGCGCATCGATCGAGAGGCGCACCTGGGATCCCGCGTAGAACACGTGGGCGAAGGGGAAGATCTCCACGCGGGCGAACGCGAACTCGTCTTCGTCGGTGGGGAGCGACTCGGCATCGACTTCGAGATTGGTGTGCACCGGCTGCAGCTCTGTTGATGCCGCTTCGTCCAGGGCCCGCTGGCTGGCACGCAACCATCCCGACTGCACGTACACCTCGCTGCCGTCCGGGCGGATCTCGCTGAGTGTGACTTCGAGGTCGGTGTCGCCGAGGTTCGAGTTGACCCACAGGTCGACCGACCCGGATCCAGCCATCACGACACTCTCCGGCAGCGGTTCGGTAGCGAACGACACGAACGTGCCCGGCGCCGGCTCGACCCAGTTCCATTCCACGTCGGCGCGCCACAGATCGGACGAATTGCCGTCCCAGAACGTCGCCGGCACGCCGTCGGGGAGCGCCAGGTACTGACTCGATCCAGCACTACCGGGCGGTTCCGGCGTCAGCGTGCCGCCGGCGGTGCCGTCGCCGCCGAGGTACCAACGGGTCGGCTCGGTTCCGGGTATCGGCCAGGCGTCGAAGGCCTCGACGAATCGGGGGGTCGGCGTCAGGGGCTCCGCTCCGTCGGCCGCACCCTGCTCGAACAGCACCTGGATCGGTGGTTCGGACTCGAAGGCCGCCAACGCGTCTTCGTACGACAAACCTGCGAATCGATCCGGCGGGAGCTGGACTCCGTCCGTGCCGAAGATTCCGCTGACGAGCGCCGGTGCCAGGGCACGGGCGCCGCCGAGCGTGGGAACGCGTTCTGCGACGTAGAGATCGAGGAACTCGGCGTAGCGGGGGAGGACGCCGGGCGACAGCCCTTCGATGTGGAGCCCGTTCACCAGCGAGGCATAGAGCTGGTCGGTACCCGTGAATTTGTCGAGAAAGGTCGGAAAGTGGCCTCCGGTCTGCTCGTCTTGCCACGCGCCAGCGATGAACGTCGGCACCTCGATCTGGTCGACGAACATCGCCGGCGACAGTTCGTCGCCGAGCGCTGCGTCGTAGTACGGGGTGTCGAGGATTTGGCTGACGACGTCGGGGTTCTGCAGTCGTACCTCTTGGTTCACCTCGCACACCTCGTCGCCGGCGGCGATGCGATCGGCCGCCCACTCCTGGCCCTCGGGCACGGCGTTGTCGAGGACGCCCTGGATCCAGCTGGTGGCGAAGCCGGTGTTCAAGATGCCGCCCGGGTAGAGCGTGCCGTCGAAGGTGTCGTCGATCACCGACAGCGGCGTGATCGCCGCAAGCGACGGTGGCTGGGTCTGTGCCACGAACAGCTGGCTGATGCCGGGGTACGAGAGGCCGACCATGCCGACTCGATTGCCTTGCACCCACGGCTGGGCGGCGACGGCCTCGATGGCGTCGTAGCCGTCGAGATTCTGGGTGTACTCGAAGAACCGATATGAGCCGCCGGAACACCCTGTTCCGCGCATGTTCACGCCGACGTAGGCGTAGCCGAGAGCGTTGTACAGCGCGCTGAGGCCGACCGCATCGGGGTCGCTCGGGTCGTAGCCGGAGTATTCGACCACCGTCGGGTAGGGCCCGTCCTCGACAGGCCCGGGAAGCGACACGTTGGCGCTGAGCGTGGTGCCGTCGCGGGTCGTGATGTATCCGAAGCCCGGCCCGATCTCCTGACTCGAGTAGAAACTGGCGTCCGGGTGCGTCGTGCGATCGAGTGTCGTCACGGGCTGGCTGATGCCCTCGGCGGTGACGACCACGTAGTCGGCGCCACCCTCGAGTCCGCGGAACACCAACGACCCGAACTCGTCGACGATCGCCGTCTCCGTCGGCGCGGCCGGGTCGGCTGTGGCGGCGACCGCCAGCTCGTCTCCGGGGGTGGCGCCGGTGATCGCCAGTTGCTCCACGCCGGGCTGCACCGTGGCGTCGAGCTCGATCGTCGGGAGCGCGGTCGTTGCGGCTGTGGTCGACTCGATGGTCGTGGCCGGAGCGGCCGTGGTCGCCGGCGCCGACGTCGAGTCGGGTGAGGAGGTGGTGGCACCGCCGCTGTCGTCTGACGAGCAGGAGGCAGCCACCAGCGCAGCGGCGATCAGCAGGGTCGGGAGGGTTTGACGCACGGACGACGATGATGGCAGCTGATCGCCTCGATACGGTGGCGGAGTGGTCGAGAATTTACCGCCAATCGAGGAATTCGCTCTCGAGCCGATGCTCGACGACCTGCGACGACTCGTCGAGGTCGAATCCCCGTCCCATGATGCAACCCTGCTGGCCGTGTCCGCCGCTGAGTTGGCGGCGATGATCGAGCGTCACCTCGGCACGCCAGCTGAGCTGGTCGATGGTCCCGCCGGTCCACACGTGTGGTGGCGAGGCGGACCATCGTCGACGGTGTTGCTGCTCGGGCATCACGACACGGTGTTCCCGACCGGAACGTTGGCCGAGCGCCCGTTCGCAGTGCGTGACGGCAAAGCCACGGGCCCCGGGGTGTTCGACATGCTGGCCGGGATCGTCCAGGCACTCCATGGGCTCGCGGCGCTGCGGGCCGGCGGACGCTCGCTCGACGGCGTCGAGTTGTTGTTCAGCGCCGACGAGGAGGTTGGTTCGGCCACCTCCCGAGCGCTGATCGAAGAGCGCGCCCGAGCGTGCGGCGCAGTGCTGGTGCTGGAGGGGTCTGCCGATGGCGGTGCGCTCAAGACGGGCCGGAAAGGGTGTGGCACGTTCGAGGTGGCGATCAATGGTCGCGCGGCACACGCTGGTCTCGAACCCGAGCGGGGAGTCAACGCACTCGTCGAGGCCTCGCACCAGGTGTTGGCCATCGCTGCAATCGGGCGCCCCGACGTCGGTACGACCGTGACCCCCACCGTGGCCACTGCAGGTACAGCCGACAACGTCGTACCGGCCGAGGCCAGGGTCCGTGTCGATGTGCGCGTCGAGTCGGCGGACGAAGCGCGCCGGGTCGAATCCGAGATGGTCGCGCTCGAGTCGGCGCATCCCGAGGCCGGGCTCGTGGTCACGGGCGCGGTCAATCGTCCACCGATGCCCGAGTCGGCGTCGGCGGCGCTGTTTCCGTTGGCCACCTCTGTGCATCCGTATCTCGATGGCGTGGCCGTTGGTGGCGGAAGCGACGGCAACTTCACCGCGGCGATCGGGGTGCCGACACTCGACGGACTGGGCGCCGTCGGCGGCGGCGCGCACGCCGATCACGAGTTCGTCGAAGTCGACACGATGCCGGCACGGGCGCAACTCATCGCGGGGATCGTCGCCCAACTGCTCGCGTCGTAGCCGTTCTGTTCGCGCAGACGTGCGGAAATCGCACGGAATCCCCGGTATTTCGGTGGACGCTGACCGTTCTGTACGCAGAGGCGTACG
Source organism: Ilumatobacteraceae bacterium (assembly GCA_013213745.1). Classification (GTDB taxonomy): domain Bacteria; phylum Actinomycetota; class Acidimicrobiia; order Acidimicrobiales; family Ilumatobacteraceae; genus JABSQH01. The sequence goes on along the minus strand of JABSQH010000142.1, from coordinate 26,661 downwards.
AATTTCGCCCGGAATCCCCGGGATTTCGGTCAGGGGTCGAGGGCCTGGGTGACGTCGCCGGGGGTCAGGCTGCCGATCGAGCGGTACAGGCCGAGCTTGTCGCGGGTGTCGGTGATGTCGAGGTTGCGCATCGTCAGCTGGCCGATGCGGTCGATCGGCCCGAACGCGGCGTCCTCGACCCGCTCCATCGAGAGACGATCGGGTTCGTATGTGAGGTTCGGGCTCGCCGTGTCGAGGATCGTGTAGTCGTCGCCGCGCCGGAGGCGCAGCGTGACCTCTCCCGTCACGGTCGAGCCGACCCACCGCAGTAGCGGCTCGCGCAACATCAGGCTCTGTGGGTCGAACCAGCGGCCTTCGTACAGCAACCGTCCCAAACGGCGGCCCATCGTGTCGTAGCTCTCCAGCGTGTTCTCGTTGTGGATACCGGTGAGCAAACGCTCGTAGGCGATCTGCAGCAACGCCAGTGCCGGGCCTTCGTAGATGCCGCGGCTCTTGGCCTCGATGATGCGGTTCTCGATCTGGTCGCTCATGCCCAGGCCGTGACGCCCGCCGATCGCGTTGGCTTCGAGCACGAGGTCGACCGGTGTGGCGAACGTGGCACCGTTGATCGCCACCGGCCATCCCTCCTCGAAGCGGATCACCACGTCCTCGGGTTCGATGTCCACCGCCGGATCCCAGTGGGCGACGCCCATGATCGGCGAGACGATCTCCATCGAGGTCGACAGCTCTTCGAGCGACTTGGCCTCGTGGGTGGCGCCCCAGATGTTGGCGTCGGTCGAGTACGCCTTCTCGACCGGGTCGCGGTACGGCAAGTCGCGTTCGACGAGGAACTCGCTCATGCCCTGGCGTCCGCCGAGTTCCTCGACGAAGGTCGGGTCGAGCCACGGCTTGTACACCCGCAGATCGGCGTTGACCAGCAAGCCGTAGCGGTAGAAGCGCTCGATGTCGTTGCCCTTGTAGGTCGAGCCGTCGCCCCAGATGTCGACGTCGTCGTCGCGCATCGCCTGCACCAACAGCGTGCCCGTGACGGCACGGCCGAGCGGGGTGGTGTTGAAGTAGGTGCGCCCGGCGGTGCGGATGTGGAAGGCGCCGCACTGCAGCGCAATCAAGCCCTCGCGGACGAGCTCGTCGCGGCAGTCGACGAGTCGGCCGGCTTCGGCGCCGTACTCCATCGCTCGGTCAGGCACCGTTGCCAGGTCGGGCTCGTCGTATTGGCCCAGGTCAGCGGTGTATGCGTACGGAATTGCCCCGCGCTCGCGCATCCACGCAACGGCGGCCGATGTGTCGAGTCCACCGGAGAACGCTATGCCGACGCGCTCGCCGGTCGGAAGGGAAGACAGGACTCTGGCGCGGCTGGCCGTGTCGTTCGAAGGGTCACTCATCGGGCGGTGACGCTACCGCCGGCGTTCCCGGCGGCGCGGGCCGATACCGCCCGGCGAATGACGCGACGGCGACGACCGCCAATGCCCCCGCGATGGCCAGCTCGATCGCCGCCAGACCCGTGCTGCGGGAGAAGTCGGCAATCGCGATTGCCGCCATTGCGGCGGCGCCACCGAGGTTGAGCCAGGGCACTCGGCGCATCGCGTAGGTCGATGTCACACCGATGACGACGATGATGGTGAACGGGATGATCCGCACAATCACCGGAGTAGGGCTCGATCGGGCGCCGAGCCACCACGTGCCGATGCCGAGTTCCTCGCTGGTCTTCCACACGGCGGCGTAGGCGAAGAACGCAGCAGCCCATGTCGCCGCGAGCGTCATGCGCCACCCGGTGGTCAGTTCGCCGGGGCGGGGGACGCGAGCGGAACCCGGTGGCGGTGGCGGTGGGGTCGCCGGCGCCGCCATCGGCGCGGCGGGCGCGTCGGACATAGCCCTCACCCTACGGCGCGATCGGCAGGGCCCACCCGTGGCGGTACCCTGCGCCGTCGATGTCCGAGCCAGCGGCGCGCAATGGTGACGCGCTTGCCCCCTCCACGCCGGCGTTCGACAAGCTGTCGATCTTCTACCCGATGTGGAACGAGGAGGAGTACATCGAACGCGCGTTGGCGGCTGGTCGACGGGCCAGCGAGCACCTCCTGGCCGACGGTGAGATCGGTGACTACGAATTGATCGTCATCGACGATGCGTCGACCGACGCCACCGGTGCGATCGCCGATCGGATCGCTGCGTCCGACCCGCGGGTGACGGTGGTGCACCATCAGAAGAATCGCAAGCTCGGTGGCGCGATGAAGACCGGGTTCGCCACGGCGAGCGGCGACCTGATCCTGTACACCGACGCCGACCTGCCCTTCGACATGAGCGAGCTGCCGCGCGCGGTGCGCCTGTTGCGCGAGTACGACGCCGACATCGTCAGTGCGTACCGCTTCGACCGCACCGGCGAGGGGTACCTCCGCACGGTGTACACGTTCGTCTACAACCTGCTGATCCGCAGCTTGTTCGACGTGAAGGCGCGCGACATCAACTTCGCGTTCAAGCTGTGTCGGGCGCGCATCTTCGACCACCTTGAGCTGCACAGCGAGGGGTCGTTCATCGACGCCGAGCTGGTGATTCGCTCGACGCGGTTGGGCTACGAGATGCTCCAGTTCGGCGTCGACTACTTCCCTCGAACCCGCGGCGAGTCGACCTTGTCGTCACCCGGCGTGATCGTCACGATCCTGCGCGAGATGTGGGAGCTGCGGGGCGATCTCGAGGGCATCGAACCGGTCGTCGAACGCCGTTGACGGCGGCCGTCGTCGAGCCCCGAAAACTCGGGGTGAACACGGTCAACTCGCGACGATCGCGGGGGTCGCGGTTGGTAGGGTAATGACCCACACCCAACCCGTCCCGCCCCCGTGAACGACCAGCTCCATCCCCCTGCCCAAGCGCCTGCGCCGTCAGCTGCGAAGTGGTTGCCAGCGATCGCTGCGGCAGGTGTGCTTGGCACGGTTGTCATTGCGGGGGTGGCGATGGGTGGTGGAGGCAGCGGCGGTGGCGGCGACTCCCAAGCAGGCGTGGTCGGTGCGCCGTCGGAGTCGGTGCTCCCGATCCCCGATTCGGTCCCAGTGATCGAGACCGTCGAGACCTCCTCGCCGGTGGAAAAGACCGTGCTCGATCGCACTGTGTCCAACGGCATGGTCGGCTCCGACATCCAGGCCATCCAGACCCGCCTCGACGAGCTCGGTTTCTGGCCGGGTCCCGCCGATGGCATCTTCGGTGAACAGACCCGTGCGGCGGTGTGGGCCTACGAGAAGCTGATCATGGGTGCTGACGCCACGTCGCCATCGGGTCAGGTCACGCCCGCGATGTGGGACGAGATGCAGGATCCGTTCGTGATCCGACCGCGCCGGCCGGACTCCACCCCGAACCACACCGAGGTCTATCTGGAAGAGCAGGTGCTGGCCATCTTCCACGACGACGTCCCGGTGATGATCAGTCACATCTCGAGTGGCGACAACGAAGAGTGGTGCGAAGAGGTCACGATCAGCCCGGGCGAATACGGCAACGAGAACGGCGAAGAGCCGCTCGTGCGCGGCGAGTGCGGCGTCTCGGTCACGCCAGGCGGCGTGTACAACGTCAACCGCAAGGTCGAAGGCATTCGTCAGAGTGCGCTGGGCGGCATGTGGGACCCGGTGTACTTCAACTACGGGATCGCCATTCACGGTGCGCTCAACGTGCCGACCTACCGGGCATCACACGGTTGCATCCGGGTGCCGCTGTCGATCTCGCCCGACATGTACGCCCTGATGGGATTCGGCGACCAGGTGTTCGTATGGGACGGCGAGAACGAGCCCGAGTTCTACGGTCCGCAGCCGCCACGGTTCAACTGGCAAGACCCCGACTACTCGACCACGACGACGTCGACGATTCCCGCCACGACCACTACCGAAGACGTCCCAGACACCACCGTTGCGCCGCAGACCACGACGGCAACAACGGCCGCCCCGACCACGGCGGCGACCACCACGACCACTGTTGCCGAGCAGACGACCACGACGGCTGCGCCGACGACCGTTGCGGCTCCCGATGGCGGGGGCACGGGCGGAACCGGTGGCAGCGACAGTTCGGGCGACATGCAAGGCCTGACCGCCGATGCCGGCGGCGAGCCCGTCGACGAGTGAGTACCACCGGCGAGCCACCGGTTGCGTACGACGAGTTCGGGCTCTTCGCGGAGAACATCGCCGAGTTCGATCTCGCCGTCGACCCGGACCATCTGCCTCCGGTCGAACGGCTCGACACTCCGATCCCGGGGACCAACCGCCACGTCAGTGCCTTGCGTTGGGGGAGTGGGCCGGTCGAGCGCATATTCCTGCACGGCGGGGCCCAGAACGCGCACACGTGGGACACGGTGATCCTCGCCCTCGGTGCGCCGGCGCTGGCGATCGACCTTCCCGGCCATGGTCACTCGTCGTGGCGTGACGATGCCGGCTACAACCCGATGAACATGGCCGACGACGTCGCCGAGGTGGTCACGGCGCTCGCTCCGCAGGCTGTGCAGGTGATCGGGATGTCGCTCGGCGGACTGACCTCGATGGAGCTGGCGGCGCGCCACTCCGAGTTGGTCCGCTCGCTCGTCATGGTCGACATCACCCCGGGCGTCAACAGCGAAAAGACCAAGGCCATCACCGACTTCGTCAACGGCCCGCAGTCGTTCCAGCGGTTCGACGACTTGCTGGCCCGCACGATTGAGCACAACCCGACGCGCTCTGAGTCGTCGCTGCGCCGCGGTATCTTGCACAACGCCCACCAGTTGCCCGACGGCTCGTGGGAGTGGCGTTACGATCGAGGTGGACGCCGTCAGACCGAGGGCGCCGCAGCTACCGGGCCGCCCGTCGAGCTGCCCGACATGTGGGCCCACTTCGCAGCAGTTGCCTGCCCGCTGACCCTGGTTCGTGGCGGCACGTCACCGGTCGTCGACGACGACGATGTGGCCGAAGCCCGTCGCCGCCAACCCGAGATCACCGTGCACGTGGTCGAGGGCGCCGGCCACAGCGTCCAAGGCGACCGCCCCGTCGAACTCGCCGCGCTGCTGTAACGCTTCGTCTCCGAGACGATGTAACGGGTTGCGGCGACGTCGCAGAGCCGAGTGACACCCCGTTCATACGGTCGGTGACATCGCGTATCCACCACGCATCGACGACGCCGACGGCTGGCTGCATGCGATGTACCGGGGGATCGATCACGATCCGGTGTTCGTGACTGATGGCGACCGGCTTGCGTTCGAGGGTCTCCTGGCCGAGGCGGCCGGCGATGAGCTCTTCGAGCTGCACGCCTACTGCCCGATGGGCAACCACTACCACCTGCTCGTTCGATCTACCGGGGCGACCTCTGCGGCGATGCAGCGCATCGGGTCGAGTTACACCCACCTCTTCAACGAACGCCATGGCTGCGACGGACCGCTGTTTCGCAGCCGCTTTCGATCGGTTCCGATCGACGACGACGATCACTTCGTTCGCGCCGCGTGCTACGTCCACCGCAATCCGATGTAACGCTTAGAGGCGGGCGAGGCAGGAATCGAGGCCGTCGAGGACGCCGGTGCGGAAGGCGTCGATCTTCTCGAACGCGCTGCCGACCACATTCTCCTCGGCGCCGAAATCGCCGATCAGCAACACGGTCTGGATCGCCTCGTCGAGGTCGCCGGGTGACACCGACGCCACCCGTTCTTCGGGGCGCGGCTGCGGCAATCCGCCACCGTCAACCGGGATCACCGTCTGGACCCACGCGCCCGCCAAGCAGTCATTGGCGAGTTCACGGCTCTCGCCGGTGAGCTCACTGCCGAGCGCTTGTTGCACGGCTTCGGCCCAGGCAACGCCGAGCACGTACCCGACGGCGAAGTCCCCGAGCTGGTTGAAGCGCTGTTCGGCAAGTGGCAGGTTGAGCCACACGGTCGACGTTTGCCGGCACAACACCGCACCGCGGCCGAAGTCGCCGCTCGGCGCCAGGCAGTCGATCTCGTCCTCGACCGACGCCGCCTCAAGCGTCAGGCCGTCGAATCCGAAGATCTGCGAGTCGAGCTGTACGTCCCAGTAGAGGTTCAGGTCGGCGGGGAGGAACGCCAGCAACTCACCGTCTTCGAACCCGAGCGGCGCGTTGCCGCCGGTCTCGAGGTCGTCAAACGACCGGAACTCGTTCGGTACGAGGGGCAACGGCGCGTCGAGGATCTCCGCGCAGCGGGCCGGTCCTTCGAGGAATCCGACCTGAAACGCTCCGACGCGGTCGAACGCAGAACCATGGCCACCGTTCGACAGCTGATTGAGGCCGACCGGATCGGCGACGCGGGTCATCGCCACGAGTCCGGCGCGCACGTCGGCGTCGCTGAACACGAGCGTGGTGGCCTCTCCTCGAAAGGCGCGACCCGACCAGGCGCCGGCGAAACAGTCGGCCTGCTGCTCGGTGCGGATGGTGGCCAACGCCCGATTGAGCGCGCCGGATCGCAGCTGGATCGCATGGCCGTACTCGTGAGCCAACACGATGCCGATGGTGCTCGGCCCGAACTCGCCGGCCAGCTCGGTGAGCAAGCTGTCGGGACCGCTGTCGTAGACCACGAAGTCACCCGCCCCGCAGTAGAACGCAACGAACTGCTGCACGTCGTCGTAGCTCGTCTCTGGTTCGCCACACCCGGGAATCGGGTCGATGCGCTGCGGGTGTGCGGCGAATACGCCACCGTCGAGCGAGCGGTGCGGTTCGCCATAGATCGCCGGGTACTCGACCGACCACCACGCTTCGAGGTCGGTCATCACGGCGAGCAAGAAGTCGTCCCAGGCAAGTGGTGGGGTGCCCTGGCCGAAGTCGATCAGCGTGGGGTCGGTTTCGAGCTGCGGTACCGACGCCGTCGGCGGGCCCGTCGTCGGCGGTTCAGAGGGTGCCTCCGTCGTCGCCGGCGCGGTCGCGTCGGGCTCGACGACGTCGGTGGTGGGCGCGCTCGTCGGCTCGTCGTCGGGCGTGGTCGGCTCCTCGACCGGTGCACTCGACGCCGGGGGCGCCGACGGATCCGTCTGATCGGCGGATTGATCGGCAGGGAGCCCTGCGCCGATCCGGTCGGCGCGTTCGGTGGCCACCGAGCTGGTGACCGAACATGCGCCCGCGAAAAGTGCGAGCACGACGGCGGCGATCAGTGCTCGGGGGCGCACCGTGGAGAGCCTATTGGTCGCCGAGCTCGCGATGGCTGCGGGACCCACGGAATTGCGGGCCCAGCGCCGTCACACTGCTACGGTCAGCGACCGCACGTCCCGCCGCCTCCACGGTGGGCATTTCCAAGCTGATCAAAAAGGGGGAGGCCGCGCGTGGCTTTACTGGAGGTGCAGGACATCACGGTCACCTTCGGCGGGATCGTCGCCCTCGACGGGTTGTCGTTCGAAATCGAAGAGGGCGAGATCCTCGGGTTGATCGGACCGAACGGCGCCGGGAAGACGACGATGTTCAACGTCGTCAGCCGCATCTACGATCCGACGGGCGGGCTGGTGACCTTCGACGGGGACGATCTCCTCGAGGTTCCCGCCCACGGCATCGCTGGCAAAGGCATCGCTCGAACGTTCCAGAACCTGGCGTTGTTCCCGACGATGACGTTGCTGCAGAACACGATGACCGGCGCCCACCACCTCGGCAAGGTCGGTTACCCGCAAGCGATGCTGCGCATCGGCGCCAGCAAGGAAGAAAAGGCGCTGGCCGAAGATGCGTTCGGGATCCTTTACTCCCTGGGCCTCGCCGAACTCGCCTTTCGACCGGCCGCCGGCCTGCCGTTCGGGACGCTCAAGCGTCTCGAGCTGGCCCGGGCCCTCGCCTCGCATCCAAAGCTGCTGCTGCTCGACGAGCCGGCGGCGGGTCTGACCCACCGCGAAGTCGACGAACTCGGCGAGACGATCAAGCACATCCGTGACGAGTACGGCCTGACCGTGTTGCTCGTGGAGCACCACATGGGGATGGTGATGGGTATCTCCGATCGCGTCGTGGCGATGGAGTTCGGCCGCAAGATTTCCGAGGGTCTGCCCGCCGAGGTGCAGGACGATCCGAAGGTGATCGAGGCCTACCTGGGGACGTCGGCATGAGCGACGCGCTGCTCGACGTCACCGGACTCACCGCCGGGTACGGCCCGATCGAGGTCCTACACGGCCTCGACTTCTCGGTTGCCGACGGCGAGATCGTCGTGATCCTCGGCGCCAACGGTGCTGGCAAGACGACCACGATGCGGGCGCTGTCGGGAATGATCTCGCGTGGCGGCACGATCAACTTCGGCGGTCGTTCGATCGGCGGCATGAGGCCCGACGCCGTGTTGCGCGCTGGCGTGTCGCAGGTACCTCAGGGCCGCGGCACCTTCACCGACCTGTCGGTCGAGGACAACCTGCTGGCGGGGGCGTACACGCTGAGGGGCGGCACGCCCGGTGACGATCTCGACCGCTGGTACGGGGTGTTCCCCCGGCTCGCTGAGCGCAAGGACCAGAAGGCGGGGTCACTGTCGGGCGGTGAGCAGCAGATGTTGGCCATCGCGCGGGCGATGATGAACCGGCCCAAGCTGTTGTTGTGCGACGAGCCGAGCCTCGGCCTCGCGCCGATCATCACCCAGGAGCTGTTCCAAGTGCTGGGCGATCTGCGCGACGAGATGGGAATGTCGCTGTTGATCGTCGAGCAGAACGCCGGACTGTCGCTGCAGCTCGCCGACCGTGCCTACGTGCTCGAGACCGGCGACATCGTCGCCACCGGCACCGGCGATGAGCTCCTCGCCGACGACACGATCAAAGAGGCGTACCTCGGGGTGGTCAGCTGATGTCGCTGTTCATCGAACGCATGGTCAACGGCCTCGCCGACGGGGCCATCTACTCGCTCCTTGCGCTCGCCCTCGTGGTGATCTTCCGGTCGACCGGACAGCTCAACTTCGCTCAGGGCGAGATCGGCACGTTTGGTGCCTTCGTCGTATCAACATTGACGCTCAGCGGCTGGCCGGTGTGGATCTCGATCGGGACCGCCATGGTCGTCGGGTTCGCCATCTCGGCGGGCGTCGAACGCATCGTCGTGCGACCCATCGAGACACGAAACCCCGGGGCGGTGATCGTTGCCTTGATCGGTGTCTTCTTGGCGGTCAACCAGCTGACGGCGATGATCTGGGGCGTCGACGCACGCGGTTTGCCGAGCGTTTTCCCCGACGACGCCGATGACTTCGTCACAGTGTTCGGCGCGCCGCTGCGCATCGCCCGCTTGGGCATCCTTGCGATGCTCGCCGTGGTCGTGTTTCTCCTCTGGCTGTTGTTCAACAAGACGAAGATCGGCTTGGCGATGCGCGCCGTAGCCAACAACCAAGAGTCGTCGAACCTCGTCGGCATCCGGGTCGGTGGCATCCTGCTGCTCGGCTGGGGCCTCGCCGGAGCGATCGGTGTGCTCGCTGCGGCGATGCTGGCACCATCGGCCGGACTCACGGGCACGTTGATGCTCGGTCCGTTCTTGTTGGCCTCCGTGGCTGCCGTACTCGGCGGTCTCGACTCGCCACTCGGCGCCGTCGTCGGTGGGTTGTTGATCGGCGTGACCGAAGCGGTCATCGTCGGCTACGTCGACTTCCTCGGCGCCGACATGTTGTTCCCGGTGATGCTCGTGATCTTGCTGGCGGTCCTGCTGCTGCGGCCTGCAGGCTTGTTCGGTAGTGAGCGGGTGGAGCGCGTGTGATGGACCTCCCAATCAGAGTCGACAAGGGTTCGTGGCTGCACTGGCTCGGGCGAGTGTTGTTGTTCGGTGCATTCGGGCTTTTCCTCTATCGAGCGGTCACCGAGTGGACGCGTTCGGGTCTGGGTCTGCTGACCGACGCGCTCATCATCGCCATCGCGGTCACCGGACTCAACCTGATCACCGGCTACACCGGCCAGCTATCGCTGGGACACGCCGGATTCTTTGCGATCGGTGCGTTCGTCTCGGCGATGCTCGTCAGCGGCAAGATCTGGACCCCGTTCATCGAATCGAACATGTGGACGCCCGGCTGGACGTTGATTGCCGCCGCCGTCGTCTGCTTCGTCATCGGTGTCATCGTCGGTATCCCGGCGTTGCGGTTGAAAGGCATCTATCTCGCGCTGGTCACCTTGGTGTTCACCGAGGCGGTGCGGGCCTTCTTCAAGTACGAGGAGTTCGCCGGGGTCACTGGCGGCGCCACCGGATTGAAGAACCTGAACTACCTACCGCCGAGCTGGACCGGGCTCGAGGGGCGTGCCGATCTGGTCACGTGGTTCTTCTGGCTGTCGCTCGGCATCCTGATCGTGGCGTCGATCCTGTCGGCAGGCCTGCTCCGCAGCCGCATCGGTCGATCGATGATCGCGACGCGCGACAACGAGACGGCGGCGGCCGTGATGGGCGTCAACCTGGCCAAGACCAAGACTGTCGTGTTCGGCATCTCAGCAGCCATCGCCGGGGTCGCCGGCTCGCTGTTCGGCCTCAAGCTCGGGCTCGTCGAGGCCGACATCCCGATCTTCGGCCTGTTCGGTTCGGTGACGCTGCTCGTCGCGCTCATCGTCGGCGGCGCAGCGCAGAACTGGGGCCCGCTGATCGGTGCGCTGTTCTACATCTTTGTCAACGACTACGCCCGGTCGGTCGGCGAGGCGCCCGCGGACAGCTGGCTGCTCGGCTGGCTGATCGACGGCTCGACGCAGCTGGATGGACTCGGCGGTGTCGTGTTCGGCGTGATGCTCATCTTGTTCGCCCGCTTCGTTCCGCTCGGTGCCGTCGGCACGCTCAAGACCTGGCGGGCCCGCGTGGCGGTGGTCATCCCGAAGATCTCCATTCCGGCCGGAACCACCGTCGAGCCGATGGCCGCTCATGATGCACCCGTTGATGGAGCTGTGCCCGAGGGCGCCGACGACGCTACGGTGAGCGAGGCAGTCTCTGAGGCTGCCGATTCCGACGCACCCGCGTCGGACAGCTGAGCGTGATCAATCGAAAACAGCGCACCTATCAAGGGGGACCTCAAACATGCGCACAAGCAAGAAGCTTTTTGCCCTCGCCGCAGCGAGCGCACTCGTGATCGCCGCATGTGGCGACGACGACGACGGAGGCTCGAGCGACACGACCGCAGCGTCGGAGACGACCGCCGCTGAGGAGACGACCGAGACGACCGAGACGTCCGAGACCACCGAGACGACCGAGGCGACGACCGAGACCACCGAGGCCGACGAGGGCTCCGCCGACGACGAAGAAGCCGTCGCCGAAGGTGCTGCATTCGCCGTCGACACGTCGGCGTGTGAGGACCCCGACGCGGCCACGGCCACCATCGAAGGCACGATCAAGATCGGGACGTCGATTCCGCTGTCCGGCGGACCGGCTGTGTTGTTCGCGCCGTTCGGCGCCGGCCAGCAGGCGTACATCGACTACTACAACTCCGAATTCGGTGGCGTCAACGGCCAGGAACTCGAACTGATCATCAAGGACGACCAGTACACCGCCGACCTCACCAAGGCCAACTCCGACGAGCTCGTCTTCGATGACGAGGTCGCCGTGCTCGGCGGCGTCATCGGTTCGCCGAACAACCTGGCGATCCAGGCCGACCTCAACGCCCAGTGCGTCCCGCAGCTGTGGGCGTCGACAGGTGCCCCCAACTGGGGTGCGGTCGACGAGTTCCCATGGACCACCGGTCTGCTGGTGGCCTACGACATCGAGTCGGCCGTGTGGGCCAACTGGATCATCGAGAACATCGGTGAGGGTGCGAGCGTCGGACTGTTCTACGTGAACAACGAGTTCGGCCAGAGCTACGTCAATGCGTTCAACGTTGCCGCCGACGAACTCGGGCTCGACATCGTCGCCGAGGAAGTCATCGACCCGGCTGACTCGGGTGCCCCGAGCGGTCAGATGACCAACCTCGTTGAGGCCAACCCCGACGCCATCTTGGCGATCCCGCTCGGCGGCCAGTGCACCGCATTCATGACCGAGCTGGGTAACGCCAAGGCGGCGAATCCGGACTTCGACCCGGCGGTGTACCAGACGGCCACCTGCGCCAACCCGATCTTCTTCGGACCGGTCGACAACGGCGGCGCCGACGGCGTCTACTCGTCGAACAACCTGAAGGACGTCAACAACCCCGACACCGCAGCCAACGATCCGGGCGCCATCGCCTACCTCGAGGCGTTTGCGGCGACGGGTTCCGACGCTGACCCGGGCGGTATCGCCCTTGCTGGTTGGGAGTCGATGGAGCTCACGGTGCACGTCATCCAGGAAGCTGCCGACGCCGGCGAGCTGAGCCGGGAGACGATCATCAACGCGGCTCGCAACATCGACCACGTCAGCAACCTGCTGCGTGACGGGCTGACCTACCGGATGAACACCGAAGACGGATACATCGGTGAGGGCTCGCAGATCCTCGTGTGGAACGCCGAAGCCGGCGGGTTCGAGGAGCAGGGCGACATCATCAACCTGGAAGGCTCGCTCGGGGTCTACACGGGCAGCTGATCCAACGGCGTGTCGGCACTGATCGACATGCCCCGACAACGAATCGGGCCCGCTCACCTCACGAGGTGAGCGGGCCCGCTCGCGTCTGGGAGGCGTTCACGCCGCCCGGCGTGTTCTGTGCTGTTGTTGAGCGGTGCGGTCAGCCGCCGAGCTCGAAGCAGTCGATCAACCCGGTGATGAGTTCCGCAGGTGGCTCATCGCCCTGACCGGCTGCGGCGAGGTCGGCGACGTCGAAGTCCTCGAGGCCTTCGCGCACGCATCCTTCATCGAACGGTGTTCCCGACTCTTCGAGCCCGGCGATGAAGGTGTTGGCGATTGCGTCGAAATCGGCGCAATTGAACAGCTCGAGCGTGAGGTTCTGACCCTCTTCGCTCAGCTCGGCAATCCCGCCACCCGACTCTGCGATCGCCGCGGCGTCTGCGTCGGACAGCTGGCTGGCAACCTCTTCGACACAGTCTCGATCGAGAGCGAGATCGCCTCCGTCGTCGGTTTCCAACGCCGCGTCTGCGGCCGCCTGCTGATCATCGGTCAGATCGCTGCTGCTGCCGCCGCCGTCGTCGTCGCCGCACGCGGCCAGGACCAATGCGCCCGCGGCTGCGATCGCCAAGAACTTCTTCTCCATGGGTTCCTCCCTAGGTGTAGACCACGCCACTCTTGCAGGTCACCGTCAGCGACGCGCGAGATCCCGGTCAACACCGTTCCATCTGGGGCGCCGAGGGCGCTCAGGGCTCCGAGACCAGCGCGGCGCCACAGTCGTTGGAGACATCGCCGAAGCAGTTGATGCTCACGGCGTACTCGTTGCTGTCGAGGATGACGACCTCGAAACCCCACACCTCGTCGTTCGCGGTCGTGCCCGCACAGGCAAAGGTCGTGTCGGGATCGCGGTTCGGCGGCTCCTCGCAGATCGCAGAGACAACGTCGACCCCGCCCACCTCCTCGGCGACTCCTTCATCGTTCTCGATGAAGTCCTCCGCATCGTTCTGGAAATCGGCAGTGGAGGTGAAGCAGGAGGAGAGCACGGCGCCCGCCGCAAGGATGGAGATCGGGAGGTCAACAGCGCGCCGCTGCACGCTCCGACGGTACATCAGGCCGTCGCCCGCATCGGGGCCACCCGCCGGCGGGTCGACACCTGGTCCCACGTCACGACGAACAGCGCCGCCCACACGAAGGCGAACCCCACGATGCGTTCGGCGGGCATCGACTCGCCGTACCACCACCAGCCCAGACCGAAGTTGATCACCGGCACCAGCAGGTTGAGCGGGCCGAGCAGCGTGAACGGCACTGTCTGGGCGGCGCGGGCGAACAACAGCAGTGGGACTGCGGTGACGATGCCCGTGCCGAGCACGAACACCCACTCGGTCGGTGTCGCGCTGGACACGACGCTCGTTGCACCGAACGACAGCGCAACGATGCCGATTGCCGCAGGCACGATGGCGATGAACGTCTCCCCGGCGAGGCTTTCCACCGGTCCGAGCGAGATGGTCCGTTTCGCCGCGCCGTACGCGCTCCACGTCGCAGCAATGACGACCGCGATCCACGGGGGCCGTCCGTAGGACACGGTCAGCACCACCACAGCGATCGACGCCAACACGAAGGCCACCCGCTGCGCACGCGTCGGTGTCTCGCCGAACACGAGCACCCCGATCGCCATCGTGCCGAGCGGTGCGAGGAAGTAGCCGAGTGCAGTTTCGATCACGCGGTCGTTGACCACGGCCCACACGTAGCTTCCCCAATTGATCGTCAGCAGCGCTGCGGCCGCGGCGAGACGCAACACGGTCGACCGTGACGAGAACGCCACACGCATCGTCGACCACGAACCGCGCACGGTGACCACCACGGCCATCACCACCGAGGCGCACACCATTCGCCAGGCGATCAACTCGACCGCATCGAAGCCGTCGAGCTGCTTCCAATAGATCGTGAGGAAGCCCCACAGCAGATAGGCGGCGACGGCGTACTCGACACCGCGGGCGACTCGGTTGTCGCTTCCGTTCGCCTCCCCGTGCATCGATTCGTAGGCTACGGATCACGGCGCACCGCGCCGCAGATGTATCGGAGGCACGATGGTGGAGAGCAACCGGCAGCAATGGGAGCGCGCCGTCGCCGATGCGCCGACACGCGAGGCGGTGTTCGAGACGATGTCGGGGATTCCCCTCGACGCGGCGTACGGTCCCGACGACGGTGAGTATCCCGGTCAGTACCCCTACACCCGCGGTCCGTACGCATCGATGTACCGCTCGAAGCTGTGGACGATGCGCATGTTCGCCGGCTTCGGGACCGCCGACGACACCAACTGGCGGTTCAAGGAGATCATCCGCGCCGGCGGTGACGGCCTCTCGACGGCGTTCGACATGCCGACCTTGCTCGGCATCGACTCCGACGACGCGATGGCCTTGGGTGAAGTCGGCCGGTGCGGCGTCGCCGTCGACACGCTCGCCGACATGGAGGACCTGTACGCCGGCATCGATCTCGGCGAGATCACCACGTCGATGACGATCAACAGTCCCGCCGCCCCGATCATGGCGATGTTCGTCGCCCAGGCCGAAGCCGCCGGCGTCGAGCGGTCACAGCTCGGCGGCACGCTGCAGAACGACATCTTGAAGGAGTACCAAGCACAGAAGGAGTTCGTGTTCCCACCGCGTCCGTCGATGCGGCTGGTACGCGACACGATCTCGTTCGCCACGGCCGAGATGCCGCGGTGGCACACCATCTCGATCTCCGGCTATCACATTCGCGAGGCCGGCTCGACCGCTGCCGAAGAGCTCGCGTTCACCTTGGCGAACGGCTTCGCCTACGTCGAGTTGGCCATGCAGGCGGGGCTCCCGGTCGACGCATTTGCACCTCGCTTGTCGTTCTTCTTCAACGCACACATCGACTTCTTCGAAGAGATCGCCAAGTACCGCGCCGCCCGGCGGATCTGGGCGCGGTGGACGCGTGAGCGCTATGGCGCCGAGTCCGAGCGATCGATGCAGTTGCGGTTCCATACCCAAACCGCGGGCGTGTCGCTCACCGCCCAGCAGCCCGAGGTGAACATCGTGCGCACGGCGATCGAGGCATTGGCCGGTGTGCTCGGCGGCACACAGTCGCTGCACACCAATTCGATGGACGAGGCGTTGGCGCTGCCGACCGAGAAGGCGGCGCGGATTGCGCTGCGCACCCAACAGGTGATCGCCAACGAGACGAACGTCGCCCACGTCGCCGATCCGCTCGGCGGATCACACTTCGTCGAGGCGTTGACCGACGAGGTCGAAGAGCGCGCCGAAGCGCTGTTCGCCGAACTCGACGCGATGGGCGACGGCTCGATGCTCGACGGCGTCATCTGCGGCATCGAGGAGAACTGGTTCCAGGGGCACATCGCCGAGTCGGCCTACGAACTCGAACAGCGGTTCAACGCCGGGCAACGGGTTGTGGTCGGTGTGAACGCGCACACCGAGGGCAACGATGACGACGATCTGTCGATCCTGCGGATCACGAACGACGACGAACAGCGGCAACGCAAGCGGTTGGAGCAGGTCCGCCAAAACCGCGACAGCGATGCCGTTGCCGCAGCGCTGACGCGCATCCGCACCGAGGCAGCCGATCCCGACATCAACCTGATGCCGGCGCTGATCGCAGCATCGAATGCCTACGTGACGCTCGGCGAAATGATGGGCGCCCTCGGCGAGGTGTTCGGCCGCCACGTCGAAACCCCCACCATCTAGTCCCGCGTGCGCTGGGTCAGGGCGCGGCGCCGTGGCGGACTACGCAGGATGGGACAGCGCGTCGCCGGAGATCGCCTCGAACAGGTGGACGCGGTGCCCCGGCAGCCCCACGTCGAGGGTCGTGCCGAGCGGTGGTGGGGCCCCGCGCATCACACAGTTGAACCGGCTGCCACGACGTGTCTCGGCGTGCACATGGGTGACGTGGCCGAGCGGCTCGGTCGCCACCACACCGACCTCGATGGTGTCGTCGAGCGCGCCGCCGAGGATCACCTCGTCGGGTCGCACGCCGACAATCACGTCGGCACCCGGTTCGGGTACCTGCCGTGCCGTACGCAACGTGACGCCCAGCACGTCGAGCGCCCCGTCTGGCTGCACGGTCGCATGCAGCAGGTTCATCGCCGGCTCGCCGAAGAACGCAGCGACGCTCGTGGTCGCCGGATGGTCGTAGACGTCGTAGGGGTCGCCGACTTGGTGGACGATGCCGTCGAACAACACCGCGATCCGGTCGCACATTGCCATGGCGTCCTGTTGGCTCGCCGTGGCCATCACGGTGGTCAACGAGCGGCTGCGTTGCACGGAGACGACATCATTGCGGAGGCGCATCCGCACCTGGTCTTCGAGGTTGGCCAGCGGTTCGTCGAGCAACAGCGTCGACGGTGAGCTGACCACTGCTCGAGCCAGCTGCACCAAACGGCGTTCACCCTCCGACAACTTTGCCGGCGAGCGGTCGAGAAGATGTTCGATGCCGAGCATGGCGGCCTCGTCGCGGACGCGATCGAGGACTCGTGCGATCTCGCCGTTCGGATCGCGCACCTCGAGCGGGAACGACACGTTGCGCGCCGCCGAGAGGTGGTGGAGCAGCTGGTTCTGTTGGGTGACCATGCCGACGTGTCGATCGCGTTCGGGCCAGTCGGTCACGTCGCGCTCACCGAGGAAGATGCGGCCGGCGGTCGGCGATTCGAGGCCGGCGATCAGCCGCAGCACCGTGCTCTTGCCGCAGCCGGAGGGTCCGACGAGGCCGAAGAACTCTCCGTCGTCGATACGTAGCACCACATGGTCGAGCGCCGGCACCGTGTCGGGAAACGTCTTGGTGACGCCGTCGAGGACGATCTCACCCACAGCGAAACGCTAGACCGCCGTACCGCCGGGTGCATACGCGACGAGACGATCTCGGCGCAACGTGTCGACGCTGATCTAGGTTGCGGGCATGGACATCCGTGTCAGCGATGATCCGGCTGGCGACGCCGCAATCTTCATCACTCGCAAGCTGGTCAACGGCGTGCGTCGGCGGGGGAGTGCGTCACTCGCGGTGAGCGGCGGCAACACGCCGCAGCCGATGCTCGATGCGTTGGCCGCCGCCGATCTGCCCTGGGAGCACATCACCACCTGGCAGGTCGACGAGCGGATTGCGCCCGACCACGACCCCGACCGCAATGCCGACCAGCTCGACGGGTTCCCCGGCACGGTGCGGCTGATGCCGGTGACGGCCAAGGACCTGCGTGCCGCCGCACGCCGGTACGCGGCCTCGTTGCCCGGGCGCTTCGACGTGATCCACCTCGGCCTCGGTGACGACGGACATACCGCCTCGTGGCCGCCCGGCGACGCCGAGGTGCTGGCCAGCACACGGCCCGTCGATCTCGTCGGCGAGTTCCACGGGCGTCGGCGCATGACGCTCACTCCGCCGGTGATTAACGGGGCGCGCGCCCGCTTGGTGCTCGCCGCTGGAACCGGCAAATCGGCGATTGTCGAGCGGTGGTTGTTGCGCGATCCCGACCTGCCGATCAACACCGTTCGGCGCAGCGCCACCACGGCGTTCCTCGACGGCGCCGCAGCGGCGACGGCAGCTGCGGCCGCACCGCTCGCGCCGGCGAAGTAGTTTCCGCTGCGATGCCTGACACCTCTGCCCCAGCGCCCGACCCCGACACCCTGTTCGCGTCGCTGCGCCAGCTCCCAGAACCGCCTCCGCTGCGTCAGTTGCTCACCGACGATCCGACCCGCGCCGACCGCTATGTGATCCAGGCTGGGGACCTGCGCGTCGACTACTCGAAGCATCGCGTCGACGACTCGATCCTGGCCGGCCTGTTTGATGTGGCTCGATCCGCGGGTGTCGAACAGCGACGCGACGCAATGTTCGCGGGCGAGCACATCAATGTCACCGAGGATCGGGCCGTGATGCACGTTGCGCTCCGCGCTCGGTCAGGGGTGTCGATGTATGTCGACGGTCACGACGTCGTCCCCGATGTGCATGCGACGCTCGACAAGATGGCGGCGTTCGCCGAGCGGGTCCGTGCCGACGAGCGGATCACGCACGTGGTCAACATCGGGATCGGCGGGTCCGATCTCGGCCCGGCGATGGCCACCAGGGCGCTGCAAGCGTTCGCGCACCCGCGGATCCGCAGTTCGTTCGTGTCGAACGTCGATGGTCAGGACATCGCCGACGTGCTGGCGAGCAGCGAACCTGCCGAGACGATGTTCATCGTTGCCTCGAAGACGTTCGGCACCGTCGAGACGTTGACCAACGCCCGTACTGCGCGCGACTGGCTCGTCGCCGGGCTCGGTGAGGAGGCAGTTGCCGATCACTTCGTGGCGGTATCGACCAACGCCGAGCGGGTAGCCGATTTCGGCATCGACATCGCCAACATGTTCGGCTTCTGGGATTGGGTCGGCGGGCGGTACTCGGTCGACTCCGCGATCGGTTTGTCGCTGATGGTGGCGATCGGGCCCGATCACTTCCGCGAGTTTCTCGCCGGGTTTCGGACGATCGACGAACACTTCACGCAGTCGCCGCTCGAAGCCAACGCGCCAGCGGTGCTCGGGTTGATCGGCGTGTGGTACGGCAATGTGCTCGGTTGGTGGACCAAAGCGGTGTTGCCCTATGCCGACGAACTCGCCCGTTTTCCGGCGTACCTGCAGCAGCTCGAGATGGAGTCGAACGGCAAGTCGGTGCGCCTCGACGGCACCCGACTGACCACCGATTCGGGGCCGATCGTGTGGGGTGAACCGGGGACGAACGGTCAGCACGCCTTCTACCAACTGATTCACCAGGGCACGCGCATCGTGCCGTGTGACTTCATCGGCTTCGCCAACCCGCACCATCCGTACCGTCATCACCATGACCTGTTGGTGGCCAATCTCATCGCCCAATCCGAAGCGCTGGCCTTTGGTCGGGACAACACCGACGAGCCGTACCGCAACTTCGAGGGCAACCGACCGAGTGCGGTGATCCTCGCCGACGAGCTGACGCCGTCGACGCTCGGTCAGCTGATCGCGCTGTACGAGCACATCGTCAATGTGCAAGGCACGATCTGGGGAATCGACAGCTACGACCAGTGGGGTGTCGAGCTCGGCAAGGAGTTGGCCAACAACATCACGCCCGAACTCACCGGCGAACCCGCCCCCGACCGCCACGACGCCGCCACCAACGCCCTCATCGCCTGGTACCGCGCCCACCGCTAGCCGAAAAACCGGGGATTTCGTGCGCTTTCCGCACGTTCTGGCAAACAGAATCAGGTCGTGTGGAGCTGGCGCAGCCCCGTCCTCGTTGGACGTGCTGCAATGCGAAGTCAGGTGACTGCGATACTGTAGGGGGTATGCAGTTCCCGGACGAGGTGAGTGCGGACGTGACCAATCGCTTGCGTCGGTTGGAAGGCCAGATCCGGGGGGTGCAGCGGATGATCGACGACGGTGAGGATTGTCATGCCGTGATCACGCAACTGTCGGCGTGCAAGTCGGCGCTCGATCGCGTCAGCTACCGGCTGATCGCAGGCGGGATGCGGCACTGTGCAACACAACCCGACGGCGGCATCGACGTCGAGGAGCTCGAACGGCTCTTCGTCAAGCTCGGATAGCGGCGCCGAGCCGTTCTGTTCGCGGCGACGTGCGGAAAGCGCATGGAATCCCTGGTTTTTCTGTGGGCGCGGGGTCGGTGCTCCGACTGAAGGTCCGGGTCGTGGGTCGACCAGACTGAAGCCATGCGCGACTACTCGGACATCTACATCGACGGCGCCTGGGTGCCCTCTGACGGCTCCGGCTCGATCGAGGTCATCAACGCCGGCACCGAACAGGTGATGGGCTCGATTCCAGACGGTGCGGCCAGCGACGTCGACAAGGCTGTGGCTGCGGCTCGGCGAGCCTTCGACTCGTGGGCCGGTACGCCGGTCGAGGAACGCCAGAAGTACATGGTCCGCCTGAACGAGGCGCTGCAAGCTCGCGGCCCCGAGATCGCCGAAGTGATCTCGGGCGAAGTGGGGATGCCGATCACCTGGGCGAACATGATCCAGGCCGGCCTGCCCGCCGGCAACATGCAGAACTACGCCACGCTGCTCGACGACTTCTCGTTCGAGGAGACGATCGGCAACAGCCTCGTGGTCAAAGAGCCGGTCGGTGTCGTCGGTGCAATCACCCCGTGGAACTACCCGTTGCACCAGATCATCTGCAAGCTCGGCGGTGCACTGGCGGCCGGCTGCACGTTCGTGTTGAAGCCGAGCGAGGTCGCTCCGCTCAATGCCTTCATCCTCGCCGAAATCGTTCACGAGGTCGGACTGCCAGAAGGCGTGTTCAACCTGGTGAGCGGAACAGGTCCTGAGGTCGGCGCAGCGATCGCCGCCCACCCCGACGTCGACATGGTCAGCTTCACCGGGTCGACGCGCGCCGGCAAAGCGGTGGCCGCCGCCGCGGCCGGCACGGTCAAGCGCGTTGCGCTCGAGCTCGGTGGCAAGTCGGCCAACATCGTGCTCGACGACGCCGACTTCACCGACGTGATCCCCAAGGGCGTATTCGCCTGCTACCTCAACTCAGGCCAGACGTGCACCGCCCACACCCGGATGCTGGTGCCGCGCAGTCGCTACGACGAGGCGGTCGCCGTGGCCGTCGCGACCGCAGAAGGTACTGAGGTCGACGATCCGACCAAGGAGGGCATGCACCTCGGTCCGCTGATCTCTCAGGCCCAGTGGGATCGTGTGCAGGGCTACATCCAAAAAGGGGTCGACGAGGGTGCAGTCGTCGCCGCCGGTGGCCTCGGCAAACCCGAGGGCAAAGAGACGGGGTACTTCGTCAAGCCGACCGTGCTGGCTGAGGTGACCAACGACATGACGGTCGCCCAAGAGGAGATCTTCGGTCCGGTGCTGTCGATCATCGCCTACGACGACGAAGACGACGCCGTACGCATCGCCAACGACAGCCTGTACGGATTGTCGGGTGGCGTGTGGTCGAGCGACCAGGACCGTGCCGTGGCGGTCGCTCGTCGTATGCGCACCGGGATGGTCGACGTCAACGGTGGGGCGTTCAACATCGCAGCCCCGTTCGGTGGCTACAAACAGTCCGGGTACGGCCGCGAAAACGGCCCGTACGGCATCGACGAGTTCCTGCAGGTCAAGAGCCTGCAGCTGTGATACGGGCCTGTCACGGTGGCGGTCGATGCCACCGTGACAGGACTAATCTCGCGCCGTGCCTGCAGCTCGAGTGCTCGTCGCCAAAGTCGGCCTCGACGGGCATGATCGAGGAGTCAAAGTCGTCGCCCGCATCCTGCGTGACGCCGGCTTCGAAGTGATCTACACCGGCCTGTTCCAGACACCGGAAACCGTCGCCGCCGCAGCTGTCGACGAGGACGTCGATCTCGTTGGATTGTCGATGCTGTCGGGGGCGCACCTCACGCTCGCCCCGCTCGTGGTCGACGCTGTCCGCAGCTGTGGCTCAGACGCGCCAGTGGTCGTCGGTGGCATCGTGCCGCCCGACGACGTTGCGGAACTCGAACGGGCCGGCGTGGCCGACATACTGACCCCAGGAGCGAGCGCCGACGAGGTGGTCGACCGGGTACGCCGGGTCCTTGAGCGGCAGACCTGATGGTCGACCGTCTCGAGCGGCTGACCAATCTGCTGGCGTTGCTGCTCGAAACCCCGCGACCGTTGACGCTCGTCGAGATCGCTGGTGATCTCGACGGCCAGTACCCCGCCGACGAGCGCAACCGGAGGGCCGCATTCGAGCGCGACAAGGCGGCGCTGCGATCGATCGGTGTGCCGATCGACACGTCGACCGTGGTCGGCGGGCCGACTGCGGGGTCGACGGGCTATCGGATCGATCGGGCCGCCTACGAATTGGCCGACCTCGACTTGTCGCCCGAGGAGATGCGTGCCGTTCAGCTCGCAGTCGCTGCGGTGCATACCGGGTCGAGCGCCGGCGATGAAGCGATCCGCAAACTCGGCGGGTCACCGATCGGCGCGCCGGTCGCAGTCAGCGCCGTCGTGCCCGACCGGGCCGAGCTCCCCGACCTTCGCGTGGCAATTGCGCAGCGGTCGACGATCGAATTCAGCTATCGGGGCGACATGCGCAGGGTCGACCCATGGGGCCTGCTGCTGCGCGGCGGGTTTTGGTACGTCGTCGGTTTCGATCATGACCGCCAGGCCAAGCGCACCTTCCGCGTCGATCGCATCGACGACGGCGCACTCACGTTGAGCGATCCGGGCGCGTTCGTTCGGCCAGAGAGCTTCGACCCGCGCGACGCGTTCCCTTCCGATCCCAAGCTGATCGGTCACGTCGCAGAGGACGACGTCGATGCGTTGGTGCGCATCGACCCGCCGCGCGCCAGTGGTGTCGTCGCTGAGGTTGGCGACGATCGGGTCGTCGAACGAACAGCGGTCGGCGCTGTCATCGTGCGGGTTCCCGCGGCGAACCGCGACGCGTTCCTGTCGTGGGTGCTGGGCTTGGCTCAACACGCCGAGGTGCTCGCGCCCGCTGGCCTGCGATCAGCGGTGGTCGATGCGCTCGACGCCGTGATCGCCCGCGGCGAGGAGGCGTCGTGACCACGAAAGCCGAAGCACGGCTGCGTCGATTGCTGGTGATGTTGCCGTGGTTGATGGAGCGCGGCGAGGTACCGCTCGAAGACGTCGCGGCCCGTTTCGATGCATCGATCACCGAGATCGAACACGACATCGAACTCGTGGCGATGTGCGGGTTGCCGCCGTTCGTCGACGAGATGGTCGATGTGTTCATCGACGATGGCGTGGTGGCGATCGGCGTGCCTCGGTTGTTCACCAGGCCACTCCGGCTCACCGCGCCCGAGGGCTTCACTCTGCTCGCCGCCGGTCGGGCGGCGATGCAGCTCCCTGGGGCCGACCCGTCCGGCCCGCTCGCCGCCGGTCTCGAGAAGATCGGCGATGCGTTGTACGACATCGGCATCATCGAGGACACACCCGGAGATGACACCGCTGGCCTGGCCCTCGAACTCGACCGTCCCGAGACCGTCGATGTGTTCGCGGCCGCCGTTGCCGGCGGCGATGAGTTCGAGATCGTCTACTACTCGCCCGCGAGTGACACCACCACGACTCGTCGAGTCGTGCCGCGACACGTCTTCGCCGACGGCGGGCATTGGTACGTGGTCGCCGACGACGATCGTTCCGGTGCGCGCAGGACGTTTCGGATCGACCGCATCGACTCGGCACGTCCGACGGGTCATCGTGGTCCAGCACCCGATGCGCCGGTCGATCGGCCCGCGTTCTTCGACGACGACGTGCCGCGCGCCACGTTGCGCCTGCGTCCGGCGGCGCGATGGGTGAGCGAGCACTACGCCGTGGACTCGGTCGAGGTGCGACGCGACGGCAGTCTCGACGTCGTTCTGCCGATGAGCAGTGAACGGTGGTTGAGCCGGTTGTTGCTGCGGTTGGGCGACGACGCCGAGTGTCTGAGTCCGCCCGGTGCGGTTGCGGGGGCCGCAGCACTGGCGGCGACGATCAGGGCGCGTTACGACGGCGCGCCGGCCGGTTGAGCCGGCGACGGCGGGCGCACCAGAAAAGGCTCGAGCTGGTCGAACGAGTCGATCCCGAGCTGTTCGATGAGGATCGGAACGAGCGCCGCCGTGGCGCGCACGTCGTCGCGTGCGTCGTGGGGCCGGTCGATGGTGATGTCGTAGTGGCGGCAGAGGTCGCCGAGGCGGTGTGAGCGCGTTCGGTCCGGATCGGTCGCCCGCGACATCTCCAGGGTGCACAGCGACTGCTCGGTCGCCGCGAGGAGTCGGGCGCGTACGTCGGGGTCGGCGTGGCGTGCCGCGACACGCAAGAACTCGATGTCGAACGATGCATGGTGGGCGGTGACGAGAGACCCATCGAGCACGTCGGCGAGTGCGGCGAGCGCGTCGCTCAGTCGTGGTGCTCCGCGTAGCGTGGAGCGTCGGATGCCGTGGATGCGGCGTGGGCCAACTCGCTGCAGTGGCCAGCGCAAGCGGACGTAGGACGACCACTCGTCGAGCCGCTCACCATCGACGTCGATGGTGACCGTCGCCGCCTGCAGGATCCGGTGGCGTGCCGCCCGCAGACCCGAGGTCTCCAGATCGAGGACGGCGAGCTGCGGGATCGTCACACGAGCGACGTTAGATCGCGGGTGTCACACACCGCGCACGATCAGGCTCACACAGACAGACCGAGCCGGACACGAGCGTTGGTCAGAGGAGCTCTGCGGCCAAGCTGGCGACGTCGCTGCGCTCGCACGCGGTGAGGGTGATGTGCCCGAAACACCGTTGGCCGGCGAAGGCCGAACTGAGCACACTCAGAGCGTTGTTCGACTCGGCGAGGTACGGGGCGTCGATCTGGCTCGTGTCGCCGGTGAACACCACCTTGGTGCCGTCGCCGACCCGGGTGAGGATCGTTCGTAGTGTGGTCGGCTCGAGGTTCTGGGCTTCGTCGATGACGACCATCTGACGCTGGAGCGATCGACCGCGTAGGAAAGTCACCGACTCGAGCGACAACTGCCCGCGGACGGTGAGTTCGTCGACCAGATCGCGGGCATCGTTGATGTTGCCTCGATCGGTCAGGGCGACCACTGCGTCGTGAATGGCGGCCATCCATGGGTCGAGCTTCTCGTCGAGGCCGCCCGGGAGAAATCCCACGTCGGCACGCCCGACCGGCACCAGTGGCCGGTACACGGCGAGGCGCTCGAACCGGTTCTGTTCGACGACCTGCTCGAGGCCGGCCGCAATTGCCAGGATCGTCTTGCCGGTCCCTGCCCGGCCGTCGAGAGCCAGCACCGAGATCGACGGGTCGAGCAGCAGCTCGAGTGCGAAGCGCTGCTCTTTGCTCCGTGGCCGCAGGCCCCACGCTTCGGGCACCGAAGAGGACAACAGCACGAACTCGTCGCCGACGACTCGGACCAACGCCGACTGCGAGCCACAACGCAGCACGGCGAACTCGTTCTGTTCGAACGTCGACTCCGTTGTGGCGCCATGCTCGGCCAGCGCATCGATGGCGACCGCACCTGCGGCGTAGAGGCAGTCGATCAGTTCGTGTGGTGCCTCGAGCGTCGACCACCCTGATGCGGACCGCTGGTCGTCTCGACGCGCCAGTTGATGTTCGGCGGCCGATACGCCGAGGTGCGCGGCCTTGATGCGCAGCGCCGCGTCGTTGGAGACCATCGTCGTCGGGCCGAGCTCGGCCTGCCCGATCGCCGCGCCGATGATCCGGTTGTCCGGGATCGACGGATCGAGCCCGTGTTCCACCAACAGATGCTTGCGAATGTTGTTGATCTCGATCTGCAGCGTGCCGCCTGCGTCGGTCGGCACCGGGTGGGCTAGCGATCCGCCGTGACGCACGCGCAGATCCTCGAGCGACCGCAGGGCGGCTCGCGCTGACCGTCCGACGTCGTCGAGTCGGCGCTTCAAGCCGTCCAGCTCCTCGACGACGGTCAGGGGGATCACGACGTCGCAGTCGCTGAATGCCGACACGCAGGAAGGGTCGGAGATCAGCACCGACGTGTCGAGCACCAGCCGGGTTCGTTGCCCGGCGGCGGTACTCGGCGACCGGTTCGCCGCAGCGGGCGTCGCGGTCGTGGGGCGGTCAGTGGGCGGAAGTAGGTCGGTCACCATTCCCTCAGCTGACGTGTCGCAGATTCGCGTGAATCGGTTCGATACCCAACGGCTCTGTTGTAGCGCAGCCTGCGCGACCGGTGGTGGACCCGTGGCCCCTCGCGACCCGAATCGGCCGATGACCGAATTCGGCACCCAGTACCGGTAAGGGCCAGACGCGAGAACCATTGCAAATGCAATGAGATGGGTGCTTGAACGGAACCCTCGATGATCGTTCTGATGGAGCCTGATCGACACCGACGTCGGTCACGTCCGGCGAGGCCGCTGGACGCAACAACCCGAACTCGAACAGAGACCGAAAGAGGACTCGATGGCAACCAAAGCAGAAATGATCGCATCCGTGGCGGACGCCGCCGGTGTCTCGAAGGCGGACGCCGAGCGCACGCTCGGTGCGTTCTTCGACTACGTCGTCGCCGAGACCAAGAAGGGTGACAAAGTGGCGTGGGCCGGCTTTGGAACCTTCAGCACCACCAAGCGCAGCGCCCGCACGGGCCGCAACCCGCAAACCGGTGCTCCGGTGAAAATCGCCGCCTCGACCGCAATGAAGTTCTCGGCCAGCTCCACGCTGAAGGCCGCACTCAACCCAGGGAAGAAGTGACCTGATGGCAGCAACCAAGAAGCCGGCGAAGAAGAAGGCCGCGGCGAAGAAGAAGGCGACTGCCAAGAAGTCGACGGCCAAGAAGAAGGCCACCAAGAAGAAGGCGACGGCCAAGAAGAAGGCCACGG
>JABSQH010000141.1 GCA_013213745.1 Ilumatobacteraceae bacterium | reverse complement strand
CGTAGCTTCTCGAATTTTAGCTGATGGTCAGAATTAAACGACAGGGTGGTCCGAATTAAACGACAGTGGTCTGAATTGAACGACAGGGTGGTCGGAATGGCAATCACTCTTTGCGGTTTTAATTTTTCGACCTGAAATTTTTGTCATGGTAACTTGACACAATTTTTTAAATCTTTAGAAAAAGTTAGAGATCAAAATTGAAAATATAAAAAAATTATAATGAAGACCATTGTTTTTCTGTTTTTCAGTTTATAATGCATTTTTTTAAAAAAAAATGAAATCCCGGTTTTTGAATGATGGAAATCCAGTTTTGAAACAAATGAGTAAATGCATCATATTCTACACAAAAAAGTATCCCTAGGAAAGTACTCTCAAAATATTCATAATCTGAAAACTCGCCGAGATACAATGGAATTGAAAAATGAAGATATTTTTTTTTGCAACTTTCAAAAATTAACCATTCGATGATAAATAGAAAATCGGTTGTATCTCAGCGAGTTTTCAGTTTATGAATATTTTGAGAGTACTTTCCTAGAAGTACTTTTTTGTGTAGAAGATGATGCAGTTACTCATTTGTTTCAAAACTTGATTTTCATCATTAAAAAAACGGGATTTCATTTTTTTTCAAAAAAATGCATTATAAACTGAAAAACAGAAAAATAATGGTTTTCATTATAATTTTTGATTTTTGGAATTTTGATATCTAACTTTTTCTAAAGATTTAAAGAATTGTGTCAAGTTGGCATGACAAAAATTTCAGGTCGAAAAATTAAAACCGCAAAGAGTGATTGCCATTCCGACCACCCTGTCGTTCAATTCCGACCACTGTCGTTTAATTCGGACCACCCTGTCGTTTAATTCGGACCACCAGCTAAAATTCGAGAAGCTACGCTCGATAGATGTCAACTCTACAATAAAGCTGTGATTTTAGTGAAATAAAACACAAACACTGATTTATGAAACATGAAATTTACGTTTTTGAAAAAATAATATGAAAAAAAAAAACATTTTCCTGATTTTGATGATATTTACGTTTACACATAATTTCGCATTTTTTTTTTTGCTTTCAAAAATCAGTTTTCGAAAAGTTCGAAAAAACTGAGCAAAATGTAACACTTAAAAAATGTGAATTACAAAAGATTGAGCTCGTTTTTGTGAGTTGTACGAAAATCTGTGGAAGCTGGAGATATTTTTTGACTATTTATTTCTTGTATTTTGATGAATATTCATCGACTTGTATGCATTTTACTGAACGTATCTAAAAAAAAGTGAAATCAAGCTAAAGTGGTCCGAATTAAACGACTTGTCCGAATTAAACGACATACTGGTAAAATAAAAAATAAATATTATATTTTTAATTTTTTCATTGAATCACGAAATTTTACGTGTTTACATCTAATTGAATAATGCTTCAAAAGTATCAATTTTTTCGTGTTTGTGTATTTTCCTTTTCTGAAACGATCATTTATAACAAGTTGTATAGATATCAAGAATCAAATTTTTATTTTATTTTCTGTAAAATATATTATTCTAATGTATTACGCATGGTTGATTTATCACTAATTACTGAAACGTCAACCCGCCAATTGGCGGGTTTAGCTGTCGCTGAGTAAAACTTAAAATCATTAGTTTTTTGTTATTTTTGCATTTTTTTTTTTTATGGAAGCGATTCATTAAAATGTGTGGTTTAAATATTTAGTTTCATTTTTTCTGTAGTGATCTGTTAAATATGATATTATACAGTACCTTTCTACATGTATCGTTTCTTGCGATGAAAATAAACAAAAATATTGAAAACACAAGAAAAACCATATCAAATTTAAGATAAACAAGTAAATCAAAATGACATATTATATTTTATTATACAATATTATACAACATTATACATCTATAAACAAAGATTTTTTTTTTCTTTTTTCGTCCTGACCCGAATACATCACTTTTATATTGGAATCTTCTCATACACCAAGATATATAAAAACATCCCGCCAATTGGCGGGTTCCTGAATACAGAAAAAGGGTTAAGTGAATTTCGGAATTTGCATATACATGCTTTTTGAAAGTTGTTCGAAATGACCATACAAACAACTTTCAACAAGCATGTATAGGCAAATTCCGAACTTTTATTAACCATTTTTCTGTGCATGATACATATATG
>JABSQH010000140.1 GCA_013213745.1 Ilumatobacteraceae bacterium | reverse complement strand
GGCGTCCATCGCCTTGGCCATCGCCGACGCTGTGAGGTCGGACGCGCCCCGCCCCATCGTGGTGATCTCCTTCGCCGTGCTCACGCCCTGGAACCCCGCAATCACGGTGACCTTGCCCTCCGCCAACGCGTTGCGGACGCGATCACCCTTCACCTCGAGGATTTTCGCCTTGCGGTGCGAGGTGTCGGTGATGATCCCGACCTGACTGCCGGTGAAGCTGATCGCGTCGATCCCGCGATCGGCCAGCGCCATCGTCATCAGCGCCGCGGTCTGGCGCTCGCCGGTGGTCAGCAGCATGTCCATCTCGCGCCCCGGCTGAGTGCGCGACACCGAGTCGGCGAGGCCGATCAATCGATCGGTCGTCTTCCCCATTGCCGAGACGACGGCGATGACATCGTCGCCGCGTCGCTTGGTAAAGGCGATGTTGTCGGCGACCGCGTGGATCCGATCCGGGTCGGCCACGGAGGTCCCGCCGTACTTCTGAACGAGCAGCGCCACGGCTGAGGAAGGGTATCGAACGATTGAGGCCGTTCTTGTTGCAGAAACGTGCGCAATGCGCACGAAATCCCCGGTATTTCGGAGGGGGTGTTACTTGGTGACGTGTTCGACGACGTCGAAACTCATCAGCTCGGCGCCTTGGGCGACGGGCTGGCGCGGCGGTCCGTCGCTCGGCGCGTTGCCGTCGGCTTGACCGGAGGCGTGGCCCCGTTCGAAGTCCTGGCTCTGCAACCAACCCTGGAAGTGCTCTTCTGATGCCCAGCGCGTGTACACGAAGTAGCGCTCTTCGCCGTCGGTCGGACGCAGCAGCTGGAACTCTTCGAATCCGTCAAACTGTTCGACCATCTTGGCCCGGCCGGCGAACCGCTCCTCGAGCTTGTCGCCCATCCCTGGCGGCACGGTGATGGCATTGATCTTGACCACGCTCATGCCGCCAGCATGCCCGATCGATGCGTCCGGTGCGCAGCGCGCTCAGGCCAGTTCGATAAAGCTGGCGTGGCGCACGTAGCCGTCGTTGGTGAATTCGGCGAGTTCGATCCGCGCCGTCATCTCCGGCCGGACCCAGGTTGCTCTGCGTCGGTACGCGGCTGGTGGCGCCGGATCGAATGGCGAGTCGGCGACGACCAACTCGTCGAGGCGGGTGCGCAGATCCGCGAGCGTCGGCGCATCGAATCCGGTGCCGACGCCGCCAGCGAACGACAACACGGTGTCGTCCCAGCGACCGACGAGTAGCGCCCCGAATGACGACGCCCGAGCGCCGGTGCCGGCGGTGAAGCCCCCGATGACCACCTCAGTGACCCGCCGATTTTTGACCTTGCGCCAGTCTTTCGTGCGGGCGCCCGGGCGGTACAGCGAATCGATGCGCTTGGAGACGACGCCTTCGAGTTCCTGCTCGACCGTGGCGGCCACCAGAGCCGCACCGTCGCCGATGTGGTGGCGCGGTACCTGCCAGTTGTCGCCAGGTTCGATCAGCGAGTCGAGCAGACGGCGTCGATCGAGGTACGGCAGATCGATGGTGTCGGTCTGTTCGACACGCAGCACATCGAACAGGAACAGCGCAGCCTGGTGGTCGGTTCCGCGGCCGCTGCGTTGGATGAGCTCAAAGCGCGGCCGCCCATCGTCGTCGAGCACCACGAGTTCGCCGTCGACGATCGCCGAGTCGGCATTGATCGCTGCGCCGAGAGCGTGCAGCTCGGGCCAGCGCTCGCTCACGTCGTGGCCAGCCGTGCTCTGTAGGCGGACGGTGCCGTTGTCGAGGTGTGCCAGCGTGCGGTAACCGTCCCACTTGATCTCGTGTGCCCACCCGTCTCCAGCGGGCAACGTTCCCAGCGTCGCCTTCATCGGCGCCACCGGGAAACCGAGGGTCACCGCTTCGGGACCCGGCTCGACAGCACGCCGTCGGCCTCCAGCGCGTCGAGTCGGGCGTCGTCGTATCCGAGGAACTCGGCCAGAACGCGGCGATTGTCTTCACCCCGGTACTTGGGGATGCCGCTGACGGCGACGTCGGGGGCATCGGAGAAGTGCCACGGCACGTTGGGCACCTCGACCGTTCCACCACCACGATCGTCGATGTGCACCGTCGCCTCTCGTGCCTCGGCCCAGTCGGTTCGGGTGACCTCGGCGGGCTGGCGCACACGGCCGACGGCGAGCCGATGCTCGGCGAAGATCCGCTCGAACTCGTCACCGTCGGGAACCGTCGCCGCGAAGTCGGCGATGATGAGACACAGCTCTTCGTAGTTCTCCAGGCGGGCCTCGACGTCGATGAAGCGCGGGTCGTCGACGAGGTCGACCCGACCGATGGCCGCACAGAAGAACTCGAACGTGCCCCGTTCGGCCGGATGCCCACTGATGAGCACCGGCTCGCCGTCGGCGACGTGGACCACCCGATAGTCACCGGGCCGGAAGCTGCGGATCCAGCCCGGATCGTCGTCGCCGTCCCACAAGGCGTCGTGCAGGTGCTCGTTGACGTAGAGCATCGTCTCGGCCATCGACACGTCGATCCGCTGGCCGACGCCTGTGCGGTCTCGCTGGTAGAGCGCGGCGATGATCGCCGTCGCCGCCTCGAGTCCGGTGTACACGTCACCATGGCTGTGGGGATCCTTGGCCAGCTGTCCGTCCGGGCGTGCCGCGCCCTGCGATGCGATGATGCCGGTCTCGGCCTCGACGACCGGCGCATACGCCCGGCGACCGGTCCACGGTCCGGTCTGCCCGTAGCCCGAGATCGATGCGACGATCAGCCGCGGGTTGGATGCGCACAGCTCTTCGGGATCGAGACCGAGCCGAGTCATCACGCCGGGGCGGAAATTCTCGACGACGACGTCGACCTCGTCCGACAGCGCGCGAATGATCTCGGCCCCGCGCGTCGTCGAAAGGTCGATGCTCACGTTGCGCTTGCCGGTGTTTTGCTGCACGAAGTACGTCGATAGTCCGTGACGGCGCGGCGTGGTGAAACGGGTCAGGTCGCCCGCCGGTGGCTCGACCTTGATCACGTCGGCACCGAGGTCGGCGAGCGTGCGCGTGCAGTGCGGCCCCGACAGCACACGGGTGAGGTCGAGGACGCGCACCCCGGCAAGTGGTCGAGATTCGGCGTTGGTCACCAAGTCATCGTGGCAGAACTCCGGCGGTCCGTCTGGGGTCAGACCCCAGACCGACCGCCGATCGGTCTGGCCCTAGTGTCGGGAGCGTGCACGACGACCGTCGACTGATTGAAGAACGGATCGATCGCGAGTTGTGGCAGCGGGTGCTGCCGTTGGCGCATCCAGACCGCCGTCCCGTCGAGATCTCGGCCGGACCGACACTCGAGGAGCAGCATCCGATCGGGCGCGGTGACCGGTGGGGTCCACCGTGGGCGACGACGTGGTTCCGCTTGCGTGGCGCGATCCCTGACGCGTGGCACGGACGTCGCAACGAGGCGATCATCGACCTCGGCTTCCATCCCGAGGCCGCAGGGTTCCAGTGTGAAGGTCTGCTGATCGATCGCCATGGTGAGCGCAACATCCCCGTCCAGGGAATCCATCCACGGCGTATGGCCGTCCCGCTCGACGACGCCACCGGTGCGATCGAGCTGCTGGTGGAAGCGGCGTCGAATCCGATGATCCCGCAGTTCCAGCCGACCCCGATGGGCGACCCGGCGACCGCTCCCGATCGACCGCTCTACCGGTTTCGGCGGGCCGAGCTCGTCACCATCGATCCGGAGGCAGAGGCGTTGGTGCACGACCTCGATGTGCTCGACGGAGTGATGCGATCGTTGCCCCCAGACGACCCCCGGCGCGCCCGCCTGTCGCGCACGATCGAACACGCGCTCGATGTGGTTCCCGATATCGCCGGGGCGCGCGCTGCGGTGTCGTCTGCGATGACCGCGGTCGCCAACCACAACGATCGCCATCGGGTGATTGCGGTCGGGCACGCGCACATCGACACAGCGTGGCTGTGGCCGACGCGCGAGACGCTCCGCAAGTGCACGCGCACGTTTGCGTCGGCGGTCGGCTTGATGGACCGCTACCCCGACTACCGATTCGTGGCGTCGAGTGCACAGCACTACGAGTGGATGCGGACCGAACAGCCCGAGTTGTTCCGCGCCATCCGTCATCACGTCAACCGCGGCCAGTGGATCCCGGTGGGTGGGATGTGGGTCGAGTCCGACATGAACTTGCCCTCAGGTGAGAGCCTGGCACGCCAGATCGTGTTTGGTCAGCGCTGGTTCGAGCACGAGTTCGGCCGGCGCTGCACCGAGGTCTGGATCCCTGACGTGTTCGGGTACCCCGCTGGCCTGCCTCAGGTGTTCGCTGCCGGTGGAATGGATCGGTTCGTGACGCAGAAGTTGTCGTGGAACAAACAGAACCGGTTCCCGCACAGCACGTTTTGGTGGGAAGGTCTCGACGGCACTCGGGTCCTCACCCACTTCCCTCCGGTCGACACCTACAACGCCGAGATCACATCGGCCGAAGTCGCCTTCTCGGTGCGCAATTTCCAAGACGCCGCCTGGAGCTCGACGTCGCTGATGCCGTTCGGTTGGGGCGATGGGGGAGGTGGTCCCACACGTGAGATGGTCGAGCGGGCCAGACGAATGGATGGTGCCCACCCGGACGCGACCGTCGAGATGGCCAGCCCGGCGGACTTCTTCGAAGCCGTCGAGGCCGAGATCGAGGCGGGTGCCGACGCGCCGGTGTGGCGCGGCGAGCTGTACTTCGAGACGCACCGCGGCACGCTGACCAGCCAGCTCCGCACCAAGATGGGCAACCGGAGGTGCGAACGGCTGCTGGTGGAGGCCGAGTTGTGGGCGGCGACCGCCGGCGAAGCAGCAGAGCTCGACGATCAGTGGCGCGCGGTGCTCACGCAGCAGTTCCACGACATTCTTCCCGGCTCGTCGATCGCGTGGGCGCACCAGGACGCCGAGCGGGTGTTTGCCGAGGTGGCCGCACACGTCGAACAACGGATCGCTGAGGTCCTCGATCGAACGGTGCCGCCGGGTCGGTGGGTGGCCAATCCCGCCGACGCGGCGATCGACGGGGTGACCGTGTTCCCGGCGGGCACGACAATCGACACCGAGTCCTCCTCGGCCGCTATCCAGACGCTTGCCGATGGCGACGTGGCAGTCGCGATCTCCGTGCCGCCGATGGCGGTCGGGCCGCGTGTCGCTCAACCCGTCGACGACCAGGTGGCGTTGTCCGACACATCGATGAGCAACCACCACCTTGCGGTCCGCTGGGGAGAGGCGGGCACGATCACCTCGGTGATCTCCATCGACCATGCCCGCGAGATCCTGCCGGCCGGCCGTGCCATCGAGCTCGAACTCGCGGTCGACCAGCCCGTGGCCTACGACGCCTGGGACCTCGAGTCGTGGACGCGGCGCCACAGCGTCGCGCTCGACGGGCCTGCCGAGGTAGTGGTTGTCGACCACGGTCCCCTCGTCGGGCGCGTCGTTGCGCGGCACACCGTTGGCCCATCGACCTTCGAGATCACGACCGAACTCCGTGCGGGCGACCCTGCGCTGTACATGCACGTCGACATCGACTGGCACCACGACGAGCACCTCTTGTCGTTTGCCGTGCCGCTCGACGTGCGCGCCGACACCGCCTCGTGCGACGTTCAATTTGGCGTGGTGTCGCGTCCGACCCACCCGTCGAGTCCGTGGGACGCCGCCAAGTTCGAAGTGTGCGCACACCGCTTCGTCGACGTGTCCGAACCGTCGTTCGGGGTGGCGGTATTGAACGACGGCCGGTACGGGCACAGCGTGTTCGACGGAGCGATTCGAGTGAGCCTGGCGCGTGCGGCGAAGTACCCGGACCCCGGTGCCGATCAGGGCCGCCATCGCGTCACCTTGGCGGTGCTCCCGCACGGCCCCGGACTCACCGTGGTGCGCGACGCGGCGGCGCGGTTGAATGCGCCGGTCCGTCCACACGACACGGGATCGGGCTCCGATCGGCGCTCGTCCCCGATCGTTCGGCTCCTCGACCCCGACGACGGTCCGGTGGCGGGCGTCGCTGTCGACGCCGTCAAGCTCGCCGACGACGACAGCGGCGATCTCATCGTGCGCTGCCACGAGGCACTCGGCGATCGGCGTCACGTGCTCGTTGTCGTTGCCGATGGGCAGCGCGTCGGCGGGGCGTGGAGGTGCAACCTGCTTGAAGAGCCAGACACGCCGCTCGATGTGGCCGACGGCGTAGTCGAACTCGGGCTCCACCCGTTCGAGCTCGTCACCGTGCGGCTTCGCCGCGTCGACCACTTCGATGGTCGCACGGCGTGACCACATGACGAGTGGGCTGCGCTCAGGTCGTGGCGACGATCAGGGTGGGGCGAGGCGACGAAGTGCGGCTGCTGCGTAGAGCGTCGTGCCCGTGACCATCGCCGACTCGTCGAAATTGACACGATTCGAGTGATTCGGCGGGGCCTTCGCTGGGTTCTTGTCGTGGGGTGTGCCGCCGAGGAAGACCATCGCTCCGGGGATGGCTTGGAGCACATAGCTGAAGTCCTCGGCGCCCATCACCGGATGGGGCAGGCGCACTGTCTGGTCACGGCCGGCGACGTCGGCGGAGAGGTCGAAGGCGAAGTCGGCATAGGCGTGGTCGTTCGACGTGACCGGGTATCCGACATCGAGTTCGACCTCGACGCCGCATCCGTGTGCCGCAGCGATGCCCTCGGCGACGCGTCGGATGCCGTCGTGCACTTTGGCGCGCGTCTTTTCGCTGACGGCGCGAATCGTCCCTTCGATTTCGGCAACCTCGGGGATCACGTTGTTGGTGGTTCCCGCCGACACCCGCCCGATGGTCACGACCGACGGGTCGAACGCGTCGATGGAGCGGGTGATCATCGTTTGCAGCGCGACCACGATCTCGCACGCCACTGGAATCGGGTCGAGGGCACGGAACGGCTCGCTGGCGTGACCGCCCTTTCCGGTCACACGAATCGCGACCGTGTCAGCCGAGGCCATGATCGCTCCGCCGCGGGTGCTGACCCACCCAGACGGGAGCGCAGACGTGATGTGCATGGCAAACGCAGACTCGACCGGTGATGCGGAGCCGTCGGCGAGCGGCGGGACGTCGAGCAGGCCCTCGTCGAGCATGAACCTGGCGCCATGGTGGCCCTCCTCACCGGGTTGAAACATGAACATGACCCGACCGGCGATCTTGTCGCGATGTTCGGTGAGTACGTGGGCGGCGCTCGACAGCATGGCTGTGTGCGTGTCGTGGCCGCAGGCGTGCATCGTGTTGTCGACCTTCGAGGCGAAGTCGAGGCCGGTGTCTTCTGGCATCGGGAGCGCGTCCATGTCGCCGCGCAACAACATCGTCGGACCCGGCTGGCCGCCCTCGAGCAAGGCCGCGACGCCACTCGTCGTTTCGTGCAACGTGATGTCGAGGGGCAGCCCCTCGAGCGATTCCAACACTCGATCGCGGGTGACCGGCAAGTGGTTGCCGAGTTCGGGGTGGACGTGCAGAGCACGGCGGAGATCGATGGTGTCGCCGAGACGATCGAGCGACTGGGTGTGCAAGTCGTCGATGGCGACCTCGCCGGCGACCTCACGCACGTCGGGGTCGTTGCGGTCCTGGGCTGTGCGGTCGCTGCTCATCGCGTCCTCTCGGTCGGTGCTCGCTGCTCGACGGCGCCGCGCCGCAAGAAGCGGCGTGGGGAGTCGACAGTGGCGACGACCATCGTAGATCGGGTGTTTTCCGCCCGTGGCCCGCATCCGCCCATCTCTTCTCGAACACCGGCCAGAACGACGCATCGACAATGAGGAGTGGACCGATGACAATGTACGGAGCGAACCCGGAGCAACTCAGCCAACTCGGCGCGACGCTGTCGCGACAGATCGACGCGGTGGAAACGATGCGCAGCGCAGTCGACTCCGCCGTTGCGAACACGGTGTGGCACGGCCCGGCGCGCGACCGATTCGTCGAGGAGTGGAACGGTTCGTTCACTCAGGCGTTGACCAGCTTGGTGGAAGCGTTCGATCTGGCGGGCCGTGACTGCGTCGCTCGCGCCGACGAGCTGCGCCGAGTAATGGGCGTCGGCTGAGCGAACTTCCGTCGCGGCGTACGCTACGCCGGTGCTGCGCGTCGAGTTCACGATCGAGCCGTTCATCGAGGGGCGTCTCGAACCCCATGTCACCGATGCCATCAGCGCAGTCGAGGCTCGCGGCTATCGGGTCGAGATCGGGCCCTTCGGCTCGTCATGTGATGTCCCCGCCGACGACGTCGGAGCAGTTGTCGGCACGCTCACCGATGCAGCGCTGGGCAGTGGGGCATCTCATGTCACCGTGCACGTCGCTGCGTCCGACACATCACCGACAGGAACCTCGACGTGAGCGCTGCGTCGTCGCGATCGAACGGTGCCCGGGGGCGTGGTGTGCACGCGCTCGTCGCCGCAGTGCAGCCGGTGGTCGACGCTGTCGGCGCCACCATCGTGCCGCCAAATCAGTCCGAGGGCAGCGACGTGCCGTTGGTGTGGGAGGGGGAGACGGTCGGTGCGGTCCGTCTCCCGCCGTTGCACGGCGCGCTCGATCGTCTGATCGATGCGGTCGAGACCGAACTCGGCGGCCGGCTGCCGCAGTTGTCGCGCGAGGACAAACAGCGAGCGGTGCGACTGCTCGACGAACGAGGTGCGTTCACGTTGCGTCGGTCGGTCGAAGATGTTGCCGACGCCATGGGCGTCAGCCGGATCACCGTGTACAACTACCTCAATGCCATCCACCGCTGAGCCGACTCGCCGCGTCGATGGGTTCGATGTCGTGGCCTTCGATGCCGACGACACGTTGTGGCGGAGCGAAGACTCGTTTCGCGCTGCCGAGGCCCGGTTCGCCGAACTCCTCCGGCCGCATGTCGATGCGGGCGTCGATGTCGACGCGGCGTTGCGCGCCCAAGAGCGCGCCGACGTATCGATCGCCGGCTATGGCGTCAAGGCGTTCACGCTGTCGATGGTGCGCGCTGCGGTCACCATGACCGACGGCGCGGTTCCCGGAGCAGTCGTGGGTGAGCTGGTCGACATGGGCCGCTCGATGTTGCTCGAGCCGGTGCATCTCCTGGCCAACGTTCCCGAGGTGCTCGCCGAGGTCGCCGCTGAGGTCCGACTGGTGCTGATCACCAAGGGCGACCTCGTTCATCAAACGCGCAAGGTCACGACGTCGGGTCTGGAGCATCACTTCGAATCGATCGAAATCGTCCTCGAGAAAGACATCGAGACCTACCAGCGGATACTCGGGCGTCTCGACGTCGAACCAGCGCGGTTCTGCATGATCGGCAACTCGGTGCGCAGCGACATCTTGCCCGTGATGGCGCTCGGCGGATGTGCGGTGCACATCCCGTACCACCTCACGTGGGAACTCGAACGTGTCGACGATCACGACGAGGACGTGACCGAGCTCGCCATGATGAGCGACGTACCGCCCTGGCTCGGCATCGTCTGATCCCGAAACCGTCAGCGTCGGTACGGGATCACAGTCGGCGTAGCTGCACGCGATCGACCCGATGGTCGCGTCGCTTGTGGATCACCAGCGACGCTCGTTCGCGTGTGGGCAAGATGTTCTCGCGCAGGTTCAATCCGTTGATCTCCCGCCAGATCGTGCGCGCCGTGTCGATGGCCTCTTCGTCGGTGAGCTCGGCGTAGAACTTGAAGAACGAGTCCGGGTCTTGGAACACCGACTCGCGCAACGTTAAGAACCGATCGACGTACCACTGCTCGATGTCCGGCTCGTCGGCGTCGAGGTAGATCGAGAAGTCGAAGTAGTCGCTGACGAACTCGTTCGCCGACTCACCGGTCTGCAACACGTTGAGCCCTTCGAGAATGACGATGTCGGGCTGGTTGATCACGACCCGCTCGCCGTCGACGATGTCGTACACGACATGGCTGTACACCGGCGCTTCGACGTGCTCTGCGCCGCTCTTGATCGCCCGCAGCACTTGCAGCAGGTTGCGCGTGTCGTAGCTCTCGGGGAAGCCCTTGCGATTCATGATGCCGCGAGCCTCGAGTGCGGCGTTGGGGAACAGGAACCCGTCGGTTGTGATCAAGTCGACGGTCGGGTGGTCCGGCCATTGCGCCAGCAACGCCTGGAGGATGCGGGCGAAGGTGCTCTTGCCGACCGCCACGCTGCCGGCGACACCGATCACGTACGGCACCTTCGGCTTGATGGTGCCGAGGAATGTCGCTGACACCTTGTGGAGGTCTTGGGTCGCCCCGACGTACAGGTTCAGCAGGCGGCTCAACGGGAGATATACCGACTCGACCTCGTGGAGGTCGATGGGAGCGTTGAGGCCCTTCAGCTTGGTGAGTTCAGGCTCGCCGAGCGTGAGCGCTGTCGCAGCTCGCAAACCCGCCCATGATGCGCGGTCGAATGTGAGGTAGCGGTCGGCGACGTCGGGGAGTGACCCAGGCACGATCGCGACGATAGATCTATGGTGGCGCAGCAACCATTTCCCGCCACCGTGAAGGCGGTGTCGTAGGGTCCGATGTCATGGCGAGCGTCGACGTCGAGCTGGCCCGTCGTCGGGCGCTGGGGGCGTGGTACACGCCTCACGAGCTGGTCGAAGAGCTCGTCGAGCGGACGATCGACGCGACTGCGTTGGCCGATCGCCGTCGTCCGATCCGCGTTCTCGATCCGGCGTGCGGTGATGGACGGTTCCTCGTCGCTGCTGCCCGCCGGCTCGAAGCGATGGGAGCCAGCGCCGAGCTCTACGGCGTCGACATCGACCCTGGAGCGGCCATGGCGGCGCGCGCCGCCGTTCCTGCCGCGACGATCATCCACGCGGACGCGCTCGATCGTCCGTGGCCGGTGTCGTCGTTCGACGTCGTGCTCGGCAACCCACCGTTCCTCTCTCCGTTGGTGGCGGCTTCGGGTCGAGACGCTGGACGAAAGCGGGCGGTGGGCGGCCCCTACGCCGATGCAGCGGCGGAGTTCCTCTTGCTGGGGGTCGACGTCGCTGCGCCGGACCACGGGCGCGTCGGATTCGTATTGCCGCAGTCGTTACTGGCGGCGCGCGATGCCGCCGACGTGCGCGCCCGCGTCGACGCGCTCGGCGCAATGTGTTGGTCGCGCACGACCGACGAGCACGACTTCGGTGCTGCGGTGGCGACCTACGCGGTCGTCTTCGAACGGCGCCACCGCGATGGCGCACGAGACTCGACGCGCAGTACTGCAG
Source organism: Ilumatobacteraceae bacterium (assembly GCA_013213745.1). Lineage (GTDB taxonomy): Bacteria > Actinomycetota > Acidimicrobiia > Acidimicrobiales > Ilumatobacteraceae > JABSQH01. The sequence continues at coordinate 6,993 of JABSQH010000140.1, read as the reverse complement.
CCGCCGATCGATCGTCGACTGCGACGCCATGGGCACGCATCGCCGCCGATGGGCGCGGCGTTCCGCCTCTGGCCGACGTGGCAGCCGACGGCTCGTTGGGTGATCGGGCACGTGCCACCGTCGGATTCAGAGACGAGTTCTATGCCCTTGCGGCGGCGGTTGGTGACGACGTCGACGGTCCGCCGTTGGTCACGTCGGGGATGATCGACCCCGGGCGGTGCACATGGGGCGAGGTAACGGCACGCGTCGCCAAGCGCACGTTCGTGCGACCACGAGTTGATCTCGACGCGCTCGAACCGCGCTTTCGTCGGTGGGTCGACGACCGCATTGGTCCGAAGGTGTTGGTCGCCAACCAGACAGCGATCGTCGAAGCGGTTGTTGATCCCGACGGGGAGTTCGTGCCGGCGGTGCCGGTGATCGCGGTGCTTCCCCTCGACACCTCGGCCGTGTGGGAACTGGCCGCAGTGCTCTCGTCGCCGATCGCGTCGCAATGGATCTGGCAACAGCATGGCGGCACCGGCATGTCGGCGCGTGTGGTCAGGTTGTCGCCTGCGTTGATCGAGTCGGTGCCGTGGCCGACGGGCGACCTCGCATCCGCCGTCGCTGCGTTGCGCGCTGGCGATGTCGTGGAGTGCGGGGACCGAGTGCTCGACGCTTACGGCGAGACGGGCAATGCGCGGGCTGCAGCCGGCTTCACCTGGTGGTCGGATGTGTGCGCGCGAGTCCAGCGACGCGCGGCGTCCCGGCGACTGGTGCCCGACGGGTCTTGAGCCGAGCGCGCCACTCGTCCAGACGCACTGGCCAGCCGGGAGATCCAGCGATCACCCACAGCAGCGTCAGCCCGACGAGTTCTGTCACGTGCACCAGTTCGGCCAGAGGCGTGCTCCCTCCGTCGAAGAGGTCGAACGCTGCCGCGGCGAGCATGGTGCCGACCAGGGTCGCCGTGAAGGGGAGCAGGCCGAAGGCCCGGTGCGGTTTCCACGCGACGTAGAGCAGGCCGATGGCCAACGCAACTCCGAACGCTCCGAGGTGACGGGCGACGTGGGTGTCGGCGCCGGCGAAGTTGCCGAGCGCCAAGCCGGGAATGCTCTGCGCGAGCAAGACCACGGCGGTCCAGGCGAGTGCGGGACGCAACCACCCGCCGCGACCCAAGCGTGCTGGGCGGGCGCGGGCGACAACTGTGGGCACGAGGTTGGGGACCGGTTCGGCCGGCCGGATGCGGACCATTCGATCGAGTGATGTGATGCGGGCGGCATACGCCCGACAACTCGGACACGTCGCAGTGTGCTCATCGAGGGCGCGCTGCTCGGACGGACGGAGCTCACCGTCGGCGGCAGCGGAGATGAGCTCGCGGGCTGGCGCGCAGTTCATGCAGCTTTCTGTCGCTACACGAAGGGATTTGGTTCCCTTGCTGCGAGAATGTCACCGATGGATCGATTGACTGCGCTGCTCGAAGCCGGGCGCGACGGTGATCGCGACGCGCTCGAACGGTTCATCGCCGACACCCAGGGTGACGTGTGGCGCCTCTGCCACTACCTCGGTGACGCCCGCGCTGCCGACGACTTGGCACAAGAGACGTACGAGCGGGCGATCGGCTCACTCCATCGATACCGCGCCGACGGCCCGGCCAAGGCGTGGTTGCTGACGATTGCTCGCCGAGTTTGCGCCGATCACACCAGACGAGCGGTGCGTCGACGACGACTCGATGCGGCGGTGCTCAACGACACCACCGCTGGTGTTGACCCGCTCGTGTCGCCTGACGCCTCGTCTCGCGTCGCTCTCGACGACCTCCTCACCGGACTCGACGACGACCGCCGCGAGGCGTTCGTGCTGACGCAGGTGCTCGGCTTGCAGTACGACGAAGCGGCCGAGGTGCTGGGCGTTCCGATCGGCACGATTCGCTCGCGGGTGTCGCGGGCGCGCGGCGATCTGCTCGACGCGCTCGACCAGCGTGAGGACCACGGCGCTGACGCGAGCGCCGACGTCGCCTCCGGCGGTCGCTGAGCCCTTCGTCGGGAACTGCAGACCGGTGACGAGCGACCTCTATCACGTGGCTCGATTCCGCACATTCCGACGCACCGCGCTGGCGGTGGCGACGACGTCTGCGCTCGCGTTGGTGGCCGTGGCCTGCGGCGGTGACAACTCCGGCGATGCTGGCTCGGCACCCGAGCCGACGCTCTCCGAAGCGGCGACTCGCGGCGAGAGCCTGCTGAACTCCAACGGATGCGCGGCATGCCACGGGCCCGATTGGCAGGGCGGAGCGGGTCCCAGCCTCGCCGGGCTGTACAACACCGAACGCACGCTGGACGACGGCACGGTCGTGCTCGCCGATGATGCGTATCTCACCGCGGCCATCGCCGAGCCCGGTTCGCAAGTCGTCGAGGGTTATTCGCTACGGATGCCCGGGAACAGCCTCGATGACGCCCAGATCGCCGATGTGATCGAGTTCATCAAGGCGATCGGTCCCGCCGATGCGTCCGGTGAGCCGACCGATGGAGCGGCAAACGATGAGTAGCCGGCGCCTGCGGCGGCGGGTCGTTGTCGGAGTCGCCGCCACGTCGCTCCTCCTCGCCGCCTGCGGTGGTGGTGATAGCGGTGACAGCGATGCAGGGGGCGATGCGACGACGGTGCCGGCCGATACCACTCCGGCCATCGTCGACTCGGTGCCCGACGATCGGGTGCTCGCCGGAATCGTGCGGACGCCGAACCCGGCGGTGAACGCAACGGCGTTACCGTCGCTCAGCGGCGACGGCGACATTGCGTTCCAGGCCGATCCCGGTGATCTGCAGGTCGTCTACTTCGGCTACACCAACTGCCCCGACGTGTGCCCGACCACGATGTTCGACCTCACCGTGGCGCTGCGTCGTATGCCTCCCGAGCTCGCTGAACGCGTCGACACCGTGATGGTCACCATCGACCCCGATCGCGATCTGCCGATTCTCGACGACTACGTCACGAGTTTCATCCCCGACGCTCGGGCCGCGGGCACCGCTGACGCCGACGTGCTGGCCGCCGCCGCCGAACCGTTCGGTGCGAGCTACGAGGTGCGCACCACCGACGACGGGACGATCGAGGTCGACCACAGCGGCTTTCTTTATGTCGTCAACGACCAGGGCGAGCTGGTGCTGACGTGGCCGTTCGGCATCGATTCCGGCGAGATGGCTGCCGACCTGGTACAGCTGTTCGGGACCAACGCGGCATGAGCCGTCGTATGGTCGCTGCGCTCGCGGCGGGGCTCTTGGTGGTCGCTGCGTGCGGCGACGACGGAGATGAGACGCTCGAGGTCGCTGCGGTGTCCGACGAGGGCGCAGCGACCTTCGAGTACGAGATTCCGCCGGGAGCCGGAGCGGCGCTCGATGCCGGCGAGCCGCTGGAGATCCTGCCGGGCGAGCTCACGGTCGAGGTCGGTGACACCATTCGCATCGTCAACGACGACGATCGCGGCCACAACGTGGGTCCGTTCTTCGTCGGCGCCGGCGAGACCCTGACGCAGCAGTTCGCGTCGCCCGGTGAGTTCGTCGGTGTGTGCACCGTGCATCCCAGCGGCGAGTTGGTCCTCACCGTCGAGGAAACGTCGGCTTGAGCAGCCTCGGGCGACTGCTGCGCGCCCTTGCGCTCGGTGTACTTGCCGCGTTGGTCATTGCGTCGCCGGCCGCCGCCGATCCGGCAGGTCCGACCGACTACCTCTCCGAAGTCGTGGCCGTCGAGCCATCGGCACCCGTCTCGATTCGCGTCATCGGTGGCGACTCGTTTGTTGAACTCGTCGCCGAACCAGGCGTCGACGTCCGCGTCGTCGGCTATCAGGGCGAGCAGTACCTCTGGTTCCAGGCCGACGGGACGGTGCTCGAGAACCGCAACGCGCCCAGCACGTACGTCAACCAGGACCGTTTCGGTGGTGGTGACATCCCCGCGACTGCCTCGGTCGACGCAGAGCCCGACTGGGTCGAGGTCGGCGGGTCTGGACGTTATGCCTGGCACGACCACCGCGCTCATTGGATGCAACGGAGCCGACCGCTCGGTCAGGGCCCGGGCGATCAGATCCTCGAAGCGGTGATTCCGTTGACCGTCGATGGCGAAGAGGTCGGCGTCACCGTGATCAGCACGTGGCAGCCGGCGCCGTCGGCGGTGCCGGTGTGGTTCGGGTTCGCGGTCGGTGCCGCAGCGGCTGCGGGCGCATGGGTGTTGCATCGTCGTGCCCGCAACGTCCATGTGGTGACCGTGCCGCTGGCCACCGTTGCGGTCGTTGCCGGAGTGATGCAGTTCCGGTCATTGCCCGCCGAGACCGACCCGCGGCTCCTGTGGTGGGTGCTTCCGGCGATTGCGGTGGTGTGCGCTCTCGGCGGTCTCGTCGCCCACTGGCGTGGCGCTCGGTTCGTTGCCGATGCGGCGACCCTGCTCGTCGGTGTCGAGTTGGCCATCTGGGGGTGGATCAAGCGTGACGGGTTCGGTGCTGCACTGATCCCGACCGATGCGCCCGGATGGTTCGATCGGTTGGCGACCGCGATGGCGTTGATCGGCGGCGTGGGTCTCGCCGGTATGGCGTTGTGGTGGTTGTTCGCGTTCAGCGGTTCCACGGAGCGGTCGGACTCGCCGCTCCCGGCCCACCCGTGAGCACGTCGACGCCGTCGTCGGTCACGAGCACCGTGTGCTCGAACTGCGCGGTGCGCTTCCCGTCGGCGGTCACCGCCGTCCAGTCGTCGTTCCACAGCTTGTAGTTCACCGTGCCGAGGGTGATCATCGGCTCGATCGTGAACGTCATCCCCGGGCGCATGATCGTGGACGCCCGCGAGTCGTAGTAGTGCAGCACTTGGATGTCGGTGTGGAACTGCTCGCCGATGCCGTGGCCGACGAAGGCGCGCACGACGCCGTACCGGTAGGGCTTGACGTGGTCTTCGATCGCCCGCCCGATGTCGCTCAGAGGCCGCCCGGGCTTGACCGCCTCGATGCCTTTCCAGGTCGCTTCTTCGGTGACCCGCACGAGCTGTTGGCTCTCGGGGTCGACGTCGCCGACGAAGAATGTGGCGTTCGTGTCGCCGTGCACACCTTGGTGGTAACCGGTGACGTCGATGTTGCAGATGTCGCCGTCTTGCAGGGGCCGTGAGTCGGGTATCCCGTGACAGATGACCTCATTGACCGAGGTGCAGCTGGCCTTTGGGTAGCCGTGGTAGTTGATCGTCGACGGGTAGGCATTGCGTTCGATGAACCACTCGTGGATCTGGAGATCGATCGACTCGGTGGTCACCCCTGGGGCGACCAACTCGCCGGCCTTGGCGAGTACCTCGGCGGCGAGAGCTCCTGACGCACGCATCTTGGCGATGGTCTCGGGGCTCTTGATCCGCGGCTCGTCGTACGGCACGAACTCGCCGGTGTCGGCGTACGGCGGCCGGTTGATCTGTGGCGGCACGGAACGCATCGGCGTCACCTCGCCGGGGAGGACCCGACCTTCGCTCTTCTTGTGACACCGCTTGTACTTGCGTCCGCTACCGCACCAGCACGGGTCGTTCGCCTTGGGCAAGGCCGCGGGGGCCACGCTGGACGCTGGCAGCGACGTCATGGGTCCACGATACGACGTGATCTGCCAATCTGTAACGCTGGTCTCAGAGACGAGCGTTACAAGACACCTTGAGCGTCGGGAAGCGACCACAACAGCGCTTCGAGCAGAAGGCGCTCATTGGGGTTGCGTTCGAGCGCTTCGATGGCCCGGCCGATGCGGGCAATCGCCTCGGCGCACCCGTTGACGTCGGTCGTGCCGCCGTTGGTGGCGGTGTCGCGGTACGTGCCGGCCATCGCCGCCAGTCCGGCGCGCAGCTCGTCGGTGCGATGCCGTCGGATCTCTCGGCGCTGACGTTCGTCGATCGGCTTGCGACTCGCTGATCGACCGAGCTGCTCGGCCTGCCGTTCGAACGCCTCCAGCTCGGTCGCATGACGTGCCGTCATCGGCGCGGCGGCCTCGTCGATCATCTCGAGCAACTCGTGTGCTCGGCGCACGGCCACTGCGCCGGTCCCGTCGAGCTCGTGGGGGACGCCGGCGAACGCATCGCGGCGGGCAGAGAGCTCGGGGTCGGCGGCCAGCACCCTGGCTCGGTCGAGATCGCCCAACGCGGCGCGTGCTGCCGCCGTGGCCGCGCCGGGGGCGAGACCTTCGGTGACCAGCCGGGCGGCGACCACGTCGTCGGCAATGCCGACGAAGTGGATCTGCGCACAGCGCGACGCAATCGTCACCAGATCGTGGGGTACGAAGTCGGCAAGGACGATGAACACCGTCGACGGAGGGGGCTCCTCGATCGTCTTCAGCATCAGTGCTGCGCCCTCGGGTCGCAACAAGTGGAACTCGTCGAGGATCAAGACCTTGCGGTCACCCTCCGATGGGGCGAGCGCCGCAGTGTGCACGATGTCGCGTGCCTGATCTGCGGAGATCGCCGCTCCGGTCCGTCGCACCTCGCGCACGTCGGGGTGTGTTCCCGCCAACGCCAGTCGCGCGTCGCGTTGGGTCGGGTCGTCTCCGCCGCTCAAGAGAAGGGCGGCGAACGCTCTGGCAGCCTCCAACTTGGTCGAGCCCGACGGGCCGACGAAGAGGTAGGCATGCACCGGGCCGTGTTCGGCGGCACGCGTGAGCTGCTCGATGGCAGCCGACTGGCCGACGACGTCGTCCCAGATGCTCATCGAGCGCGCGCGTCGAGAGCGCGACGGATGACGTCGGCGACGGTGTCGATCGATCCGATGGCCGGCACGATCACCCAGCGCTCGGGATCGGCCGCGGCCATCGTCCGATAGCCGGCCGTGACCCGCTCGTGGAACTGGTCGCCAGCCGCCTCGAACCGGTCGAGCTCACGACGCCGCATCCGCTCAGCGATGACCTCGTCGGGAGCATCGAGGTATACGACGACATCGGGCCACAAGCCGTCGGTGGCCCACTCGTTGATCCGTCGGACCGCGTCGATGTCGAGGCCGCGTCCATAGCCCTGGTAGGCCAATGTGCTGTAGACCGATCGG
>JABSQH010000014.1 GCA_013213745.1 Ilumatobacteraceae bacterium | reverse complement strand
GAAGTTGAGGCCGCCTACTTCGCTGCACGCGAGGCGTACCTCGCCGCCGCTCAGGACCCGACCAACGAGGAACTGCGGGAAGGCATCGCCGAGACCTACACCGGCGCGAATTTGGAACTGACGTTGAAACAGCTCGACGAGCTAGCGACGACGGCGTCGTTCGCCGAGGTCGACCCTGACTCGCCTCCATCTGCCCTGTTTCTGGAGGGTCCGGTCCTGGTCGAGAGTGATGCAGCTCTCGCCGACATGGTGATTTGTGAAGTCAACTCTGAACGCTATTTGCAGCGGCCCGCTGGAGCTGCGGAGCCGGTGGTCATCCGGGACGAACCGGTCGTTGTTCGGGTGTTTGTGCGACTCGAGTTCGTAGATGGAGCGTGGAAGTCGCAGAGCGGGGACGTTCTCGCCCGAGTCAGCACCGAGGACGAGTGCTTTCCGTGAGGCTTGCGACTGGGATCGGCGTCCTTGCTGCTCTCTTGATCGCCGCGGCCGGGCTCCCGGCGCAGGCGCAAGAACCCCCTGATCTTGCCGACTCAATCAACGGTGGAGTTGGCGATGAGGGAGATCCAGCCCCGAGCGTTGACACCGACATCTTCACCGTCGAGGCGGGTGGTGGGGTGGTCGGTGCCGGGGTGCAACTGCCTGGCGGCGGCGAGGAACCGTCGGAGCCGGTCGACACCGGTCCGCGGTGTGAGCGTCGGGAGGCGACGATCGGGTCGATCATCACGTCGACGGCCGGAGGCGAGGTGGCTGGCACCGATCCCAATGCTCAGGGCTCGATCACCTTCGGCACGGTGACGTTGCTCGCGTTCTGGGAGCGTTGTGATGGTGGCACCTGGGAGCTGGTGTATGTCGAGCCCGTCGACCCGCTCGACTTGTTGCCCGACGCGGAACGTGCGGCGCGCGAGCGATTGACGGTGCCGTCGCCGAACATCAACCCCGATTCAGCGCTGGGCGGCTTCGTCAACCTCGGGTTGTGGTTTGCGGTCGATGAGCCAGTCCCGAATCCGGTCGTGGCGCGCGCAGAATTGCGCAGTGCGTGGGCCGAGGTGTCCGGCGCGTTGATCGGTATCGAGGTCGATCCGGGGTCGGGTGATCCGTTGGTCGTCTGCGATGGGCTCGGGGTACCGATCGAGGCGGTGGATCCGTCGTTGGAGACGGCTGAGCAGGGCCCGTGTGGGTACACCTACACGTCGAGTTCGCCCGACGATGCGCCGTTTCAGATGACGGTCACGAACGTGTACGAACTCTCATGGCGGACGAGTGACGGGCGGTCCGGCGAACTTGGGCAGGACCGTTTGTCGGTCACGTTCGACTACGACGTCGACGAGATCCAAACCGTCGGCGGCCCCTGAACCCTGCGGACACCTGCCGGGCTCAGCATCGGGACCCGGTTGCCGTCTCGTCGGCCGTCAGCTCGATGCGGCAAGTGCCTCGATCGCATCGCTGGCCTCCCGGTAGCTGACTTCGAACACTGCGACGTTGCGCACGAGGTGTTCGATGCGGCCGAACATCTGCGGCTCGCTGCCGTTCGGGCCGAGGATCTGATTCGAGAAGCGCAGCAGCGCCTGGGCCGGCGGAACGGGGTGCAGCTCGGCGTCGCCGGAGGGGCGTTCGGCGTCGCGGTGCAACAGCACGATCGAGTCGAGCGGGCGCGACCCCGCCGGGTCGTCGTCGGCGTCGAGTTCGCCAGCCGGTGAGTCGGCAGCGATCGGGTAGGGGTACACCGAGCGGAACGGTCCATCGGGGATCTCGATGTTGATCAACGCTGCTGCACCCGAGCGCAGTCCGATCGGTCGACGGTGGGGGAGCACGACCGCGCTGTGGGGGTCGACCGCCACCACCTCGTCGCCGAGAAAGCGATGTCCGAGCGACACGGCCACGGCGGTGAAGGTCGACTTCCCCATCCCGCTCGGGCCGACCGCAGCGATGGTGCGCCCGCCGATCGCTACGAGCCCGCCGTGGAGCACCGCGCACCCGAACGACACGGCGCTCTCGGCAGCGACGGCATCGATGCCCGACAGGATCCGGTGCAGCGCCACCGAGTCGTCGCTCCCGATCGGGCCGGCGCGGTCGGCTGGGACGTGCGGACCCTCGACTTCCAGGCGCCACACGTCGTCGTGCCGTCCAACGCTGATCGTCGTGGTCGGGTTGGCCGAGGTAGCTAGTCCCGCGAGGGCGGTGTCGAGGATGTCGCCGAACGCAGCCGTCGCCGCGTCGTCGAGCGTGAGTTGCATTCCTTCGCCGAGCAGCCAATACGGCCCGAGTTGTCGTCCTGCCACTGTCGTCGACCGTAGCCAGCGGGGCCGCGTGACACCCCTTTGTCACGATGAATCACAAGATGTCCGATCCCGCTACCACCGCGGCGGCGAGCACCGCCGACTTCGCCGCAGCCGCCCGCCTGTTGTCGCTCGAGGTGCGTCGGCATCGGCTCGTCGCGCCCAGCTACCGCAGCCCGCCGCGCCTCGTTGGTGTCGACCGCACGCTGCGGCGCCGACCCGATGGCGGGGCGGTCGTGGCGATCCGTGTGCGCGGGCGCCCCGTCACGGCTGTGCTCGGCGACATGATCGAAGGCGTCGTCGTCGCCAACCAACTCGTGCCGCCGCACTCCGATCGTGTGCGCACCGAACTGTGGCGCGCACTCGACCACCTCCACGACACCGCCCACGTCGGCGCCGCCTAACCCCTCGCCGAAAAACCGGGGAAGACATGCGCAATTCGCACGTCCCCGCAAACAGAACTGCGAGCGAATCGGCGCCCTCGCCGAAAAACCGGGGACTCCGTGCGATTACGGCACGTCTCCGCAAACAGAAGCGACGCTGCGAGCACGCGCGTCGCGCTGCGGGGTCAGACCGGGTCGCAGACGATGACCGGGATCTCCCGATCGGTCCGTTCCTGGTACTTGCCGTAGCCGTCGTAGGCGTCGACGATGCGCGGCCAGAGCTCGGCCTTCTCGGCATCGTCAACGACACGCGCCGTGAAGTCAGACTTCTTCCCGTCCACAGTCAGCGACACCTGCGGATCGGCGACCAGGTTGCGATACCAATCCGGGTCCCGGTCGTCGCCACCCTTCGACGCCACAATGACGTAGCTGCCATCGTCGACGATCGGTGCGGTGAGCATGGTCGCCCGGGGCTTGCCGCTCTTGCGCCCGGTCGTATGCAGCTCGACCACCGGCATCTCTCCGATGGTGTCGCCCCACCGGCCGCCCGAGATGGCACGCACTCCGCGGTGCATCCCGTTCATCGCCTTCATCCCGAGGTCGGTCAAGGTGTTTCGTGCGTTCATCGGGTCGAGGCTACGGCGCCAACGCAGTGGGTCGCAGGTCTGTTCTGGTCGCACGAACGTGCGAATTGTGCACGGAATCCCCGGTTTTTCTGGGAAGTAGGGTCGCCGGATGGGGATCGAACGTGCGCGGCTGGTGGTCAAGACAATCATGCCTGTGGTGGACATCGAGGCGGCGACCGACTTCTACGGCCGGCTCGGTTTCCACGTCGTGGCCTTCGACGAGACCTACGCCTGGGTGCACCACGCCGGACTCGAGATCATCCACCTGGCGCTCGTTCCCGAACTCGACGTTGCTGCCAATCACAGTGCCTGCTACCTGCACGTTCAAGACGCTGATCTCTGGTACCGCACATTTCGCGACGCCGGCGTCGACGTCGGCGAGATCGCCGACATGCCGTGGCAGATGCGCGAGTTCGCAGTGCTTGATCCGTCGGGAAACCGGCTGCGTATCGGCCACAACCTCGAGTAGCTGAAGCAAAGATTGACCTCATTTAGTGGTCGAGTGTGCACTTTGAGTGAAATTGTGAAAGAATGCGCCCCATGGGGCCGATAACCGCCGTTGACCCGGTAAAGGAAGCACAGGCCGTCGAGGCCGTGCGACATGCCCTCGAGCTGCTCTCTGGGGGAGCCGGCATCGACGAACTGTCGCACGCACGCGCCGAACGCATCGACAACGAACGTCGACTCACGCTCGAGATGTTTGCCGGATGGCGCGGAGACGCGCTTCCGACTCGCGTCGCATCGTGATCTAGCCGTTCTATTCGCGGGGACGTGCGGTTTTTGCACGGATTCCCCGGTATTCCCGCGGGGCGGTTGATCGTGCTCCGTTCTGTTCACGGGGACGTGCGGTTTTCGCACGGAATCCCCGGTTTTTCGGGATTGGTTGCTCAGTCGTCGGCGAACCAGGCGCGCTCGGCCGCTGCTGCGGCGGCGTCGTCGCCGGCGTCGCGGTGCAGCGCGATGAGGGCGTCGACGTGAGCGCGGCTCCACGGTTCCGCCAGCCGCAGGAACTCGAGCGCAGCGATCCGCTCGGTGTCGGATCGGTCTGAGCTGGCCACACGTGACGCGGCGTCGACACCGTGGCGCTCGGCCATCGCCACGAGCTCGGCACCCCACTCGCTGCCGAGCACCTCCGCGGCAACACCACTGGACAACACTGCAAACGCGGCGTCGGGAGCGGCGACCACGTCGGCGACCGCGCGGTCGAGGTCGGTCGTGCCGTCGAGCACGAGCCGATCTTCGTTGCCGTTTCGTGTGGGTTCGTCACAAAACTGAAACATTGCACTAGTCTCTCGCCGATGTTTCGAAGTCGGGCGCCGCGTGCCGTCGCCGGGATCGGCGCCGGATTTGCGGTGGCGATGTCGGTCGTGGTCCCTGGGTCTGTCGGGGCGCAAGACGCCGACGCGCAGCGCGCCGCTGCTGAGATTCAGGCAGCGCGCGACCGGGCCAACGAGGCCGCACAGGCGATGTTCGATGCCGAGTCCGAGCTCGACCAGCTGTTTCTCGACTTGGAAGACGCCGAGGAACGGCTCGCCGAAGTCGAAGGTGAAGCGTCAGAAATGCGCGACACGCTGGCGACCAGCGCACTGCGCACCTTCGTCGGTGCTGGTTCGACCGCCAATCCGTTGCTCGTCGACTTCGACGCTGCAAGCGACGTGTTGACCGCCGACGTACTGGCCGACGTGGCTCGCGGCAGCGCGTCGATCGAGCTCGACGATCTGGCGAACACGATGGACGAGGTCGAGGATCGTCAGCGCGACCTCGAGCGCACGGTGACCCGCACCGAGCAGGCTCGCGACAACTTCGAGCAACTAAAGGCGACCGCAGAAGCAGAGATCGTTCGGTTGCAAGAGATCGAGGAACAACGGCTGCAAGACCTCGCTGTGCAACGCGAACTCGAGCGCCAGCGCCAGGCGCAGCTGGCCCGAGAAGCGTCGGCAGCCGCTGCGGCCGCGGCCGAGGCCAATGCGCAGTCCGCCGGATCGAGCGGCGGGGGTTCCTCAAATTCAGGAGGGTCGAATTCGGGTGGGTCGAGCTCGGGCGGGTCCGCTTCTGGCGGCGCGAACTCGAACTCCTCGAGTGGCGGGTCGTCGAACAGCTCGAGTGGCGAGTCGTCGGGCGGGAACTCGGCTCCCGCGCCCGACCCGGCGCCGGCACCTGCTCCGACGCCGCCACCCGCTCCGGCTCCGCCGGCGGGCAACGGTTTGGTGTGTCCGGTGCAAGGGCCACGTGCGTTCTCCGACACGTGGGGTGCGCCGCGGTCTGGTGGGCGCTCGCACAAGGGCGTCGACATGATGTCGCCGACGGGGACGCCATTGGTGGCGGTCGAGAGCGGCACCGTGTCGTTCCGATCGACGCCGCTCGGTGGACTGTCGGCCTACGTGTATGGCAACTCAGGGGCGCGCTATTTCTATGCCCACCTGAGCAGCTACGCCGGTTCGGCGCGCAGCGTGTCGGCCGGCGAGACGATCGGCTACGTCGGCTCCACCGGCAACGCCACCGTCCCGCACCTGCACTTCGAAGTGCATCCCGGTGGCGGGTCGGCGGTGAACCCGTACCCGTACGTCCGCCCGATCTGCTGACCCCCTCCCGAAATTGTCGCCAGGACGTGCGAAATTCGCACGGAATCCCCGGTTTTTCGGAGCGGCGTTAGACGGTGGGGGAGTTGCGCCAGGCGGAGCGCAGGGTCTCGCGGCGGCGTTGGGTGTCGGAGAATTGGGCGACCATGCCGGACAACGCCAGCGCGAGGTAGATCACGTACCACCACCAGTCGTCGTCGAGGACCTCGGTGGTTGCCGCGGTGTTGAGGTCGGAGGCATCGATCACGTTGAACAGCAGCATCAGCCCGAGGACCACCGTGCTTGCTCCCGCTAGCGCCGTCAGCACGGTCAGTAGCACCATCGGGAGGTCGCCGACCACACCGATGACCGCGAGCGCAATGGCCACGACGACCCCGACCAGGGTGACGACCCATGACCAACTCACCCCGAACGCAACCATCAGCGTGGTCCCCAACACGAACCCGATCGCCATCATCCCGAGGATTACAGCCACCTCGTAGTACAGGTAGGCGATCAGGCCGAACAACAGCGCGAGGGCGATCCCGACGATCCAGCTGGTGAGGTTGCCGAGGAACCCGGCGTCGCCGCCGGCGAGACCAGCGCCGAGGACAAATCCGGCGAAGGCGCCCCAGATCGGGATCACGATGCGCATCGCGAGGTACCCGCGGTAGCAGAACACGAGGCCGGTGAGAATCGCCAGAACGGCGGCGACGATGTCGTTCATGGCCGCCACTGTGCCACGTCGCCGGTGACGACGGAACGGTGGCCGGTCCCCGGAGGCGTCGGCACACTCTGGCACAATCCCGTCGATGGGGGTGAGTGCCGCCACCGGCATGATCCGCACACACCTCCCGCTGTCGTCGGGAGGGCGGGTACGTCTGTTCGTCGACGCCCGCGACCAGCCTCGCTCGCGGCGTGCCACCGACGTGCTGTTGCTCGTCGCCACCGGAGTCGGGCTGTTGCTGCTGGCCCTCGCCGCCGACCCCCAGCCCGGCGTCGGTCAGGCGTTCACCGACTTCGTCAGCGACCTCCCAGGGCTCTTGTCCGGCCTCTGGGAAGTGCTGATCGAGCTGCCGGCGCTGCTCGCGGTGGTGATCGTGATCGCCACGATCGCGGCGCGGCGGTGGGCGATCTTGCGCGACCTCGTCTTGGCGATATTCGTCGGCGGACTGATCTGGCTCGTGCTGTCGCGGTTGACCAACGGCAGCTGGCCCGCGGTCGGCGACGTCACGCGCAAGGTGTCGTCGCCCGAGGACTTGTTCGCCGCCTTTCCCGCGGCGCGTCTCGCGGTGCCCGGTGCGGTGATCATCACCGTGTCGCCGCACTTGGTGAAGCCGATGCGGCGGCTCGGCCGGTGGACTCTCGCCGGCGCCGCCGTCGGCGCATTGTTGTTGATCAACACCACAGCGGTCGGTGCGGTCGGCGGGCTGTTGACCGGGTCGGCGGCGGCCGCCATCGTGCACCTCCTCGTCGGGTCGAGCGCCGGCCGACCCAATCTCGGCGATGTCGCCTCGGCTCTCGACGACCTCGGCGTCCCGGTCGTCGCGCTCGGAGCCGCGGCGCGGCAACAGTCCGGCAACTTCGCGGTGTTCGCCGACAGCGCCGACGGCCGCCGCCTGTTGATCAAGCTGTACGGCCGCGACGCCTACGACTCGGCGATCGTCGCCACGGTGTGGCGCCGCGTGTGGTATCGCAACGCCGGCTCGCCCGTCGGGTTCGCCCGTCGCCGCCAGGTCGAACACGAAGCGTTCATCACACTGCTCGCCGAACGCACAGGGATCGTCACCGACCACGTCGTCACCGCGGGCTCGACGCCGAGCGACGACGCCGTCCTCGTGCTCGAACGCACTGCGTTCGAGGTGGACGACAGCGGCGACGATCCGCGAGACGACCCGCTGCGCGAACGCGTCGACGAGCATCCAGTGGCTGACGACGACAGCGCCAGTGCGCTGTGGGCGCTGCTCGAGGAGTTGCACCGCGCGGGCATCGCTCATGGCCAGGTCGACGACGAACATTTGCTGACCCGCGACGGTCGACTCGGGCTGGAGAATTTCCGGAGCGCCACGGTCAACTCGACCGACGACCGCCAGGCCACCGACGTGGCCCAGGGATTGGTGACGCTCGCGTTGCGCCTCGGCGGCGGCCAGGCGATCGAGTCACTCGTCTCGGCACGCGGGCACGAGGCGGTCGTCGCAGTGCTGCCGTACGTGCAGCCGTCGTCGCTCACGTCGTTCCAGCGGCGGCGGATTCGCGAGACCGAGCTCGACCTCGACGAGCTGCGCCAGCTGACCGCCGACGCGGTCGGAGAGGAGCCGCCGGAACTCGAACCGCTGCGCCGGTTCACGATCGGATCGGTCGTCAGCACGTTGCTTCCGCTCGTGGCACTGGCGGCGCTGATCAGTGCGGCCAGCGGCATCGACGCCGAGAACCTCGGCGACGAGTACGCCACGGCGATGTGGTGGCTCGTCGCCATCGGTGCGGTGATTGCCCAGTTGCCGCGCTTGGCCCAAGCCGTGGCCACACTGGGCGCGTCGCCNGTGCCGCTTCCACTCGGCCCGGTGTATGCCCTGCAGCTCGCAGTGTCGTACATCAACTTGGCGATTCCCAGCTCGGCGGCACGTATCGCCGTGAACATCCGCTTCTTCCAACGCCACGGCGTGCCATCGGGTGGCGCCGTGGCGACCGGCGCCGTCGACGGCTTCGCCGGATTCATCGTGCAAGCGATGCTCCTCGTGTCGTTGCTCATCCTCACACCGGCGACGATCAACCTCGGATCGAGTGGTGGAGATGAGGGCGACGGCGGCGTGTCGCTCGTCGCCGTGTTCGTCATCGCCGGTCTGATCGGACTGATCGCGGTGTTCCTCATCCCGCGCACCCGGCGACGCATCGTCGAGTGGGTCCGGCGAGCGGTGCGCGATGGCGCCCAGGTGCTGAGGGGTCTGCGCTCACCGCGCCGGCTGGCGATGATCTTCGGTGGCAACCTCACCGCCGAGTTGCTGTTCGCACTCGCGCTCACCGCGTTCGTTCGCGCATTCAACGGCGACGTGTCGTACACGACAGTGTTGTTCACCAACATGACCGTTGCGCTGCTGGCCGGGCTACTGCCGATCCCCGGAGGCATCGGCGTGACCGAGGGTGGCTTGATCCTCGGCCTGACGTCCGCGGGGATGGGCGAGGAAGCGGCGTTCGCCGCGGTGATCACCTACCGCATCGCGTCGTTCTACCTCCCGCCGGTGTGGGGGTTCTTCGCCCTCCGGTGGCTCGAACGCAACCGCCACCTGTAGGTGGAACGCTGGTCTCAGAGACGAGTGTTACACGGGCGCGGCGGACGTCTGGCGGCGGAGTCCGTAGCGCCACACGCCGATCGTGGCGAACCCGATCGGCACGATGAGGATCCACGTCAGCAGGCGGAATAGCAGGATTCCCGCCGTGATCTCGTTGACGAACTGTGAACCGGCCGCGGCAGTGAGCAGGCCGATGTACGCCACTTCGGTGAGGCCCGCATCTCCGGCGGTGATCGGTACCACGGTGAGCCCTTGCACCAGGGCGAAGGCGACGAACGCCTGCGGCCACGCCAGGTCGGCGTCGGAGAGACCGGTGAACCGCAACGCCATCAGGAGCAGCGCAAAGCGAGTCAGCGAAGTGAGGAAGGTCGCCCACATGGCGACCGGCCAGCGGTCGCGCAAGATCTCCAGGGCGTTGGCGCGCGCCGCAACGAGGCGTTCGGCGAGGTCGAGTGGGTCCGGCCGGCGGAGCAGGCGCAGCACGAACGCCCACACCGGCGACAAGACGGTGCCGGCGCGCTCGGTGAACGACTCGCGGCTGAGCACGATCGCAACGATCGCCAGGCCGACCCCGACGACGAGGGCGATCATGACGATCGTGCGCAACGTGCCGTCGATCGATGCGCCCGAGATGACGAGTCCGATCGCCGCGATCACCGGCAGCACGAGCTTGATCCCGATGCTGAACACACCACCGGCCGCCACGGCGAGGGTCGCCTCGGTCGGTGTGCGATTCCACGACGTGAACATCTGATACCGCACTGGGAGGTCGCTCGGTCCGGGGATGATCGATGTGACCGCCGCCGGGCCGAGGTAGGCGACCACACCGCGGCGCACGGGCAACTTCGGCACCAGCGAGGCGGTCAGGAGTCCTTGTGCGCCGATCCACAACACCCACATGCTGATGAGCGCCAAGACCTCGGCATCTTGCAGCGAGCGGAGCGCGTCGACGACGCCGTTCCAGTCGAGGTCGTCGAACACGAACGCCAGGAGGGCGAACGATGCGGCGAGTGTGACGACCGTGAACAGGACGCGCAGTACGACGCGGCGGGTCTGTTTCGCCCGCGACACCGGCTCGGTGACGATGTCGGTCACAGCCTCGTTCGGCTCGGCCGCGAAGTGGACTCCCTCCGATGTCGGCGCGGACGCGTCGGGCGGCTCGTCGGGAGCGGCGTCGTCAGCCACGGCGCTCCGAATCGATGATCGTCAACACGCTCTCGAGTGGTTTGCGGCCGAGGTCGGGGACGTGAACACCGGGGAGTGGGTACCCCACTGGAAACAGGGCAAAGGCCCGCTCGTTGTCGGGTCGCTCGAGGACCTCGGCGAGGAAGGCCATCGGCGAGGGGGTGTGTGGCAGCGTGGCCAACCCCATCGTGTGCAGCGCTGTCACGAACATGCCAGCGGCGATCCCGACGCTCTCTTTGACGTAGTAGTTCTTCGCCGTGCTGCCGTCGGCAAGCAGCTCGTAGCGCTGTTCGAAGAGCACGACGATCCACGGCACGACCTCCAAGAACTCCTTGTGGTGATCGGTGCCGAGCGGTGCGAGCGCTGCTTGCCACTCGTCGTTGAGTCGACTGTCGAGGTAGTTGACGCGCTCCTCGGCTTCTGCAGCCTCGCGGATGCGCCGCTTGAGGTCGGGGTCGCCGATGGCGACGAAACTCCACGGCTGCTTGTGTGCGCCCGACGGCGCCGTCGCTGCGGTTTCGACCGCTCGTTCGATCAGGTGGCGCGGTACGGCTTCATCGGAGAACATGCGCACGCTGCGTCGCCGTTGCATGACCGAGAGGAACTCATCGGCGGCCGCCGTCATCTCCTCCGCCGACCTCCGGGAAGCGTCGAGTTCGACGAACGGATGTCGCTCGGCGAGCTCGGGGGAGGGGTACGGGAATCGGTACAGCCGGCCGGGATCGGTCGAGGCGTCCGCTCCGGTCTCGTCCCCGGAGCTCATGCGTCGGCTCCCCGGGCCTCGGCTGAGTCGCGTTCGCCGAGCGCTGCGCGCATGGTCTCGACGACCTCGGCCCGTTCGACGAGCACGTCGGCCAGTGGACCGGCGCGGTCGCGAGTGCGCAGCCAGCCGACGAAGTTCGCGGCCACGCGGATGAGCGGCGGCCAGATCGCGAGAGCTGCGACACCGCCGGCGGCCACCAGGAGCCCCGCGGGCGCCACCCCCCAGCCATCTCCCAGGACCATGCCGGCGATGATCACGGTGGCCAGCCCGGTGACTAACCCGACGAGGAGCCGCACCGTGCCTTTGGTCGCGGTCGACTTCACGAGTGCCGTGATCATGACCGTGAGTGCGATGGCCGGCACGAACCACACCGTCGCCAAGGCCAACAGCGTGCCGCCGAGAAACGCGCCGATCAGCGACAACACGATGCGTCCCATCGAGGGCCGAGTGCCGCGCACCTCGGCTTCACCGATGCCGATCAGCTGGACGCGCGTCGCGTACCGGCGATAGGCCTCGACGATGCGCGCCCGTGCCTCCGCCGAGCGCGTCGCCAAACGGCGTGCACTCACCTCGATCTCGCCGAAGCGCGGGCCCGTGGGGCCAGCGGATTCGTCGAGCTCGATCGCCGCAGCTGCCCGCAAGATCTCGCGCTCTTCGACCGTGGCGAACGCCGGCGACACGGATTCGAGCGCGTCGGTGATCTTGGCCGTGAGCGCCCGCACCGCGTCACTATCGGGCTCGACGACCTCGGTGGTCGGCGCGCCCGGTTGCTCGGCGACCGTGATCGGCTCGCCGAACATCACCACGGTGCGGCTGCGGGTTTCCACGCGATTCTCGAACGCCAACCCGATCGGCACGATCACGAGGTCGGGCGCTGTCGGCACCCCGCCGAGAGCAATCCGGGCCGCGCCCGACTTGACGCGATCGAGGCCCGCCCTGTCGCCGGTGGTGCCTTCCGGGAAGATCGCCACCGTCGCGCCGACATCGAACTCGCGGTGGCAGGCGGCGAACACCGAACGGTTGTCACTCGATTGATCGCCGTCGGACGACCGGTACACGGGGAGGACCCCGGCGAGCGCGAGGAACGGTCGGGCCACGACCACCTTCCACAACGCCGCCTTGGCGATGAATCGGGGGAGCCGGCCGAGCACGCTGGCGACCACGATCGGGTCGACGAACCCGTTGCCGTGATTGGCGACGACGAGCACCGGCCGGTCGGTGGGCACGCGCTCGCGCCAGGCGACGTCGACCGACCGGTGGAACGTGCGGACCAAGACCACCGTCAGCAACCCCAGGGCGCGATCGGTGCCCCGCCGGAAGATACGTGGAGCGGTGGCTGGGTCGTCGGCGCCGTAGGCCACGTCGACCCAGATGAGCAGAAATATCGCGGTGAGGAGGTGCCACACGCCATGCCACTGCAGGCTGGAGTCGGGGTCGCACAGCGGGCTCTCTTCGTGCCCGAGACCCCATGTGGCCACTGCGATCGCACCGAGGAGCAACACCGGCCAGCGCCAGATGGCAGGCAGCTTGCGGCGCCAGGCTATGACCGACGCGCCGATCGTGACGACCGCCGCGATAGCCACGCCCACGTTGATGCCCTCCGCCCATACCGCCCAGGCAACGACCCCCCAGACGAGGCCAGCAGCGGATCCGACGAGTGCGCCGCGATCCGCCGTGCCGAACAGGCGCCCGGCGTGCCAGCCTGCGAGGTACCCGACAATGGCCACCAACGGTGCGTCGTGCAACAGTTGGGAGGCATCGTTTGGATCGCCGTGGAAGGCGATGCTGCCAGCGCCTTCGGCAATCGCCAGGGTGGCCAGGACGGACACCGTGCGCGGCAGACGTCGCCGGAGCACCTCGACCAGGAGCACGACACCCGCCACGGCGTATCCCGCCGAGGTCCAGGCGTTGACGTCCTGCTCGAGCCATCCGCCGTCGCGTCGCTCGCAATCGGGATCAGCCACGGCGCGTCAAACTAGACCGCCTTCCCGCAATACCGGGGATTCCGTGCGCTTTGCGCACGTTCTGGCGACAATTTCGGAGGGGGTGGGACGGCGCGGTGCGGAGATACCGCGGAGTCCGTGCGTTCTGCGCACGTTCTCGCGAGAATTTCGGGATGGCGACCGTGTTGTTCTGCACCGATGGGTCTGAGCGGGCGAGGGAGGCGATCGACCGAGCGCGGGTCCTCCTGCAGCCGGCCAGTCGAGTGGTGCTGGTCACCGTGACTTCCGGGGTCGACCCGTCGTTGGTGACAGGGACCGGGATGGCGGCAGGAGTCATGTCGCTCGAGGAGCGGGAGAATCTGATCGACATCCAGCGCAACGAGGCGGTGACGATGCTCACCGATCTGGTTGCCGACCTCGAGCTCGTCGGCTCGCTCGAGACCGGTGGCGACGGCGAGGTCGAAACCGAAGTGCGCATCGGCGATGCCGGTCGCGAGATCGTCGACCTGGCGACTGACTTGCCGGCCGACGTCGTCGTGCTCGGCACGAGCGGGCACGGAGGTTTCCGTCGGGCCGTGCTCGGGTCGGTCTCCGACCACGTGGTGCGTCACTCGCCGTGTCCAGTACTCGTGTCGAGTCACGCCGAATGACACACCTCGTGCTCGGGTGTTCGTGATGTTCGTGGTGGCCGTTCGGCCGATCTAGCTGTTCAGGACCTTGTTCTTCGCTGCGGCGTACTCGGCGTCGTCGAGCTTGCCGGCGGCATGGAGATCGGCGAGCTTGGCCAGCTCGTCGGCCTCGCTCCCGCCTCCATCGCTGCCACCCGCAACGTCGCGGATGTAGGTGTCCATCTGTTCCTGTTGCCGCTTGGCGGCCTTGAGGTTGCGCTCGGCCATGCCGCCGCCGCGCACGATCAGGTACAAGAAGATGCCGATGAACGGCAAGATGATGATGCCGATCGACCACAGGGCCTTGCCCCAGCCGGAGAGATCATCGCTGCGGATGATGTCGCCGAAGATGGTGAAGATCAGCATGATCCAAATGAAGAACAAGAAGAACCAGAGCAGGGACCAGAGGACCTGTCCCGATCCGAATTCAGCTGCGAGCATGACGCTCCCTTTCTTGATGGCCCGTGCGGCCATCGTCATTTTGGTGACCGAGAAGCGGCCACATGCGGCGACCAAGTATGGGCTTGCCGAACCCGATCCACAAGGACCATCGTGCCCGAGTCGACCGGGCGACGTGCGCGACCCACGACGGCGCCGCAATGCGCAGCCGACCGTGCCATGAAACCGCCGTGCTCGCTCGATCCGGGTAGTCTGCGTGCCGGTGCGTCCGGTCGCCGCTGCGACCCGGGGTGGTGCACCGATCGACGATCTCACACTTGGAGCAAACACATGGCCCTCGGCCCGATCGAAGTCCTGGTCATCGCCTTTCCCGGCAACCAGTTCAACGGGAAGATCCTCCCCGAACTCGAGCGACTCATCGAGGCTGGCACCATCTCGGTGGTCGACGGCCTGCTGATCACCAAAGACGCCGACGGCACCGTCGCCTTTGTCGAGTTCGAAGAAGCGGGTTCGAACCCCGATGCCGCCAAGCTGACCGAGCTGATGAACCAGATCGAATCGCTGATTTCCGATGAGGACGTGCTCGAGCTGGCCGATGGTCTCGAGCCCGACAGCTCAGCGCTGATGCTGGTGTTCGAACACACCTGGTCGAAGACGCTGCGCGACGAGATCGTCGATTCGGGCGGCGTGCTGGCCAACAACTTCCGAGTGCCGGGGCGTGTCGTCGAGGAGCTGCTCGGCGAACTCGAATCGGTCGACGACTGATCACGCCTGCGCAACGACACACACCTCATCACACGACAGAACGCACAAACAGGGAGACGACACGATGCGACGACGAATGGGACGCCCTGGACTCCTCGGCACGATGGCCCGCACGGCGGTGGTCGCCGGGACAGCGTCGACGGTGGTTGGCGCCACGCAGCGCCGACAGGCCGGAAAGGCCCAGGAGAAGGCCGACGCACAGGCCGCGCAGCAGGCTGCGGTCGAGTCACAACAGCAAATGGCTGACATGCAAGCGCAGATGGACGCGATGCAGACCCAGCAGCAGCAGCAGCCGGCAACGGCGGCGCCCGCCGGTGGCAACGACATGATGGCTGAACTCGAACGCCTTGGTCAGTTGAAGGCCAACGGGATCCTCACCGACGAAGAGTTCGCCGCCGCCAAGGCGAAGATCCTGGGCACCTGAGCACGAACGCGCCACGGCGCAGGGGGGCACAACATCGATGACCGACATCGAACCTGACGCGGTCGCCCCAGCGGCCGAGGAGACCGGCACGACCGAACGGAGCGGTGCTCCCCGGTGGGTGGTGTGGGCGATGATCGTGTTGGCCACGGTGATCGCCATCTTCAGCTCGCTGAACGCATGGGTCGAACAGCAGGTGCTCGAGACCGAGAACTGGGTGGAGGTCAGCGACGAACTGCTGGCCAACGACGAGATCCGCGGAGCGCTCTCGCAATACATCGCCGACGAGTTGTTCGAGGGCGTCGACATCGCCGACCAGATCGACAGCCAACTCCCCGATGCGCTCGTCGGCCTCGGCGGGTTCGTGGCTCCGGCCATTCGGGCGGGTGCTCCCCAGGCCATCGATCGGGTGCTCGGCAGCGACGCCTCCGCCGGTCTGTGGCGCCAAGTCAACGAGACCGCGCACCAGGCTTTCGTCGCCGTCGCTCGCGGTGACGACTCGGCGATCCAATCCAACGACGGCGTGGTGGTGCTCGACCTCGGCGAGTTCGTCCGGATGCTCGGGATCGATCTCGGGCTCGAAGAACGTCTCGGCGACCGCCTGCCCGACGACGCGGGCCAGCTGGTGTTGTTCGAAAGCGACATCATCGACCAGATCCAGAGCGCAGTCCGCATCATCGAGCTGACGAGCGTGATCCTGTTCGTGGTCGTCGTCGGCCTCTACGTCGGTGCGGTGTACCTCGCCCGCGACTGGCGACGGCAGGCGCTGCGTGGGGTCGGCGTGTGCATCGTGGTCGGCGGCCTCGCCGTTTTGCTGCTGCGCAATGCGGCGGTGAGCTACGCCACCAACCAAGTCGCCGATCAGCCGTCGGTGCGTGACGCGGTGCGTGCCGTCGGCGTGATCGCGACCGATCTCCTCGACGAGATCGCCTGGACCGCGATCGTCGTCGGTCTGGTGATTGCGCTGTACGCCGTGCTGATCGGCCCGAGCCGGGCCGCCACAACGATCCGTCGATGGTTGCGGCCCGTCGCCGCACAACCGCTCGCGTTCTGGGCGATCGGGGTCGCGCTGCTGCTGCTCTACATGTTCGGCGCACCGGTGGCGCCACGGCAGTGGCTCTCGACACTCGTGGTGGCCGTGTTGTGGGTGGCGGGCATCGAGATGCTCCGGCGAGCTGCCTTGAGCACGCCCGATGAGACCGCCGACGATGACGGGGACGACTCGGCGGACGAGCCAGACCAGGCCGCGCTCAGCGCGGCACCGTGATCCCGATCGATGCCTCGGTGGTGGAGTACCAACGAGCGTCGTGCCGGAAGGCCACCGCAACGATCGACCGGTCGTCACGGTGCAATACATCGAGTGTCGTGAACGGGTTGCCCCGGGCCGGCACCACGATCAGGTCGCGCGCCGTGGCGTGCTGATCGATCCACTCATTGCGATCGTCCGGCCCACCGATGTGCGCGACGTTCTCCGGGAGTTCAACGTCGAGTCCGCGTAGGTGGTCGACGGTCAAAGGGCCAACGGTGAGGTGGTGGTGCGTGGTCTCGTCGAGATTGCAGGCCAACTCGAGGGCGAGCCGTGTATCTGCCGACAATCCCGGTGAGAGGTCGGCTGGTGTGGCCGCGAAGAGCACGCGGCGGTACCACTCGGAGCGATCCTCCAGGTCGCGATCCCGACGCGACCGAGCAGCGGAACCATGGTGGTCGCGATCGTCGTGCTCCGAGCCTGATCGCTCGGAGTGCTGGCGCTCATGGTCGGGTTCACCATGTGCCGACGCGTCCGCGTCGATGGGGATCTCTTTCGCCCGGGCACGCGACTCGGTGAGCGACACAACTGCCACCGGCCGGTCGATCGTTGCCGCGATCTCGTCGTTCGTACCGCCGAACATCAACTCGCGTACGTTGCGACGACGAGGTCGGGTGAGCAACACGAGCGACGCATTGCGCTCCGAAGCCAACCGATCGACGCCGCCGGCCACCGACCGGTCGACGCGCAACTCGGGGTCGCTGGTCAGACCGAGCCGACCGAGCGTGTGTTTGATCGACTCGAGGTCGGCGCGACGGTCGGCGATGCGATCGGGCTCGCTGGTGACGGCGACGACCAGCGGCACCAGCACGCCACCGTCGCTGTCGGCGATACGGCTGGCCAGGTCGAGTGTGCCGGGGTCGCTCGACTTCGCCGATACCGGGACCACGATCGTCTCGCCGAGACGCAAGCCCGACTCGATCGTCGGCTCCATCCGTGCGCCCGAATAGTTGGCGCCGACCGTCGAGATGATCAGGCTGATGAACACGACCACCATCACTGCGTTGAGCACGACTTCGTCGAAGAACCCGGCGTTCAGCCCGACCACGGCTGCGGCCAGGGTCGCCGCGGCCTGTGCAATCGACAAGCTGAACATCATGCCGACGTCGGGCCACGGGAACTTGTAGATCCGCCCACAGATCACCGCGGCGATGACCTTGCCACCCGCGAGTGCTGCCGTGAACAACAGACCGAGGCGGATCGTCTCCCAGCTGGCGACGACGGTGGGGTCGATGAGCACGCCGACCGATACGAGGAACGCCGGGATGAACAGGGAGTTGCCGAAGAACTCGATGCGTCCCATCAATGCACTCTGGTTGGGGACGAGGCGGTTCATGCCAACGCCGGCGAAGAACGCACCGAGCAGCGGCTCGATGTTCACCGCTTCGGCGATGACCGCAGCCGACAGGAAGCCGGCCAGCGCCATGACGAAACGCAACTCGCGGTCTTGGCCGAGGCTGGCGAAGAACCACTTGGCGACCACGCGCAGCGCGACGACGGAGTAGAAAAGCACCACCGCCAATCCCAGGGCGATCTCGACGAACAATTCCCACGTACTGCCCGACGTGAGTTCGACGCCGACGAGGATGCCGAGGGCAACGAGGCTCATCGTGTCGGTGATCGCCGAGGCGCCAACGGTGGCCGCCATCGACTGGTTGCGCACGAGCCCGAACTGCTTCACCGTCGGGTAGGCGACGAGGGTGAACGACATCCAGAACGAGCCGATGAGGAATGCCGTCGTCCACGAGAATCCTTCGGCACGCGCGACCACCACACCGAGCACACCCGGGAAGGCCGCCGTCAACAGCCCGAATGTGATCGCCGTGTTGCGGTAGCGCTCGAACGTCTTCAGGTCGATGCCGATGCCGACGAGGAACAGCAGGTACAACAGACCGATCTCACCGATGGCGCTGACCACTCCGAGGTCTTCGAGCAGGCCCAGACCCGACGGGCTGATGATCATGCCGCCGATCAGCAGTCCGATCAGCGGCGGAAGACGCAACCGTTGGGCGAGGATCGGCATCACCATGATGGTGATGACGAGGACGAGGAACGCGAACTCGGTCGTGCTGCGGACGTCGGTGGTCATTCGCTGGCGCGGCCGACGACGGTGTACACGTCCATCGGTTCATCGTCGAGGTCGACCACGTCGGTCGCCGGTTCGAGCAGCCACGAGTCGTCGGTCGCCTCGGCCCGCGTCGACTGGTCGACGAGTATCTGATCGGACTTCGACAACGCACTGATCGCCAATGCGCGGCGGACCGGTTCGCCCCACGCGCCAAAGGTCAACGAGCCGCTGTCGAGCACGCCGGTGCCGACGGTTCCGGTCGACAGTCCGATGTGCACGTCGAACTCCGACTCGGCATCAGAGGCCAGCGCCTCGACCCGAGCGAGGAAGTTGGTGGCGAACGCCAGCGCACTGTCGGCACCTGATTCTTCGGCGCCAGCACCGAAGGCGAAGAGATAACGATCGGCAGCGACACGAATCCGCTGGGCGCCGTGATCGCCGCCGAGGTCTTCGGCTGCCGCAGCTGCCGCGTGCAACGCGTTGGCGCCTTCCTCGTCGTCGCCGAACTCGCCGGCGACGACGGCAATACCGATCGCCACCATGGTCGCCTCGTCGTGGCCTTCGGTGTCGTCGGCGACCTCGCCGCCTTCGCCGACCAAGTGCGGTGGCAACACGGCGAGCAACAGTTGCCGGCGGCGTTCGTACTCGTCGCTCAGGGCGGCCTCTTGCACTTCGAGATCGCGAGCCATGAGGTTGAGGCGGCGGCCGAGGTCACCGAACTCGTCGCGTCGTTCGTCGTCGAGGTCGGGATGGCGCTCTCCGCCGGCAATCGTTTCCGCAGCCTCGACCGTCGGACCGATCGGGCGGGTCATCCGTCGGGCCAACGCAATGCCGATGATCGCCGCTGTGGGCACGAGAATCGCCATCACGAGGATGATCCGCAACAGGTAGTCGTACAGCGGGCGGGTGGCGTCGTCTTGGGATACCTCCGAAATGACGATCCACTGTGTGCCGGGCAATCGCAAGGCCTGTGCCGAGGCATACGTCGACTGTCCGAGGTAGTTGCTCGTCGACCCGCTGAACACTTCGCCTTCGAGCGCCGCTTCGACCGGTGTGGTCTCGACGGGTTGGAGGCCGACCGGCGATCCGAATAGTTCGATCAGGTCGGCAAGGCGCTCGTTTTCGGTGGTGCCATCGCGCAGTTTGTCGATGTACTCGTCGGGGTCTTCGATCCACAGCCGGCTCTCGCTCTGCAGCAGCCCATCCGACGATACGAGGTAGCTCTCGCCGTTGCTGAGCCCGATGGCGTCCCAGTTACCGTTGGCGGTGGTAACTGCGTTCAGCGATGTGATCGGGATCTCGACGGCCAGGGCACCGATCACCTCGGTGTCGCTGCGCACTGCGCTCACGGCGAAGGCCTCGGGTTCGCCGCCGGCGGGGATGTACACCTGGTAGTCGGTGATCACCGCATCACCAACGGGCACTCGTGGGAGCACGGTGGTGACCGCTCGGGCCAGGTCGTTGTCGGCGTACGGGCCCTCGACGAGGCTGGCGCCGATGTCGATGCGCTTGTCGACGGTGTACACGATGTCGCCCTCTTGAGCGAGGCTGATCAGCATCAGATCGCTGCCGCCGATGTTCTCCGACAGCGTCCTCAGGAAGTCCTCGTACTCGACGTTGAGTTCGGTGTACCGCGAGCCGTCGCCCGGATCGACCGGCGCCTCGGCCAACGGGCCGACCGGCACCCGGTAGTGGTACTGGAGGTACTGGCCGGCGTTCGACGGAGGGATCGCTTCGTCGACGGCGATGTCGCCGAGCCCGACGACTCCGAGCGCTTCGAGCTGGCCGATCACCTCGTTCTGGTAGAAGAGTACGAGCTCATCGAATTGGGCGTCGGTGAGTGGATCGTTGTTGAGTTCTTCGTAGGCGGCGGTGAAGTCTTCGAGCGCACGGATGACCCCGAGGTCGGCCGACGCAGCGGCGACCCGACTGAGCAGCTGTTCGGTACCACTCTCGATCGAGTTGGCGCGAGCCCCGGCAATCGCGTCGAGCTGGTCTTCGGTGCCCTCGACCAGTAGATCGGACGCCGCGAAGAAGTTGAGGCCGCCGAAGGTGGCCACGGCGAGCAGCGACGTCACGATCAGCGCGGTGGTGATCTTCCGGCTCAGTGGCCGGGGACGCTGCCATCGTGAGTGAGTCGACAACTCGGCGATCAGTGCATCGGGGTCCGCGTCAATGTCTCCGATGGTCGGTTCCGTGGCGTCTGTCGCGTCGTCGCTGGCGGCGTCGTCGTCGCCCGAGGCGGTCGTGTCAATCGTCTGGCTCATCGCTCGACTCCGTTGGCCCGAGTCGAGATTTCGTTGGTCCGCGCCCGTGCCACGCGGGCGACACGTCGGCGACGCAAGGCTGCGGTGCGGTTCAATGCTGCGGCGAGTTCGGTGTTCCGGCTCCCCACCTCACCGAGCGCACTCGAGGCCACCGCGACAACAGCGCAGTCGGTCAGCGCTCGTGCGGCCGTGACGAGCTCGTCGCCGAGTTCGTTCTCGATCAGGCCGACCGAGTCGCCCGGCCCGAGTTCGGCGATCGGGCGCTCGTCGCCATCTGGCCCGAGCAGCACGAGGCGCGCCTGACCGTCGAGGATCACCAGGAAGTCGCCGCTGTCGCGGTTCGACGCGACCATTAATTCGCCGACGGCGAAACGCTCGCGTCGGGCATGCTGGGCCAGCTGATCGAGGTCGTCGTCGGACACCAGCGCCAACAGCGGCGAGTGGCGCAGGTCGGTGCGCAAATCGGCCAGGCTCGGACCATCGGCAGCGGCCAAGGCAGCGGCATCGTGCAAGAACAGGTCTTGCGCTGGACTCGGAAGCGGCACGTTGTGGCGATGCGACTGGTAC
Organism: Ilumatobacteraceae bacterium; assembly: GCA_013213745.1. Classification (GTDB taxonomy): domain Bacteria; phylum Actinomycetota; class Acidimicrobiia; order Acidimicrobiales; family Ilumatobacteraceae; genus JABSQH01. Next base: position 344 of record JABSQH010000014.1, on the reverse strand, counting down.
CACACGAGTGTGCCGAAGTCGCTCTGGACCCTTGGCACGATGGCGTAGTCGTCGACCCACATGATGACGTCGTAGCCCATGAGCGGATCGTCGATTTGGGTGACGAGTACGCCCGGCGCTGGATCTTCGAGTACACCGGGAACCGAGCGCGCGGCGTCGAGCAACATCGCCTTGGCCAAGGTCGGTGGATTGACGAATGCGACCTGCACCGAGACGACCACGCGGTGGAGTTCGCTCGGCGAGCTGTAGTTGGTGATGTTGGCGCTGGCCAACGCGCTGTTGGGGATCACGACGACATCACCGTCTCGGTCTTCGATCACCGTGGTGCGCCAGTTGATGTCGAT
>JABSQH010000139.1 GCA_013213745.1 Ilumatobacteraceae bacterium | reverse complement strand
GGTCGTTCGGAGCCCGAAGGCGGTCTTATCGTTCACAGTTCGTGTATGCATGGCTGCAACCATGTTGCTCCCCACGTCTCACCAAGATATAGAACATTTCGGAACCCTCCCTATAGGGAGGGGATTGGACAAGTGGGCCGATAAGCAATCCTCGTGGCCCCGAAAAATAGGCTTTTCGGCCCTTAGGGGCCGGATTAGGCTGATAATGCTTGGAAAAATAACAGCCTGAAATCGTGGTACGCCGCCGTATTTCCCGCGTAGCGGGAAGTTCCACCGCCGATGCGAATCTGCAATGGGGCCCAGAGCTCGAGAAGAGCCCGGGGATGAGTCAGGATCGAGCTCGGAATCAAGGTGGTCTGAGAGGGAAGATTGATAGGTGAAAAACTGGAACCTTGATTTTTCTTTTATAAGCAAAAGGGCCCGAATAAGGGCTGTTTTGGGCCTCGGAACCCATGCTTTTCAGGTCGTTTTCGACCCCGTTTCACGCCCGTTCTGATGCCGATAATCCGGCTTCGCGCGTTATCGCCTGATTGGGCCATCCCTCGCGCGCGAGCGCGTTACAGGAATTTGGCCGGTCCCGCCAGGACTCCTGAGAGTCCCGACGGGCCGGTTTCGTCTCGAGGATCAGTCCTCGTCTTCATCGTCGAAGGCTTCGTCGATGGCGTCTTCGAGGTCGTCGTCGAGCATGTCGGTCATGTCGGCGTCCTCATCGTAGTCGTCGTAGTCCTCGTCCTCAGCGCCCATGCGCCTGATGGCGACTATACCTAGGATGACTGCGAGGCCGGCCATTGCGAATGGTCCGGGCTCGGCGCGGATGTCGTCCATCAGCTCGAGTGCCACGCTGTTGTCTCCGGCACCGTCGGCGTCGGCGTCGTGCCACTCGGTGTGATCCCACTTGAAGGCGTCCTCGCACAGGTCCGCGTTGCACACGATGTTGTCCTCGTCCAACGGGTCCGGGAAGCCGTCGCCGTCGTCATCGGGGTCGATGGCGTTGCACAGGCCGTCCGGCCCGCCCTGGGCGGACTCCGTGGACTCGTTGTCGTGAGGCATGACATCGGCGTTGATGGGGTCTCCGTAGCCGCCTGCGTTGAGGCAGATCAGCTCGGTCACGTCGAGCCAGCCGTCGCCGTCGTCGTCGTTGTCGGTGTTGTCGCCGATGCCGTCGCCGTCGAGGTCGTTGTTCTCGTTCGGGTCCATCGGGAAGTCGTCGTCGACGTCTATGGTGCCGTCGTTGTCGTCATCGCCATCGATGAGATCGCACTGGTGGTCGCGGTCGTTGTCCGCGGGCACCGAGAAGGGGTCCATCGGGTCAGTGCCGCAGTTGGGCTCCTCCGAGTCCAACCACCCGTCGCCGTCGTCGTCGACGTCGCTGTAGTCGCCGACCCCGTCGCCGTCGAAGTCCGAGTTCTCAGTCGCATCGTACGGGAAGGCGTCGTCGACATCGGGCGTTCCGTCGCCGTCGTCGTCGGTGTCGACCTTGTCGCACAGACCGTCGCTGTCGTAGTCGTCGGGCACCGAGTCGGCATCCAGGC
>JABSQH010000138.1 GCA_013213745.1 Ilumatobacteraceae bacterium | reverse complement strand
TGGCGAAGCGGCTGGCGAAGGGGCGATTTCAAGTGTTCGACCGAGCCGCCGAGAGCGGTTCGCGGTTCGAGCTCACGAGCAGTGATCTGGCGTTGCTGCTCGACGGCATCGACCTTCGCGGCGCAAGCCGACGAAAAGCGCGTGATCAAGTCATGCAACGACTCGCGTGACTTGATCGAGCCACGAGTTTTGGTATGCAGGGTTCGTGGCGCCGCTGACCGACATCGACGAGGCAAATTCGACGATCGTCGAGCTGCGCGGCGAGATCGAGCGACTGCGCGAGCAGCTCCGATTGATGCGCCAACGGATGTTCGGGCGCCGCCGCGAAGTCATCGACCCGAATCAGCTGATGCTGTTCGAAGCCGGCATCGAGAAGCTCGCGAAGCTCGAGATGCAGGCCGAAGGACAAGCGGTCGCGGAGCCGAAGCAGGACAAGAAGAAGCGCGGCCACGGCCGCGCTCCATTCGCGCCGCATCTGCCGCGCGACGAGGTCGACCTGGACGTGCCCGAGGACGAGCGTTGTTGCCTGGAGTGCGACGCGATGATGCGCCACATCGGCACGGACGTGACCGAGCGAGGCCACATCATTCCGTCGCGCCTGGTCGTGAAACGATACGTGCGGCACAAATACGCATGCCCGCGCGGGCACATGGTGAAGTCGGCGCCGATGCCGGCCGGCGTCGTCGACAAGGCCAAGTACGAGCCGTCCGTCTACGCCCACCTCGTGACCGCGAAGTACGGCGACCACCTGCCGCTGCACCGCTTGCAGGGCATCTTCCGCCGCTTCGGCGCCCACCTGCCCAAGCAGTCGATGTGGGACATGCTCGCGCGCTTCGACGAGATCGCCGCCAAGCCGATCCTTGCCGAGATGCGCCGCCAACTGCTCGAAGAAGAGGTGCTCCAGGCCGACGAGACGCCGATCAAGGTGCAGCTCGAAGACCAGCGCGGCACGCGGCGCGGGACCCTGTGGGCATGGCGAAGTGCTCGAGGCAGCCCCAACGAAATGACGGTGGCCGACTTCAAGGATGATCGATCCGCGAAGGGGCCCGACGCATTTCTCGGTGACTGGACCGGGACCCTGTTGACCGATGGCTACGACGGTGTGAATCCGACAGCCCGGAAGAACGCGATCACGCGAGCCGGCTGCTGGGCGCATGCACGCCGCAAGTACCGAGACGCACTCACCGCGGGTGCGACGCGAGCAGGACTCGCGCTGCGACCGATCCAGAGACTCTTCTGGATCGAGCGCGCCGTCATGGCCAGAGCCAAGGAGCAGAAGCTGGATCGCGATCAGCTCGTCCAGCTCAGGCTGTCCGTGCGCGACCGTCGGTCGAAGGTGGTGCTTCGTGATCTCTACGAGATCGTGTTCGCGCTGCAGGAAGACCCGTCAACTGCGGCCAGCGAACAGCTTCGGAAGGCTGTCAACTACACGGTCAATCAGCGCCAGCCGTTGCTCGCCCATCTCGATGACGGGCGGGTCCCCATCCACAACAACGACACCGAGCGCGACCTGCGTCACGTCGTGACCGGCAGGAAGAACTGGCTGACCTTCGCAAGCGAGAAGGGCGGTCACGTCGCTGCGCGGCTCTACTCGCTCGTCATGAGCTGCAAGCTCGCCGACGTCAACGTCGAGACCTACCTCGAAGACGTGCTGACCGCGGTCGCGACGACGCCGGCGTCGCGCGTCGGCGAGCTGACTCCGTGGGGCTGGGCAAGGGCGAGGGCAACGAACAAGGATTCCTGATCAGCGCGGGCTTCCAGTTGCAACGGTCGTTCGGGTGGCTTCACCGGACGCTTGCCGGGGATCCGCCAGGCCAAAGCCGACCGGGTTATCGGCCTCGTCACCGCTGCAAATCGCAGCTTCTGTCACACACAGCGGCGCTCGGCACTCTCCCTGACGCCAACCCCACCCACAACCCGGAGACCCAACGTGAAACGCGCACATGCCATCTGCTCTACGGCCTTGATCGGCCTGCTCTCGACCTCCTCCCTGCTCGCGCAGCAGGACATCTACGTCCAGACCGTCAACCAAGCGCCCAGTCCGGGGAAGGTGACGCAGCATGTCCGCTACGTGGATGGGTTCT
>JABSQH010000137.1 GCA_013213745.1 Ilumatobacteraceae bacterium | reverse complement strand
ACCCCCAACCCGTCGGCGACCGTGCAGCAGACACAGCCGTTGGGCAGGTTGATCACCCCGTCGTGGACCGTCCCGAGCAGGGCGCCGTCGATCCCGACATCGCCGAAGTCGTTGACGATCACCCCCAGGCGGCGATCCTGCGAGCGGGTCAGCACCTGATTCAGCAACGTCGTCTTGCCAGCACCGAGGTACCCGCCGATCACCGTCAGCGGAATGCGCGACGGTGGTGTCGACGGTGACGTCGACGCCGTAGCCATCAGGCGAACACGAACCCGCCGGCAGCGAACGCTCGGTCGACCATCGACCGCAGATTCGACGACTCGCTCGGGGTCGAGCCGGCGACGAGCACCGCCCAGGTGACACCGTCGTTGCGATTGAGCACCATCGCATGGGTGCTCTCGAGTGTGCCGGTGTGGCCGTGGATGCCGTCGCCGTAGAGCAGCAGACCCATGCCGTAGCCGCGATCGCCGCCGCCGGTACCGCTCGCCTTCATCATCGCGACCGACGGTGCGGTCAACGGTTTCCACCCAGGCGTCGACAAGTCGATGCTGTCGAGGATCGTCACGATGTCGCCCGCCGTCGCCACCCAGGCTCCAGCGCCGCCGAGCGCCTCCATGTAGTTGCGGCCATCGGTGGTGTAGTGCTCGATCTCGCTGGGACCCGGGTCGTAGGTCGGCGCCATCCGCATTCCGGAGATGCCGAGCGGAGTGAGCAGGCGCTCGTACACCACCTCTTCGTACCGCTGTCCGGTCAGCTGCTCGATGAGCATCCCGAGCACGCAGTAGTTCATGTTGCTGTAGTCGTACCCGTTGCCACCGATCGACCCCGTGAGCCCGGCTGCTGCCGCCTGCGGACAGGCCCACACCCGATTGGAGAAGAAGGTCGACTGAGACTGGGGAAAGCCCGACGTGTGCGTCAATAGCTGGCGCACCGTGATCGCCGACGCCCGAGCCGACGGATTGTCGATGCCGACGTGTGCCGCGATCTGTGCCCCGACCGCCTGGTCGAGGCCGACGAGGCCGTCTTCGACGAGCTGCATCACGGTGATGGCCGTGATCGGCTTGCTGATACTGGCGACGCGGAAGCGGTCGTCGACATTTGCCGGATCGATCGACTCGGGCGACTGCCGCCCCAGCGTGGCTTCGTGGACGAGCTCGCCGTTGATCGCCACGGCGACGGAGAGTGCCTGCGACCCACCGCCGAGGATCTCGTCGCGCAGCGATGCGTCGAATGCCGCCCATCCGGTGAGGACCGGAACCGTCGATGTCGGAACGACCGGCCGGAGCACGGCACCGTCGTCGGCGGGCTGATCGGGCTCGCCCGCGCCGGCTGCGCCGTCGGCGACGACCACCGGAGAGGCCGGCGCGCCCGATGCGCGCTCGACGTCGCTGGCGGCGGCCTGCGCCGGACCATCCGCGCGGTCATCGCTGCCGTCGACCAGACTGCACGAGGCCAGCACGAGCGCGCCGACGAGCGCGACACCGACGACGGAGACCCGTCTGCGTGTGCGCGCGTGCGAGGGCATCGGCACAGTCTGACCGCTGATCGCGCGAACCCCACCATCGATCGTGACCGGTTTTGAAAGTCGCGGACCAGCGGCGTTCAAGTCGCTACGGTGCGCGGTCGTGGATCAGTCTCCCGAGGCTCGCGATGCTCGCCGTTTCTTGCTCTTCGATCAGCTGCTCGCGCGGTTCGCGCCGGGACGCTGCTACGACCTCGGCAGCGGGCACGGGAAGTTCGCCCAGCGCGCCGCGGCGACGGGTTGGACCGTGACCGCGATCGACGCCCGCAACGAACGATTTGTCAGCGCGCCAGGCGTGGAGTTCGTGCAGGCCGACGTTCGCAACGTCCGTCTCGACGACGCCGATCTCGTGTTGTGCCTCGGACTCTTCTACCACCTCACCCTCGACGACCAGATCGACCTGCTCGGCCGAGCCAGCGGCGCACCCCTGATCCTCGACACCCACGTTGCCTCCGGCACACACGACAATCCCGAGGTGCTCAGCGAACCGGTCGCCGTCGGCGACCACGAGGGCGTGTGGTACGTCGAAGGACCTCGTGAGGACGCGCTTGCGTCTTGGGACAATGCGCAGTCGTTCTGGCACACCGAGCCATCGCTGCTGGCGTTGCTCGAATCGGCCGGCTACGCGGTCGTGCTCTCCGGTACGCCCTAGGTGACACCCGACCGGCGCTTCTACCTGGCGCTCCCCTGACGTTCGCTCAGCCCGGTCGCGGCAGCTGCTGATGCGCTGTCAACACCGGTTCGAACAGGTCGCCGAGCGCATCGACCCGGGCGAGGACCGCCGAGGCATCGAACGACAGCTCAATGCGGCCACCGGCAGCATCGTCGACCTCGTCCCACGTCACCGGAGTCGACACCGTCGGCGTCGGGCGCGCCCGCAGCGAGTACGGCGCAATCGTCGTTTTGTGGTGGGCGTTCTGGCTCCAATCGACGAAGACCTTGCCCGGCCGTTGCGCCTTGGCCATCACCGTGGTCGTCGTGCCGGGCCGGCGACGATCGAGTAGCTGACCGACCGCCCGCGCAAAGTCGGCCGCAGCGTCGTGGGTCGGCGCGGTGGCCGCATCGTCGTCGTTGAGCGGTACGTACAGCTGGAGGCCCTTCGATCCCGATGTCTTGCACCAGCCATCGAGCTGTACCGCCGCCAGCACGTCGCGGATCTCCAGCGCCACCTGACAGCACTCCACGATCGAGGTCTGCGGACCGGGGTCGAGGTCGAACACCAACGTCCGCGGGTGGTCGAGGTCGGCGGCAATCGCCATCGGCGCATGCAACTCGATCGCTGCCAGATTGGCCGCCCACACCATCGCCGCGGGCTCTTCGATTCGGCAGTACTCGATGCCACCGCGGCGATCACCCGGACCGAGCGCCACCGGCACCCATTCGGGCCGATGCGAGGGGCAACGCTTTTCGAAGAACCCCTGCTGATCGGTGCCGTCGGGAAACCGCCGGAACGTCAGGCATCGTCCCGCCAGGTGAGGGATCGCCCACCGCGAGATGCGGGCGTGGTAGTCGACGATCTCGGCCTTCGTGAACCCCGACGGATAGAGGACCTTGTCGAGGTTCGTCAGCCGCACGGTGCGGCCGTCGATGTCGACCTCGATCGGCGCGGCCACGGCTCGTACGTGCGCGTCAGGCGGACTTGGCAGCCTGGCGTTTGGCCGCCTTCTTCGCCGCGATCTTCTTGGTGGTGGCCTTCTTGGCTGCGGCGTTCTTCGTGGCCCCCTTCTTCGCCGCGGCCTTCTTGGCGGGATGGCGCGAGCGCGCCGCCTTGGCGGCTTCGACCGATGCTTCGAGGGCCGCCATGATGTCGACGACTTTGGGCTTTTCGGCCGCGACCTCGGGAGTGGTCAGCTCCTCGCCCTCCGCCTTGGCGCGAATCAGCGCCATCACCTGTTCGCGGTACTCGTCGTGGTACTTGCCTGGCTCGAAGGTCGCCACGAGTGAATCCACGAGCGACTCGGCCATGGTCACCTCGCGGTCGTCGACCTCGATGTCGTCGAGACCGTGGAGTTCATCGATGTCGGTCGGGTCGACGACCTCGTCGGCATACGCCAGTTGCGACATCACGAGACGGCCGTCTTCGGCACGGATCGCCGCTGTGTACTGCTTGTTGCGCATCACGAACCGGCCGATGGCGACGCGCGCGCTCGACTCGAGGGCTCGGGCGAGCAGCACGTAGGGCTTGGGTGGGCCGTCGGGGGCCAGGTAGTAGGCGGTCTCGTAGTACACCGGGTCGATCTCGCTGAGATCGACGAACTCCTGCAGGTCGATCATCTTGGTCGCTACCGGCATGAACGGCTCGAGTTCGTCGGGATCGACGACGACGTAGCGGCCCTTGGCGATCTCGTACCCCCTCACGATGTGGTCCTCGCCCACCTCGTCGCCGGTCTCGGCGTTCACCTTGCGGTAGCGAATGCGGGCCATGTTGCGTTCGTCGAGCTGGTTGAACGAAACGCTCTGGCGGCGCACGGCGTGGTACAGCTTGACCGGGATCGCCACCAATCCGAACGAGATCGTGCCGCTCCACACAGGACGTGCCATACAGAAAGTCAAGCACACGGCCGGCGCCGGGAGCGCCAGCGACCAAGCCTGGCGCGAGAGCCGTCCCGGCTCCGCAACCACCGCAGTACAGCAAGGCCGAGCAAGTGAGGGGGCGGCCGAGCGCGGTCAAGACAGCACGGCGCGGGCGACGATGTCCATACCGAAGCCGGTGAGGATCGCCAGATACAGCAGGCCGGTCGCCGCCATCACCGCCGAGTAGTAGCGCTCGCGTAGCGCCGCCTTGGTCACAAACACCAGCACGATGGTGGTCACGGCGCACGCCGCCCACATCCAGCCGAGCATCCCACCCCATCCGTCGTCGACCTCGCCAGTGAACACGGCGATCATCCCCGTGGGCAGCAGCATCACGATCAGTTCGAGCGGCCACAACCAGGCAACGGCCGTGACGATCTCGTTCAGCAGCTTGCGCGGCAGGCCCGGCTGCACGAGGTACCAGTGTCCGAGCAACATCGCATCGCTGATCGCCCCGATGAACGCGGCGCCGACCAACGTGCGCAGGATCGCAACGGTGGTGTCCCCGCCGGCGTCGACAGCGGCAGCGACGAGGCCGACCACGCCGATCACGACCGGGATCAGGTCGAGGCGCGGGTCGAACTCGCGGCCTGAGGCGGGAGCGGCAGGTGTTGGATCGTCAGTCGGTTCCACCGTGCGATCGATGCCGGTCATTGCAGCGACACGTTCAGATCGCCGATCGAACTCGGCTCGTTGTCCACTCACACCCGCCCGGCGCCGCGCGACCGACACGCCGAGCACGGCGACGCAGGTGATCGCTACCGCGATCGAAGCGATGTCGCGCGCCGGGGCGAACCCGAGAGCGAGCCCGGCTGCGAATGCGCCGGCGGCGAAGCAGGCGTACACGCCGCGTAGCAGCCATCCGTAGCCCAGTCCGACGACTCGTCGTCGAGTGGTGAACCAACAGAACAACATCCCGCCGGTGGCCCACTGCAGGAGCACCGTCGCTGCGTCGAGCCTGATCACGCACTCGGAGGGTAACGCCGTAGCCTGATCCCGACATGGTGCCGCCCTCCCATCATAGGTCACGTCGACGCAGCGGTCTGCGGGCCACGCTCACACTGACGGCCGGGGCACTGGCGCTCACCGCATGCTTCACCGGCCAGCGCCCGTCATTCGAGGACGAGCAGCCGCTCAACGAGCCCACCGGCAGCGCCGAAATCGACGAAGTGTTGGAGCGCCTCGACTCGGTCGGCGTCGAACCGTTCTCGGCCGACTACGAGATCCTCACCAAGCTCGGCAGCATCGAGTCGACAGCCACGGTGGTCCAGGCCGACGACGGCCGCCGCTCGATCACCGTCAACGACATTCGGTTCCTGATCAACACGGGTACCGACTCGACCTGCGATCTCGTCGCCGACACCTGCGAAGCCGTGATCAACGACGCCAGAATCAGTGACACGCAGCTCACTCACGACTTCTACGCCGGCAGCTTCGCCCAGCGGTTGCGCGTCGACGCCAACCGGCGTGTGGGCGACCCACGGGGCTACCAGATCACCCAGGCCGGCCAGCAGGCCACGTGCGTCGATGTTCCCGTCACTGGCGGATCGAAGAGCTACTGCGCTCTCGATAGCGGCCAGCTGGCCCGCTACGACGGCGCCGATCAGTTCATCGAGATGGTGGCCATCGGTCCAGACGTCGACGAGGCCGCCTTCGAGCCGAGCTGACCGGTGAGCGAATCGGCTCCCCGTCGACCCATTCCCTCACCACAACCGAACCCCCGGGCCCGTCGATGAGCGAATCGGCTCCCCGTCGGCTCATTCCCTCACCGCAGCCGACGCCGACGCGTCAGATGCAGGCCAGCGCGTGGTCGCTGGTGTTCAGCCGGCGGGGACCAGCGTCGGTGGCGACGACGATGTCCTCCAGGCGCATCCCCCATTTACCGGCGACGTAGATACCGGGTTCGACGCTGAACGCATGTCCGGGGGCGAGTGGAGTGTCGTTGCCCTCGACGATGTAGGGGTCTTCGTGTTCTTCCATCCCGATCCCGTGGCCGGTGCGGTGGATGAAGTACTCGCCGTAACCCGCGTCGGCGATCACCGAGCGGGCGGCGCGATCGATGTCCTCGCACGGCGTCCCGATCGTCGCCGCCTCAACCGCGGACTGCTGTGCGGCGTGCAGCACGGCGTACGCCTCGGCGATGTCGGGCGCAGCAAGGTCGATGTCACCGGTGAACACGCAGCGGGTCGTATCCGAGCAGTACCCCGCCATCGTGCCACCAAAGTCGCACAACACGATCTCGTCGGGCCCGATCACCCGGTCGCTCGCATGGTGGTGCGGGCTGGCCGCGTTGGGGCCGGACGCCACGATGGCGAAGTTGACCACATCGTGGCCCTCCTCGATGATGCGCTGACCGAGGTGCGCCGACACGTCGGCCTCGGTGCGCCCCACCAGCGGGATCTCGCCACGCTGCAACTCGCCGGCGATCCGGTCGACAGCTGCGCCAGCGGCGGCCAGCGCGTCGACCTCGGCGGCATCTTTGACCACCCGGAGCCCGCCGACGACATCGGTCGCCCGCGTGTACTGAGCACCCGGCAGCTGAGGGAACAGCTCGACGAGGAAACGCGCCCACATCTGATCGCCGACCGCAACTCGCTTCGCGCCCTGCGCCAACCTGGCGACGATCGCGGTCGGGTCTTCGGTTTCCGCCCACGAGAGCAACGTGAAGACACCGGGCTGCTCGACCACGCGGGCGGCCTCGAGGCCGGGAACCAGCAACGTTGCGTCCCCGTCAGCGGGCACGACCAGTGCGGTCAACCGCTCCAAGGGCATCGCCTGATAGCCGGTCAGATACGGCAAGTCGTGCCCGACCGAGACGATCAACGCATCGACGTCCTGATCGGCCATTGCGGTGCGCACGTGCGCCAGGCGCTCGAGGTACACCGACGAGTCGAACGTGTGGGCCATCACTCCATTGTGCTCGTGTGTGACGCCGACTGGACCGTTCTGTTGTCGAAAACGTGCGAATAACGCACGGATTCCCCGGTATTTCGGTGGGCGGTTACAACACTGCGGCGAGGGCACGTTCGGCTGCAGCGACATACCCGCCGCCGAATTTGATCGCGTGCACGGCGAGTGGGGCCAGTTGGTGCAGCGGGACTCGCTCGGGCCAGCCGTCAGCAAGGGCGAAGACCTCGGCGTACGCATCGAAGGCCGCGTCGCCGAACCCACCGAACAACCGCATCATCGCCAGATCGAACTCACGATGGCCGCCGTGGGCCGCCGGGTCGATGATCCAACTGCGCCCGCTCGCATCGACGATCCGGTTGCCCGCCCACAAGTCGCCGTGCAGTCGGGCCGGTGTTTCCTGCGGTCCTCCGACCTCGTCGAGCCTGCCGGCGAGCGTCGCCAGCCCGTCGCACACGTGCACGGGTAGCGCGCCCTGATCACGGGCCATGCGTGCCAGTGGAAGCAGCCGGTTCTCGCCGAAGAACTCGGCCCACGTCGCAGTCGGCTCGTTCGGCAGTCGTCGACTCCCGGTCGTCCGCCGATCCGTGCGGCCGAAAACGTCGGCACCGCTGCGGTGCAACGCGGCAAGGCTCCGCCCGAACTCGGTCTCGCCAGCGGTGTTGCTGCGCGCCCGCGCTTCGTCGATCCACTCGAGCACGAGGTACCCCTCCCCCACTGCGAGCACCGTCGGCACCGGCAGTGCGTCGGCGGCACGCAGCCATTCGAGCGAGGCCGCCTCGGTCTCGAAGAACTGCGGTGGAGGGTTGCGGTGAGTCTTGGCGAAGACCCGCTGGCCATTGGTCAGATCGACTGCGAACGACTCAGCGACGTCGCCACCGCCGAGCCGCGCCAGACGTGTCACGTCGACGTCGAGTGCCTCGACCACCTGCTGCTCCAACCACTCGCCCATCACACCATTGTGCGGGTCTCCGTCGCCTCATTCGATCCCGATCGATCCGGTCGGGAATTTCGGTGACCTCGCAACCGTTGACTCTCACATGGCCCAGAACGGCTCCACCCCCACCCCTCAGAACGGCTCCGCCCCCGCCACTGAGATCACGTTGTACTGGCGGCCCGGATGTGGCTTCTGTTCCGGGTTGCAACGAGGCCTCGACAAGCTGGGCATCGAGCGCGTCGAGCGCAACATCTGGGATGACCCGAACGACGCCGCCGTCGTTCGCCACCACGCCAACGGCAACGAGACGGTGCCCACCGTCGTCGTCGGCGGGCAGGGGTTCGTCAACCCCTCGGCCAACCAACTCGCGGCATGGCTCGCCGAGAACGAGCCGCATTTGCTCCCCGCCGACTTCGAGCCGCCCCAGCCCGGTGGCGTCGGCCGGTCGGTCCAGCGGGTCCTCGGCGGCTGAGCCCCGCGACGACCGGCCGCTCGCCTTCCACGAAACATCGGGCGCAGACCTCGGACCCCCACCGGGTCGCAGCAGTACCATCGTTTCCATGAGCCACTCACCGGCATCGGGCCCATCCCTCGAGGGCACCGAAATCGTCGACTCGGTCATCGACCTGATCGGCAGCACACCGCTCGTGCGGATGAAGCGCATCAGCGAACTCGAAGGCATCGAGTGCACGCTGGCGATGAAGCACGAAGTCACCAACCCGGGAGGCTCGTCGAAGGATCGACCGGCGCTCGAGATGATCCTCGCCGCAGAAGCGTCCGGCGAGCTGCAACCCGGCGGCACGATCGTCGAGCCGACGAGCGGCAACACGGGTGTCGGCTTGGCGATCGTCGCCGCCCAACGGGGCTACAAGTGCGTGTTCGTGATGACTGACAAGGTCGCTCCCGAAAAAATCGACCTGCTCAAAGCGTACGGCGCCGAGGTCGTCGTCTGCCCCGTCGCAGTCGAGCCCGACGACCCCCAGAGCTACTACTCGGTGGCAGAGCGGCTGACCAACGAGCTCGGCGCGTTCCGCCCGAACCAGTACCACAATCCGCACAACCCCACCGCCCACGTGAAGACGACCGGACCAGAGCTGTGGCGTCAGACCGCCGGCCGTATCACGCACTTCGTCGCCGGTGCCGGAACGTGCGGATCGATCACCGGCGTGGGTCGGTACCTGAAGTCGATGAACCCCGACGTGAAGATCATCGCCGCCGACCCCGAGGGCTCGGTGTTCTCCGGCGGTTCAGGTCGCCCCTACTTGGTCGAGGGCGTCGGCGAAGACTTCTTCCCCGCTGCATGGGAGCCGGAGCTGCTCGACGACATCATCGCCATCAGCGACGAAGAGAGCTTCAAGACCGCTCGATATGTCAGTGAAGCCGAGGGCATCCTCATCGGCGGATCGGGCGGCATGGCCGTCGCCGCGGCGATCAAGGTGGCCAAGCAGGCGAAACCCGACGACATCGTCGTGGTGTTCAACCCCGACTCGGGTCGCGGCTACCTCTCGCGGATCTTCAACGACGACTGGATGGCCAACTTCGGCTTCCTCGTCGAATGCGACCAGTGCGTCGGCGCAGTGCTCGACACACGCAACGCCTCGATCGAGAACCTGCTGTACGTCAACCCCGACCAACTGGTGTCGGAGGCGATTTCGATGATGCGCACCAACGGCGTCAGCCAGCTGCCGGTGTGCAAGAACACACCGCCGTTCGCCGCCGCCGAAGTATCAGGAGCCGTCGACGAACTCGAGCTGATGGAGGCCATCCACCGCGACCCGGGCGTGATGTCGACCCCGGTCGAGAAGGTGATGGGGCCCAAGCTGCCGACCATCGGCGTCGGCCAGAAGGTCGAGTTGGCGATCGAGATGCTCGAGACTGCTCCGGCGCTGCTCGTCCTGAGCGGCGGTCGTCCGCTCAGCGTCCTCACCCGCACCGACGTCCTGGCCTACTTCGGTGCCGTGGCCGATGCCGCCGTCGAGAGCTGAGATGGGCGACCTCGACGACGAACAACAACGCGAGCGCGGCTTTTCGACGCGCGCGATCCACGACGGCCAAGCGCCCGACCCGACAACGGGAGCGGTCGTCACTCCGATCTCGCTGTCGACCACCTTCGCCCAAGACGGGGTGGGCCAGCATCGCGGGTTCGAGTACTCACGATCGGGTAACCCCACGCGTCATGCGCTCGAAGCGCAGGTGGCATCGCTCGAACAGGCACGCCACGGTTTGGCATTTGCCAGTGGCTTGGCCGCGGAAGACACCATCATTCGGCTCCTCCGACCCGGCCAACGAATCCTGCTCGGCAACGACGCCTACGGCGGCACGTTTCGACTCATCGCCAATGTGTGGTCGCCGCTCGGCTACCCCTGGTCGGCAGTCGACCTCACCGATCTCGATGCCCTCGCCAACGACTGGCCCGACGATGTCGGCATGGTGTGGTTGGAGACGCCGACCAACCCCCTGCTGACCTGCTTCGACATCGAAGCGATCGCAGCGATCGCCCACGAGCGCGACGCCATCGTCGTGGTCGACAACACCTTTGCGACGCCGTTCTTGCAACAGCCCCTGATCCAAGGCGCCGACGTCGTCGTGCACTCGGCCACGAAGTACCTCGGCGGGCACAGCGACGTCGTGGGTGGATTCGTCGCCGTCGACGACGATGCACTCGAAGAACGGCTGCGGTTCCACCAGAACGCCGCAGGAGCGGTGCCGGCACCCTTCGACTGCTACCTCGTGCTGCGAGGCGTAAAGACGCTGGCGGTGCGCATGGACCGGCACTGCGAGAACGCCCGGGCGATCGTCGACCTGCTCGTCGGCCATCCCGCCGTCGATCGGGTGCTGTACCCCCAGCTCCCCGACCATCCCGGTCACAAAGCTGCGGCAAAACAGATGCGCGACTTCGGCGGCATGGTCTCGTTCACGGTCCGCGCCGGGCGCGACGCCGCCATGAGGGTGGCAGCATCGACGAGCGTGTTCACGTTGGCCGAATCGCTCGGCGCGGTCGAGAGCTTGATCGAGCACCCCGGCGCGATGACCCACGCTTCCGCCTCGGGGTCCCCACTCGAGGTGCCCGACGACCTCATTCGCCTCTCGGTCGGGATCGAGGACGCCGCCGACCTGGTGACCGACCTCGGCGACGCCCTCGATCGCGCCGGCCGATGAACACCGCAGCCGGAGGCCCCGACGCCGGGTCCATCGGCGAGCACGAGGAACCGCCGGTCCCTGTCGATCGTCCCCCCATCGTCGTTGCC
Source organism: Ilumatobacteraceae bacterium (assembly GCA_013213745.1). Classification (GTDB taxonomy): domain Bacteria; phylum Actinomycetota; class Acidimicrobiia; order Acidimicrobiales; family Ilumatobacteraceae; genus JABSQH01. The sequence goes on along the minus strand of JABSQH010000137.1, from coordinate 4,971 downwards.
GCCAACCGGCTGCCGGTGATGCGCACCGAGGAGGGGTGGTCGCCGAGTCCCGGTGGGCTCGTACGAGCCCTTTATCCGCTGCTGCGAGCGACCGGCGGCAAGTGGATCGGATGGACCGGCGACACCGATGACGCACCGGCGCCGTTCCATGTCGATGGCGTCGACCTGGTACCGGTGCCGATCTCGGCCGCGGAAGTCGAGCTGTACTACGAGGGCTTTTCCAACGACGGCCTGTGGCCGCTCTACCACGACGCCCTGCGCGAGTCGACGTACGACGCCGACCAATGGGACGCGTATGGCGCGGTGAACCAACGATTCGCCGACGTGCTCGCCGCAGAGAGTCCCGTCGGCGCGCTCGTGTGGATCCACGACTATCAGCTGCAACTCGTCCCGGCGATGCTGCGCGCCCAACGCCCCGACCTGCGCATCGGCTTCTTCCTACACATTCCGTTCCCACCCCACGAGCTGTTCTCGCGGCTGCCGTGGCGCAACGAAGTGATCGAAGGACTCCTCGGCTGCGATCTCGTCGGTTTCCAGCGCCCGATGGGCGCGATGAATTTCGTCGCCAGCGCGCAACAGCTCCTCGACGTCGAGGCCGAGCGCAGCGACGACGAACGCACAGCGGTGATCGACGTCGATGGACGCCGCGTGCACGTCGGCCCGTTCCCGATATCGATCGACGTTGCCGAGGTCGAGGAGATGGCCGCCGGGCGGGCGACCCGTCAGCGAGCGAGCCAGATCAGGGCGCGCCTCGGCGACCCCGAGGTGATCCTCCTCGGCGTCGACCGACTCGACTACACCAAGGGCATCGGGTTGCGACTCCGAGCCTTCGGGCGCCTGCTCGAACAGGGACTCCTCGACCCGGAGCGGCACGTGATGGTGCAGGTGGCCACCCCGACCCGCGAGGCGATCGAGCACTACCAGGACGAGCGGCACGAGATCGAGCGACTCGTCGGGTCGATCAACGGACGATTCAGCCGCCTCGGGCTTCCAGTGGTGCATTACATCTATCGGACGATCCCGTTCGAAGAACTCATTCCGCTGTACCGCGCTGGCGACGTGTTGCTGGTCACGCCGTTCCGCGACGGGATGAACCTCGTCGCCAAGGAGTACGCAGCGGCCCACATCGACGGCGACGGTGTCGAAGTGCTCTCGGAGTTCGCCGGAGCGGCCGACGAGCTGACCGACGCCGTGCTCGTCAATCCCCACGACGAGCAGGCGCTCGAAGCTGCCATCGTCACGGCGGTCGAGATGCACCGGCACGAGCGGCGCGAACGAATGGCGGGCCTGCGCGCGCAGATCAGCAAATTCGATCTGCACGGTTGGGCCGACCGCTTCCTCGACGCCCTCGCCGACCTGTAGCGCCAGGTTCTAGAACAACTCGCCCTGTCCGGCGGGTGGGCGCCGACGAATTGCTGTCCACGGGATGTCGTGGTCCATGAACACCCATGTCCGTCGGTGAATCGCCGACGGGCCGTGGGCGCGGAGTGCCGCAACATGGGTCGGGCACGGGTAACCCTTGTTCGTGTCGAACGACCACGGCGGGTAGTGCTCGGCGAGCTGGCGCATGTGACGGTCGCGCACCACCTTGGCGAGCACGCTTGCCGCAGCGACACTGAGGCAACGGCGATCGGCCTTCACGGCCAGCTCGACGTGGTCGACCGAAGGGCTGACGAAATCCCACCGCCCGTCGGTGACGGCGGCGTCGGGTCGGACATCGAGTTGTTCGATCGCTCGGCGAGCCGCGAGCTTCTGTGCTACCGACATGCCAAGCGTGTCGCACTCGTCCTGTGTGGCGCCGCCGACGGCCCATGTCGAACACCATTCGGTGAGCTTGTCGAACAGCCGCTCGCGCTCGGCCTCCGTCAGCAGCTTGCTGTCGCGGACTCCCTGGATGCGGCGTTCGTCGGGAATCACGGCCGCGCCGACCATCAACGGTCCGGCCCACGCACCGCGACCCACTTCATCGATGCCGACGACCACATCGTGACCGCGCTCGCGCAACGACCGTTCGATCGCTCGCGTGGGCGCTCGCGACTTCACCCCCATCAGCGAGCACTCACGCGATGTCGCCACCGTCGGGCAGCTCGCTCAGACTGAGCGTGCGCACGGCGCGTGGGGCCTGCCACAACGCCTCACCCTTGGCCTCACTCGTCACCCACGAGTCGTCGACGGCCGGTGCGGTGAGTTCGATCGGCGTTCCGTGCTGCTCCCACAACACAGCCGGGCGATCGCCGTGCCAGCGGACTGCGTACGACACCACGGTGTTCACGCCAGCGGGCACGGTGTACACCTCGAAGTTGGCACCTCGCCACGCTGCGGCGATGCCGATCGGGAGGACGACGCCGTTGTCGGCCAGACAGCGCTCGACATCGCACACGAATCGTCCTGCCGAGGCGCCCCGCTGCACCGACGCCAACGAAGCCAGCGGCGCATCGGCGAGCCCGCGACCGTCGCGGTGGCGCCGGTCGAGCACACGACGGACGTCGCGGGCGGCTGTCTTGTCACCGGCCGCACGGGCCATCCGAGCGACCGCCCGCAGCGCGTCGTCGACCGTGGCGTCGTCGCGCCGCGCCACATCTGCAATCGGTTCGACGATCTCGGGCATCCATGCTTCGGCAGGTTCACCGAGACGTACGAGCTCGGCGATGTCGAACACCGTGTCGAGCGGATCGGTGAGCGTCGGCCCATCGAGCAGGAGATCACAGCGCGCCGCGATCACGGCGTCGGCCAGCGCTTCGTCGGGCAGCACCAGGCGACTGGCATGTTCGGCTGTCTGCCGCCACCCGCGGGCCACCGCCAACCAGTCGGGAAGCCGGCTTGGCACGATGCGGCTCGGGTCGACCGATGGGTCGTGGGCGATCGCCGCACGCACGTGTGTGCGATGGGCGACCGGTAACACGATCGCATCTGCGGGTAACTCGATGCCTTGCGGAGGCACCGAACTCGGGGGCCGATCGGTCAGCAGCGGAGCCCCGTAGAGCGCAGCGGCGATCGGCAGCGGCGAATCGTTCTCGATTTCGATGACGGTCACTCCGCCGTGATCGGGCACCGACCACACACGCTGGACGGCGTCGCCGTCGAGCACGCGCATGCGTGTCTCGACGACCGGTGCGCCTTCGACACGCAATTGGCGTACGGCGACCTCGTCGGCAGCGACGTGCCAGCGGTCTTCCGCGGCCACGGCCCACCCGACCTCGTGTGTTGCGGCGACCACGTGCCCACGGTCGGTCACTGTGGCCCGCCAGGCTTGCCCGGTCACACCCGTCGTGGTCACAGCGTCACGGTACCGGCGGGATCGATCCAAGGTGACAGCGGCGGTGATCGGAGAGATGGGTCCGCCGCATCGGCGCCACCGCTGTCGCCGCCGTAGCCTGCGGCCCGTGCAACTCGCCGTGCTGGTCCCGGTCAAGCGGTTCGCCGCGGCCAAGGGTCGATTGCGAGGCGTGATTCCAGACGACGACCGTGCTCGATTGGCGCAGTGGATGGCCGAACAGGTCCTCGCCGCGTGTACGGGGCTCGAGTGCTTCGTTGCCTGCGACGATGACGACGTCCGGTCGTGGGCCGAGGCTCAGGGCGCCACCGTGGCGTGGGGTCCACAGCTCGGCCTCAATCGGGCCGTCGACGACGGTGTCGCGGCCATTTCGGAGCGTGGCTTCGACCACGTGATCGTGTCGCATGCCGATCTGCCACTGCCCTCGGCATTACCTGCCGTCGCCCGGGCCGGAACGATCACACTGGTCCCCGACCGCCGCCTCGACGGTACGAACGTGATGGCCTTCCCCACCGATCGCCCGGTCGCCGCATCGTACGGTGGCGGGTCATTCCGCCGTCACCTCGTGGCAGCTCAGCGCCTCGGCGGCACGGTCGAGGTACGCCGCGACCACAATCTCTCGATCGACCTCGACACGGTCGACGACCTGCAACATCCCCTCGTCGAGGAGGCCCTCCCCCCATGGCTGCGAACGAACCCGGTCAACCCGGCGGACTGAACCAGACCGCACTCGATCAATTCAGCCACAATCTCACCCCGCCGCGCAGTGCGCTGGCGATCGGTGCGCACCCCGACGACGTGGAGTTCGGATGCGGCGGCACCTTGGCCAAGTGGGCAGCGGCTGGCTGCACCGTGCACCACGTCGTGTGCACCGATGGCTCCAAAGGGACCTGGAACCCCGATGCCGACGTCGCCGAACTTGCGGCAACGCGCCAGATCGAGCAGCGAGCTGCTGCGCGACGACTCGCAGGCGTCAATGCCGGCGAGGTGCGGTTTCTCGGAGTGGTCGACGGCGAGCTCGAGAACACACGCGAACTCCGCGGCCGAGTCGCCGCAATCATCCGCGAGCTCCAACCCGACGTCGTGCTCGGACACGACCCGTGGAAGCGGTACCGCCTCCACCCCGATCACCGCAATGCCGGCCTCATCGCCTGCGATGCCATCGTCGCCGCCCGTGATCCGCACTTCTTCAAGGAGCACGAGCACCCCCATCATCGACCCGACTCGCTCTTGCTGTGGGAAGCGGACGAGCCCGACCACGTCGAAGACGTGTCGTCGGTGATCGACACCAAACTCTCGGCGCTTGCCGCGCACGAGTCGCAGTTCGAGTCGACGATGAAAACGACCGACTCCGACCTCTCGGCATTCGACGATCGAATCCGGCGTCGTCTCGCCGGCCTCGGCGAACCGCACGGATTCGCTGCTGCGGAGGTCTTTAAGCTCATTCCCGACCTCTAAAGCAGATACCCCAGACGCGACGATGGGGAGCCGTACGGCTCCCCATCGTCGAACCACTCCGGCAGGACGCCGGGAATCGGCTACTTCTTCTTGGCCGCAGCCTTCTTCCTGGTGGCCTTCTTCTTGGTGGCCTTCTTCTTCGCAGGCGACTTCTTGGCAGTCGCCTTCTTCTTCGCAGGCGCCTTCTTGGCAGTCGCCTTCTTCTTCGCAGGCGCCTTCTTCTTGGTGGCCTTCTTCTT
>JABSQH010000136.1 GCA_013213745.1 Ilumatobacteraceae bacterium | reverse complement strand
GCGGCGAGACATAATATAGTAGTCGGTGCTCGAGCAAGCTCTCACAAAATGTACTTGCAGCTCAGAGAGACACTCTTTTCGAGAAGGAGGGGGAGCTTTGCTCTCTCGAGAAAGAATATGATTATGTAGATTTTTGGCAGCTGTGCAATATTTTTCATCGAGATTTTTGGATTTTCATCGAGATTTTTCGACTTTTCTAGATTTTCAGATTTTCGAGAATCTGAAAATCGATTTTCAGATTTTCAGATTTTGGAAAATCTGAAAATCGATTTTGAGATTTTCAGATTTTCGAAAATCTGAAAATCGAAAAATCGATTTTCGGATTTTCGAAAATCTGAAAATCTGAAAATCGATTTTTCGTGCATATGACAGGCGAAAATTTTGTCTGTGCACACTAGAGTCACTGTCATATATGTAGTATATTGGTGGTGCACGTCGCATTATTTTGCTCTGTGTACACTAGAATCACTGCTGTATATGTAGCTGTTTGGCGGTGCACTTAGTAATATAATGCGACATGTCAATGTGCATGTTGCAATATAATGCGACCTGCAGAAAAACTTGCGGCAAAAATAAAAAAAAATCTGCTGGTCAGAATGTTTTTTCCCCAGAGCTCAAGAAACTTCAGATTCGATATTATTTTACACTTCGAGGAAAAAACATTCGTAGCAACAGATTTTTTTATCCAGCTCAATACATTTTTACTTTTTTGGGAAAACACTGTTTTTTTATGATATTTGATGTCATGAGTAAAACATCACTAAGTACCTCCCCGGAGGTACTTAGGAGATTTGATATATGCAGGGATTCACTAGATCGAACCTAACTCTGCAGGTTTTTGTCTGATGACGAATCCGCGACCACTTTTGAATACTAAATCGAACATTCTGCGTCGATTGCGCTAATTTTTAGGGCGATCAGAGCAATATAAAGTGTACTTCTAACATATTAAAAAGCGTGTGATGTAACATGTCATACTATCATGCTATGATGGTATAGACATGACCTATGTGTATATATACAAGTTCACATTGCAAAAAATACTTTTCTCAAGTTTGGGCGGAAAATGAGCGAGTTTTCATCTGAATGTGGAATTTTTTTTTGCAAAGATTTAAAACTTCTGATTTGCAAATTTTTCCCCTATTTATATGGTTTCTGACTCCAAAAGTGCCATGAGAGCGTGAGCACGCAAGAAATAGTGCGCTAAATTACCTTTTTTGGGGCGCGGTAAAATTTTTTTTTTTTTTTTTTTTTTTCTCAGCAAAAAAAGACCTACATTTTTCCCGCCCCTCGGAATAGTTAGAGGCGTGCTGAATATAAGTCGGGGCGTGTGTGGTGGGAATGCTCGAAACCTTGCAAGAGAGACATAAACCTTATGAAATTGTGGCGTAGAGACATAAACCTTATGAAATTGTGGCGTAGAGACATAAACCTTATGGGACATTATATATGGCTCAAAGAGGTTTAAGGAATTCCACTAGAGAAAATAACCATACAGTCTTTTCACATGAAAAAGTGGCGGCGAGACATAATATAGTAGTCGGTGCTCGAGCAAGCTCTCACAAAATGTACTTGCAGCTCAGAGAGACACTCTTTTAGAGAAGGAGGGGGAGCTTTGCTCTCTCGATAAAGAATATGATTATGTAGATTTTTGGCACCTGTGCAATATTTTTCATCGAGATTTTTGGATTTTCATCGAGATTTTCTGACTTTTCTAGATTTTCAGATTTTCTAGAATCTGAAAATCGATTTTCAGATTTTCAGATT
>JABSQH010000135.1 GCA_013213745.1 Ilumatobacteraceae bacterium | reverse complement strand
CTACCTATATATATACTTATCTTATATATTATACGTTAGTATAATATAATTAAGGGCGGGTAGGCTATGTGACAAAAGGGTACTACTATATATACATAATAACCTATTGTCACGTTTTTAAAAAAATGTTACATATACTGAGAGTTGGGGTTGTTTTTCGTTATATACTCGTAGTACCTTTTTCCAAATCGTTTATTTTTGACCGGGCCCCCAATCCACCAGGATTTTCGAGCGAATCGTTTTGCCTTTCCGTTTGAGCATGACGATATGACATGACATTCTGTCTAACTATTTTACCTTTTTTACTGGTCGACCTCCACCGTATCTACAGAGTTACAACGGTTTAATCATGATAATATAACTGTAACTAAATAAGATAATAATCAAATCAATTAACAATGTATATTAAAACACAAACAAACCAGACACAATTAATTCACAGTCTGATTGTCAATGAGTTTCATTTTAGTTTTACAATATTAAAATCTAAATTGATTCCTAATCACACAATAACAAATAAACAAATTGAATTAATTACTAAACTATTAAATAGAAATTACTTAAATACTACATTTAAAATAATTAAATAATTTAATATGACATCTTGTCACTATGACACTTTGTCTTATACCTATGACAGTTTGACACTATATAAATAAATTTACACCTACAAACTTATAACGAATATAGTTTGATAATATAATAAAGATTTGAAAGTGAATAACTTAACTAATAAATAATTAATAATTAAAATACAATTACTATGTCAAATGATAATCAACTCCATATTGAAGCAATTAACTTAATGGAAAAGTTAATAAATAAGTATAAATTAAATGATATGATTTTACTATCATTAGATGAATTTGTTTTAGAATATTCATATATTTTACATCCAAATGAGATTAATGAATGTAATGAATTAATAAATAAATTTTAATAAAATGAGAAGAAATATAATAAAGAATTTAATTAAAAAAGAAATTCGTAACTTAAAAGCTAATCCAAATTATTGGGGAAGTGAAGAAAATGTAAATAATGAAAATACTATTTATAGTTATTTTCTAAATTCAAACTATGTTAATCAAGACTGGTTTGATGATAGATTAAAATATACTAGTATTGAATTACTAGAGGAATTAAGAGATTGGATTTTACCATATGTATTTGAAACTAAATAAATAAAATTATGAAAACTAGAGATGAAATATATAATGAGGTAATTCAAGACTATTCTCACCTCCAATATGAACTTGAAGGAGATGAATTACAGGACAAAATAAATGAAATTGTGGACAAATATGTAAAAGAATATATTTTATTAGGTGAAATTGATGAAATATTTGAAGAACATTACAAAAACACTACGAATAACTAATGATAATAAAATAAAAAACTATGACAACTTGGATAAATAATAAACTAATTGAAATAAAATACGACAAAATCGACTATTGGACAATGTATGTCGAAGGTGATTTGTCACTGGACGAATTAATGAAATTCATAAATGAAAAATAAATAATAACTTAAAATCAAAAATTATGTCAAAATT
>JABSQH010000134.1 GCA_013213745.1 Ilumatobacteraceae bacterium | reverse complement strand
GGTGGTTCGACTGGCGGTGACACCGGTGGTGGCTCCACGGGTGGCGGCTCAGGTGGTGGTTCGACCGGTGGCGGTTCGACCGGCGGTGACACCGGTGGTGGTTCGACCGGCGGCGGAGAAACAGGCGGGACGACCCCGTAATCGGCTCGTAGCCTGGGCCGGTGCTTCAGGCGCAGGACATCTCGGTCGAGGTCGGCGGACGGCTGCTGCTCGAGCGCGTCAGTTTCGCGGTTGCGCCACGCGACAAGGTGGGCATCGTTGGCCGAAACGGCGCCGGGAAGACCTCGCTGTTCAAGGTACTCGGCGGTGCCGCCGAGCCAGCCGGAGGGCGGGTGGTGCGCACCGGGGGATTCGGCTATTTGCCACAGGATCCCCGCATCGACGAGGCGCTCGCCGGGCGAACCTGCGTCACCCACGTGTTGTCTGGTCGCGGTGTCGATGAGGAACTCGTCCGCATCGAGAAGCTGCGCATCGCCATGGAGGAGCGCGCCGACGAGCGCAACGTTGCCCGTTACACCGCAGCCGAAGAGCGGTTCCGCGTCAACGGCGGCTACGCGGCCGAGAGTGAGGCCCGATCGATGGCTGCCGGGCTCGGTGTGCCGAACGATCGTCTCGACCTGCCGATCAGCACCCTGTCGGGTGGCGAGCGCCGCCGCGTCGAGCTGGCTCGCATCCTGTTCGCCGGCTCCGACGTGCTTTGTCTCGACGAGCCGACCAACCACCTCGACATCGACGCCAAGGAGTGGCTGCTCGGTTTCTTGCGCGGCTACCAGGGCGCGTTGCTCGTGATCAGTCACGACCTCGATCTGCTCGACGAGTCGATCACCCGGGTGTTGCATCTCGATCGGCCGTCTGAATCGGCGCTCGGCGAGTTGGTCGAGTACCGGGGCACCTACTCGAAGTACATCAAGTCACGGGCGGAGGACGAGGCACGGCAGGCCAAGCGCGCTGCTCAGCAGTCGAAGGAGATCGATCGGTTGCAGACGGTGGTCGATCGGTTCGGTGCAAAGGCGACCAAGGCGGCCATGGCCCACAACGTCGAGAAGCGGATTGCCCGTCTCGAACGCGACCGCGTGCACGCACCCACGTCGTCTCGAACGATGTCGGTCCGCTTTCCCGACCCTCCGTCGTGTGGGGCGACCGTGCTGCGTGGCGAGTCACTGGCCAAGAGCTATGGCGGCCCCGCGATCTTCGACCAGGTCGACTTCGACCTCGGTCGAGGCGAGCGGCTGTTGGTGCTCGGTCTGAACGGCGCCGGCAAGACGAGCCTGCTGAGAATTCTGGCGGGCGAGTCGGAGCCGGACGACGGCGCGTTCGAGTTCGGCTATCAGGTGCATCCCGGGTACTACGCGCAAGAGCATGACAACCTGGCGACCGACCAGTCGCTGATCGTCAACATTCGCGAGGCGGTGCCGCCGGGTCTGCACCTCGGAGAGACACACCTGCGGGGCCTGCTCGGTATGTTCGGTCTGTCGGGCGACAAGGTGTTCCAGGACGCGGGCACACTGTCGGGGGGCGAGAAGACCAAGTTGGCGTTGGCGATGTTGATGGTCGGGAAGAACAACCTGCTCCTCCTCGACGAGCCGACCAACAACCTCGATCCGCCGTCGCGCGAGGCCGTCGCCGACGCACTCGTCGACTGGCCGGGTGCCATCGTGCTCGTCAGTCACGACACCGACTTCGTGCGTGCGCTCGAGCCGACCAAGGTGTTGCAGATGCCCGAGGGACAGCTCGACTACTTCTCCGACGACTGGCTCGAACTCGTCAGCCTGTCGTAGCGCCTGCTCGGTCCATCGAGGCGTCATAGTCTGCGTCGATGGCCGGATTCACGACCGTCGTCGATGAGCGGGGCGTCGCCAGGGTGACAATCGACAACCCGCCGATCAACCTGCTCGATCTCGAGTTGTTTCTCGGCCTCGCCGCCGAGTTCGCTCGAATGGCGGCGGATGACGGCGTACGAGTGGTCGTGATCCAGTCGGCGCACCCGGAGTGGTTCATCGCCCACTTCGACGTCGATGCGATCCGGCACCTTCCGACCGAGATCGACCACGACGCGCCACCAAACGCGTTTCACCAGATGTGCGAGGCGCTGCGGACCATGCCGAAGCCGACGGTGGCAGTGATCAAGGGTCGATGCGGTGGCGGGGGCAGCGAGGTCGCGCTCAGCTGTGACATGCGCTTCGCCACACCGGGCGCGACGCTGTGCCAACCCGAGGTGGCGTTGGGAATCATCCCCGGAGGCAGCGGCACCGTCCGGTTGCCGCGGCTCGTGGGTCGCAGCCGCGCCCTCGAGGCAATTCTCGGCTGCGACGACATCGATGCGGTGACCGCCGAGCGTTGGGGATGGGTCAACCGGACGTTGTCCGCCGGCGAGATCGACGTGTTCGTCGACCGACTGGCATCACGGGTAGCGTCGTTTCCGGCACACGCCGTCGCCGCCGCGAAGGCTTCGGTGCTCGCCGCCGAGGCTGGGGTCGACTCCCATCTCGTGGCGGAGTCGGACACCTTCACTCGCACACTGGGCGATGCCGAGACGAGACGCCGCCTCGAACGGTTCATGGCCGTCGGCGGGCAGACGCCCGAGCGCGAACGCGACCTCCAGGCCTTGGTCGAGGTGCTCGCCGATCGCTCCAGCTGACGCCGGCGATGCACCGTTCCGTATGGTCGGGCCATGCGCATCGGATTCTTCGGAGCAGCGATCAACACGGGCACTCTCGACGACATCGTCGCCGAGGTTCGCGAGGCACACGAGCAGGGCTTCGCGAGCTACTGGACCCCGAACATTTTCGGCCACGACGCGTTGACCGCATTGGCCGTTGCGGGTCGGGAAGTTCCCGAAATCGAGCTCGGAACCGCCGTGGTGCCGACCTTTCCTCGGCATCCGATGGCGATTGCCCAGCAGTGTCTCACCGTCAGCGCAGCATGCGACGGTCGGTTGACGCTGGGGATCGGGCTCAGCCATCAAGTCGTGATCGAGACCATGATGGGACTCAGCTACGAGAAACCGGTGCGGCACATGCGCGACTACCTCAGCGTTCTCGGACCGCTCTCGCGGGGTGAACCGGTGAGGTACCAGGGTGAGGCGTATTCCACACAGGGAGCTCTGACGGCGGGCGGGGCACCACCGTTCTCGGTGGTCGTCGCCGCACTGGGGCCGCAGATGTTGAAGGTCACCGCCGAGCTCGCCGACGGCACGGTCACGTGGTGCACGGGTCCGAAGACGCTCGCCGAGCACATCGTGCCGACGATCAACGCAGCCGCCGAGGCGGCCGAACGGCCGACACCGCGCGTCATCGCTGCGCTCCCGGTGTGTGTCACCGACGATCCCAATACAGCCCGGGCGCGAGCGGCGACCGTGTTCGAGGTGTACGGCGGTCTGCCCGCATATCGGGCGATGCTCGACCGCGAAGGCGTCAAAGGGCCTGAAGACCTGGCGATCGTCGGCGGTGCCGCCGAGGTCACCGAGCGTGTGGCCGCACTGGGCGAGATCGGCGTGACCGATTTCGGTGCGGCCGAGTTCCCCGGCGACCCCGATGAAGCTGCCGCCACCCGCGAGGCAATGCAGAGTTTGATCTAGCCCGAGAGATTCACGGGCATCGCTGCGGTGGCGCGTACGCGGGCGTAGAAGTCGTTGCCTTTGTCGTCGACGACGATGAACGCCGGGAAGTTCTCGACGTCGATCTTCCACACCGCTTCCATCCCCAACTCGGGGTACTCGAGCACCTCGACGTTGCGGATGTTGTCGAGCGCCAACCGCGCCGCCGGGCCGCCGATCGAACCGAGGTAAAATCCGCCATATTCGTCGCAGGCGTCGGTGACCTGCTTGGAACGGTTGCCCTTGGCGAGCATCACCATCGAGCCGCCGTGGCGTTGGAACTCCTCGACATAGGAGTCCATCCGGCCGGCCGTGGTCGGGCCGAACGAACCCGACGCATATCCCTCAGGCGTCTTTGCCGGGCCGGCGTAGTACACGGCGTGATCGCGCATGTATTCAGGCATCTGCTCGCCGGCGTCGAGACGTTCTTTGATCTTGGCGTGGGCGATGTCGCGAGCGACGACCATCGGTCCGGTGAGCATGACGCGTGTGGTCACCGGGAGCTTCGACAACTCGGCGCGAATCTCGCGCATCGGGCGGTTGAGGTCGATGTGCACCGGGTCGGTCGACTCGAGTTCCTCGTCGGTCACATCGGGCAAGAAGCGCGCCGGATCGGTTTCGAGCTGTTCGAGGAACAGCCCCTCGCGAGTGATCTTGCCGAGTGCCTGGCGGTCGGCCGAGCACGAGACGGCAATCGACACCGGACACGAGGCGCCGTGGCGCGGCAGACGGATGACGCGCACGTCGTGGCAGAAGTACTTCCCGCCGAATTGTGCGCCGATGCCGGTGCTCTGAGCGAGCGTGAGAATCTTCTTCTCCAGCTCGACGTCGCGGAATCCGTGACCCGACGCCGAGCCCATGGTCGGGAGCGCGTCGAGGTATCGGGTCGTTGCCAGCTTGGCGGTCTCGACGGCGAACTCAGCACTGGTGCCGCCGATCACGACGCCGAGGTGGTACGGCGGACAGGCTGATGTTCCCAACGTCTGAATCTTTTCGAAGATCCAAGGGAACAGCGTCGCCTCGTTCAGCAACGCCTTGGTCTCTTGATACAAGAAGCTCTTGTTGGCCGAACCACCGCCTTTGGCGATGAACATGAACTTGTATTCGTCGCCGTCGATCGCCGACACCTTGATCTCGGCGGGCAGGTTCGTGCCCGTGTTGCGCTCGGTGTACATGTCGATCGGTGCCATCTGGCTGTAACGCAGGTTCGATGTCTGATACGTGTCGAAGATCCCCTTGGCGATCGCGGCCTCGTCGCCGCCGCCCGTGAACACGTACTGACCCTTCTTGCCTTTGACGATTGCCGTCCCTGTGTCTTGGCACATCGGCAGAACACCGCCGGCCGCGATCGCCGCGTTCTTCAACAGGTCAAGCGCCACAAAGCGGTCGTTTTCTGAGGCTTCTGGGTCGTCGAGGATGGCCCGCAGCTGTTCGAGGTGGCTCGTGCGCAGGTAGTGCGCAATGTCGCGCATGGCGGTCGCGGTGAGGTGGGTGATCGCCTCGGGAGCGATCCGCAGGAACGTGCCCTCTGGTGTGTCGAACGAGTCGACCCCGTCGCTGCCGACGTGCCGGTACACGGTGGTGTCTGCTCCGAGTGGGAGGAGTTCGGTGAAGTCGAATGCCGGCGTCTCTGCCATGCCGTCGAGCCTACGACGGAGCCGGGCGGTCACCCAGCCGACCCCGGGCCGGCGTCGACGCCGCGAGCGCTTCACATGGTCTGCACGAGCAGGGCCACTGCGGAGAAGGCGCACAGCGCCAACACGATCGGCCGGATCGCTTCGGTGGGGACACGGTGTTGGAGAACGCGCGACGTCCACCAGCCGAGCATCACCGCCGGCAGCACCAACGCCGTCAGTTCAAGCTCGTGACGGCCGATCTGGCCAGCGAGCGTGAGTGCGCCGATCGAGAGGATGGTGCCGACGCCGAAGAACACCGACAACGACGAGCGCATGCGGGCCCGGTCGTCGTGTTGGTAGGTGAGGGCCATCGGTGGTCCGCCGATCCCCACCGCGGTACCGGTGATCCCCGATGCGAACCCGGCGCCGAACAACGCCGTCGAGGTCGGCTGAAAGCGGCGGACCGTGATCGACGCAGCGACACCGGCGAGGACAACGACGGCGACCCCGACGGACAGCAGGTTGTCGGAGATGCGCGCCACGAGGAACGCACCGACCACGACGCCGGGGACTCGGCCGAGCAGTGCCATCCCGATGCCTGCGGTCTGCACGTGGGCCCGGTCGGCGACTGCGACGGCGATCGAGAGCGGAAGTACCGAGATCACCACGACGACCGGGACGAACGACGGATCGAGCAGCGCCAACACCGGAGCGGCGAGCATGCCGAGACCGATTCCGAGTGTCGCCTGCACGGCAGCACCGACGTAGGTGAGTGCAACACAAGCGAGCGCCGTCGGCAACCACAGGCCGGCGATCGTCGCGGCGATCATCGATCACCCTTCAGTCGGCGCGGCGTCGCTCGCTCGGGGTGCTCCGGCCACTGGTGTTTGGGGTACCGGCCGGCCATGTCCTTGCGGACATCGGCCCACGTCCCCCGCCAGAAACCAGGCAGATCCGTGGTGACCTGCAATGGCCGATCGGCGGGGGAGAGCAGCGAGAGCCGGATCGGGCGACCCGCGGCCGTCGGGTGTTCGTCGAGGCCGAACAGGTCCTGCACCCGGACCGACGCGGCGGGCTCGTCGCCGTCATAGTCGAGGGATACTGCTCGTCCCGTTGGCAGCTGCAGCGTCGGTGGCGCCAGCTCGTCGAGCTCGGCGCCGTGCGGCCAAGGGAGCTGTGCCCGCAACACCGTCACCATGTCCAGTGCTTCGACGTCGCCGATCCGGCGAGCACCGTGCAGAAACGGAGCGAGCCACTCGTCGAGCGAGGACCGCAAGCCAGCCGTCGACCAATCCGGCCAGGGTTCGCCGATCGTCTGATGCAGGAAGGTCACCCGCGCTCGCAGCGCCGTGGCGGTGTCGCTCCAGCGGAGCGCACCGAGATCGGTGTCGCGCACTCGGCCGAGGAGCGCTGCGGTGGTCTCCTCGCCCGGCGGCGGGGGTCCCGAACTGGTGGCCAGTCGAATCGCTCCGAGACGGCGTTCGATCGTTTCGACCAGGTCGGCGCGATCGCGATCCCACCCGATCGTGTTGCGCACCTCGATCTCGTCGCCGTGACGGTCGATGATGTCGGCCTCGTCGAGTGCCGCCCCGAGCCGGATCCGTGCACGATCGCGTTTGCCATCGAGATCTGCGGCCACGATGAAGGGCTCGCGCGTCAAGCTGTCGTCGTCGGGAAGCCACGCGCCGGTCCCGCTGCGGAGCTGGTACTGGCCTGGTCGACGTCGACCAGCGAGTCGATCCGGGTAGGCCAACAACAACGCCGCGCCAGCCTGGTCGGGGTCGATGTCGTCGAGTGTTCCGTGCACACCGGCGCGTCGCGCCAGATCGCGTGCACGTTCGATGACGCGGGCGACGCCGTTGCGGTCAGCACCGGCGAAACCGTGTTGCCCGGCCACCACCGCTAACCGGAGCGCCAAGTCGGCCGGTCGATCGTCGGGACGACCGCCGAAGATGTCGCGGTCGTCGAGCAGCGCGGCGACCGCACACGCGGTGTAGCTCTGCGCACCGGCGATCATCCGTGCCAGGCGTGGGTGGACCGGGAGGTCGAGCATTGTGCGGCCGAGCGTGGT
Organism: Ilumatobacteraceae bacterium; assembly: GCA_013213745.1. Classification (GTDB taxonomy): domain Bacteria; phylum Actinomycetota; class Acidimicrobiia; order Acidimicrobiales; family Ilumatobacteraceae; genus JABSQH01. The sequence continues at coordinate 43,820 of JABSQH010000134.1, read as the reverse complement.
GATCGCGCCGTCGTCGCCGACTGCACCGAGGTCGGCGAGCAGCTGCACCGCCTGATCGAGTGCGCTCGATGGTGGGTCGTCGATGAACCGCGGCCGGTCGCCCCATGCCGCGAGCTCGAGCGCAACGCCGGCGAGGTCGACCGATTCGATCTCGGGGGTCCGATAGCGGGCTCGGCTCGAGTGCTCGACCCTGCTCCACATGCGGTAGGCAACGCCAGGAGCAGTGCGGCCGGCACGGCCGGCGCGCTGGTCCGCCGATGCCCTGCTCGCCGTGACGGTGGTCAGCCTCGTCATGCCCGTTCGCGGGTCGAAGCGTGGCTCGCGACTGAGACCGGCATCGATCACGATGCGAATGCCGGCAACGGTGAGAGAGGTCTCGGCGATGTCGGTGGCCAAGACGACCCGGCGACGGCCGGCGGCTGATGGAGCGAGCGCCTGGTCCTGGAGGCGGCGGTCGAGTGCACCGGCGAGGGCGAACACATCGACGTTCGGGCCGATTGCGGCCTCGAGCGCCGACTCGACACGACGGATCTCGCCGATCCCCGGAAGAAAGACGAGCACGTCGCCGTCGTCGTTGGCAAGGGCGCTGATCGTCGTCGCCGTGGTCGACTGCACGAGGTCGTTGCCGGCGCCGCCGCCCGCACGGCGGGCACGTGCACCGGCGCGGCCATTTTGGCGACTCTTCGTCGTTGCGGCGGACCCGGACCATCGAACGTCGACATCGAACGATCGGCCCTCACTCTCCACGACCGGCGCGTCGAGAAACGCCACCAACGACTCGATGTCCGGCGTTGCCGACATGGCGACGATGCGCAGGTCCGGCCGGATCGTCTCGGCGGCATCGAGCAGCAACGCCATGCCGAGGTCGGTCGGCACATTTCGTTCGTGCACCTCGTCGAACAACACCGCAGCCACGCCGGGAAGCTCGGGGTCGCGCTGCAGTCGACGCGTCAGGATCCCCTCGGTCAGCACTTCGATGCGCGTGCGTGCTGAGATCCGTCGTTCGTCGCGCGTCTGATAGCCGACGAGATCACCGACGTCGGTGCCCGTCGTTGTGGCCATGCGGCGAGCGGCCGCCCGCGCGGCCAAGCGGCGTGGTTCGAGCATCACGATGCGTTCGTCGGCGCGCCACGGCTGATCGAGCAACGCCAACGGCACCACAGTGGTCTTGCCGGCGCCGGGCGGCGCAACGAGGATCGCTCGGTGCTGCGTGGCGAGTGCGTCGACGAGCGCTTCGAGCGCGTCGCGGATCGGCAGGTCGGGGAGCTCGACCGTCACCCGAGCGCGGGCGACCCACGGAACGGACCCGGATCGTCGGGGCCGGGCACGTCGATCGAGGTCCACCAGCACGTCTCGGCGATGGCATCGGCGACGTGCTCCCAATCGGGCGGATTCCAGCCCTCGGCCTTCGCGACGAGTACGCCGTCGACTCGGACGAACACGAACGCCGGCAACTCGCTTAGCTCCATCGCCCGCACCGCATTGCGCTCGGGGTCGCAGAACACGAGGTATTGCTCGGTCAGCGGACCGAGGAAGGCTCGTGTGTCTTCGTCGCCGGCGGTCACGAGCAGATTGATCCTGGCGTCGGCGCCCCGGAACTGATCGAGCACCCGGGTTGCGGCCTTGAGAACCCAGGCGCTCTCGTTCGTGTACGGATCGAGTACCACCGTCGCCAGATGGAACGTGGTCAGCCAGTCCATCACGGGCCGCGGTTCGCCGCGGCCGTCGCGGCGGAGTGGCGACAGCGTGAGGTCGGTCGGCAGCTGCTTCATCGTGGGGGTGCTCATCGGTGGTGTGTGCCTCGCCCGCATGTTGGGAACAGTCGAATGGGCGTGCCGGGCCGATCGTAGCGATCGAGTGCGCCGCCGAGCAGATTCCGCCGCGACGGCGTACCGGAACGCACGAAGTGATGCCTTCGGCCCGGCCCACTAGCGTGACCTCGTGCACCCCATTGAGCATCTGCGGTACGTCGCCCGGGCACACGGCGTCGATGCTGTTGCTCTCGTCGAGGAGTCGGCACATGCGCTCGGTTCGATGGCCTTCGACCCGTCGGCGCTGGTGGTCGCTTGTCGGCGGATCGTCGAGCGGCATCCGTTCACCGGTGCGCTGTGGTGGCTGTGCGCCAACCTCACCACATCTGCCGAGCCGCACGATGCGGTGTGGGAACTCGCTGGCCGAATCCGGTCGGATTCCACTGGTTCACAACTCGCGCACGAGCTGCCCGACGATGCCACGGTGCTGACCATCGGCGCGCCCGAGCTCATCGCCGACGGACTGGTCCGTCGCGGCGACGTCCGCGTGGTCGCGCTCGACAGCCAGCACAGTGCAACGTCGTTCGTGCGTCGTCTCGAGCGCCACGACGTCGACTACGAACCGGTCGATGCAGCCGCTGCGGGCGCAGCCGCGCGTGTGGCCGATGTCGTATTGATCGAAGCGTTGGCCGTCGATCGCGAATACGTGGTCGCACCACTGGGATCGTCGACCGTGGCCGGCGTCGCCGCCGCGGTCGGGACTCCGGTGTGGCTGGTAGCCGGCGTCGGGCGTCGACTGCCGAACGACATGGTCGGTGCGATGCGCGAGCGAATCGACGGGGCGATCGCCGACGTCGATCCATGGGACCTCGAGGTCGAGGCGTTCTCGACCGCCCAGGTCACCGACGTCATCGGCCCGCTGGGCCGGCTGCCGATGGGTCCTGCCGCGGTGGCTGCGGAGTGTCCGCCCGCTCCGGAGCTGCTGCGCATCAGCCCGATGTAATCCGACCCCGCCGCGCCAGGTTCGGCGTGCTCAGATGCGGCGCGTCGTCGGCGGGTGCCCGAGGATCTCCTCGATGATCGTCTGGGCCTCGGCTTGGCGATCCTCGGTGACGAAGATGCGAGCCATCGGGCCGCGATGGTCCGTCAAGAGGTGAATCCCGAAGTCGTCGCTCGTCACTGCGGGGACGCCGGCGGCCACGAGGGTGTCGACGATCATCGGGGCTTGCCATTGCGGTACCCACGCCGCCTCGACGGTGCGTTCGGGGTCAGGCGGCTTCGGCAAGTGTTTGCCGAACACCCACTGCCAAGCGTCACGCATCGCGCCCATGTGTTCACGCTACGGGTCGGCGTTACGAGCCGTTCATCGACCCGTCACACGCTGGGGTGATCCTCCTTCGCGAGGGGGAGTAGTGTCGAGATCCCGACGGCGTGCAGTCGTCACCGAGCTCCCGGGAGTGCCCATGCCCAACGTCGTGACCGCTGCGTTGCTGCAGACCGATTGGACCGGCGACAAGGAGTCGATGATCGACAAGCACGAGGAGGCGGCTCGTGAGGCCGCTGCGCAGGGTGCGCAGGTGATGTGCTTCCAAGAGTTGTTCTACGGCCCGTACTTCTGTCAGGTCCAGGACGCCAAGTACTACGAGTACACCGAGGCCATTCCCGACGGGCCCACCACCCAACGATTCCAAGCGGTGGCCAAGGAGTTGGGCATGGTGATGGTGTTGCCGATGTACGAGGTCGAGCAGGCCGGCGTGTACTACAACACCGCCGCGGTCATCGATGCTGACGGCACCTATCTCGGCAAGTTCCGCAAACAGCACATCCCACAGGTGAAGGGATTTTGGGAGAAGTTCTACTTCCGGCCGGGCAATGGCGGGTATCCGATCTTCGAGACCGCCGTCGGCAAGGTCGGTGTGTACATCTGCTACGACCGGCACTTTCCCGAGGGCTGGCGGATCCTCGGCTTGAACGGAGCGGAGATCGTGTTCAACCCGTCAGCGACGCACCGCGGGCTGAGTGAGTACTTGTGGTCGATCGAGCAGCCCGCCGCAGCGGTGGCCAACATGTACTACGTCGGGGCGATCAACCGGGTCGGCATCGAGCCGCTCGGTGAGAACGACTTCTACGGCCAGAGTTACTTCGTCGACCCTCGAGGCCAGTACGTGGGCGACAAAGGTGATCCGTACAAGCCGGAGTTGATCGTGCGCGAGCTCGATATGGATCGGATCAAAGAGGTGCGCGACGGGTGGGCGTTCTACCGTGACCGCCGTCCCGACGCCTACGACGAGATCGTGGAGGGCTGATCATGACAGTGCTCGTTCAGAACGGCACGATCCTGTCGGCGACCGGACGGCGTGCGGGCGACGTGTTGATCGACGGCGAATCGATCGCTGCGATCCTTGCGCCGGGTCAGGCAGATGCGCTGGGTATCGCTCCAGACCAAAAGGTCGATGCCACCGACAAGTACGTCCTGCCGGGCGGCATCGATGTGCACACGCACATGCAGCTGCCGTTCGGGGGCACCGAGGCGTCCGACACATTCGAGACCGGCACGATCGCTGCGGCGTGGGGTGGCGTGACGACGATCGTCGACTTCGCCGTGCAGTCGGCAGGACAAAACGTGCACGAGTGCCTCGCCGAGTGGCACGAGAAGGCCGACGGCAACTGCGCCATCGACTACGGCTTCCATCAGATCATCGGTGGCGTCGACGAGGAGTCGCTGAAGGCGATGACCTATCTCGTCGACAACGAGGGCATCACCAGCTTCAAACTGTTCATGGCCTATCCGGGCGTCTTCTACTCCGACGACGGTCAGATCCTGCGGGCGATGCAGAACGCGTCGGAGACCGGGTCGATGATCATGATGCATGCCGAGAACGGCATCGCCATCGACGTCCTTGTCGCCCAGGCGCTCGCTCGGGGCGAGACCGACCCGAAGCATCACTCGTTCACCCGGCCAGCGGAGATGGAGTCCGAGGCCACGCACCGGGCGATCCAGCTGTCGAAGATCGCTGGCAACGTGCCGTTGTACATCGTGCACATGTCGGCTGCGCAAGCCCTGAAGGAAGTTGCGGCTGCCCAGCACGAGGGGCTGAACGTCTTTGCCGAGACGTGTCCGCAGTACCTGTACCTGTCGCTCGAGGAGCATCTCTCCCAACCCGGTTTCGAGGGCGCCAAATGGGTGTGCTCCACACCGCTGCGCTCACATCACGAGGGGCACCAGCGCGACCTGTGGAAGGGGTTGCGGATGAATGAGCTGGCGGTCGTGTCGACCGACCATTGCCCGTTCTGCATGAAGGAGCAAAAGGAGCTGGGCGTCGGTGACTTCTCCAAGATCCCCAACGGGATCGGTGGCGTCGAGCACCGCATGGAGCTGCTGTACCAAGGTGTGGTCACCGGCGAGCTGACCCTCGAGCGATGGGTCGAGACCTGCAGCACCACGCCGGCGCGGATGTTCGGGCTCGACAAGAAGGGCGTGATCGAACCCGGCGCCGACGCCGACATCTTGGTGTGGGATCCCAATGGTCACACCAAGATCGGAATCGACGACAAGCACCACATGAACATGGACCACTCGGCCTACGAGGGCTTCGAGGTCGACGGCAAGGTCGACACGGTGCTCAGCCGGGGCACCGTCGTGGTCGAGAACGACGAGTTCATCGGCCGTCCCGGTCACGGCCGGTACGTCAAGCGCGGCCTGTCCACATACCTGAATTAGGAAGCGAGCACGCGATGAAGCGTATTTCTCATTGGATCGACGGTCGGGTGGTCGAGTCGACGTCGGGGAACGCGGCGCCGGTGTTCGATCCGGCGACGGGTGAACAGACCGGGGCGGTCGACTTGGCGTCGGTCGATGAGGTCGATGCTGCAGTGGCGACGGCGCGTGCCGCAGCTGTGGAGTGGCGGGCAACGCCGTTGTCGCGGCGGGCCGAGGTGATGTTCCGATTGCGCGAGTTGTTCGACGCCAATCGCAAGGAGATTGCGTCGATCGTGTCTGCCGAGCACGGCAAGGTCGTGTCGGACGCAATGGGCGAGGTCGCCCGTGGCTTGGAGAACATCGAGTTCGCGTGCGGCATCCCGCAGTTGATGAAGGGCGAGTACTCCGAGCAGGCCGCCGGTGGAATCGACGTGTACTCGATTCGTCAGCCCCTCGGTGTGGTGGCCGGGATCACGCCGTTCAACTTCCCGGCGATGGTGCCGGTGTGGATGTTCGCCAACGCGTTGGCGTGCGGCAACACGTTCGTGCTCAAGCCGAGCGAGAAGGACCCCTCGGTGTCGTTGTATCTCGCCGAGTTGCTCGCGCAGGCCGGGTTGCCGAGTGGTTGTTTCAATGTGGTGCAGGGCGACAAGGCGGCCGTCGATCGGTTGCTCGAGCATCCCGACATCGCCGCAGTGAGCTTTGTCGGATCGACACCGATCGCGAAGTACATCTACGAGACCGGCACGTCGAACGGCAAACGTGTCCAGGCGCTCGGCGGCGCCAAGAATCACATGCTGGTGCTCGGCGATGCGGATCTCGATATGGCCGCTGATGCCGCTGTGTCGGCGGGTTACGGCTCAGCAGGAGAGCGGTGCATGGCGATCAGCGTCGTGCTCGCGGCCGACGCCATCGCCGATGAGCTGGTGGGCAAGATCGCCGAGCGCATCCCGTCGATCAAGGTCGGGCCTGGTGACGAGCCGGACAACGAAATGGGCCCGTTGATCACCGCCGAGCATCGGGACCGGGTACGTGGGTATGTCGACGGTGCGCCCGGCGAGGGGGCGACGGTGGTGGTCGACGGTCGTGAGGGTGTCGCCGATGCCAACGGGGGCCAGGGCTTCTTCCTCAACCCGACGTTGCTCGACAACGTGTCGACCGACATGGCCTGTTACCGCGACGAAATCTTCGGGCCTGTCCTGTCGGTCGTGCGAGTCGGTGGGTACCAGGACGGCATCGAGACCATCAACGCCAACCAGTTCGCTAACGGCACGGCGATCTTCACCCGCGATGGCGGTGCGGCGCGCCAGTTCCAGTTCGACGTGCACGTCGGCATGGTGGGGTTGAACGTGCCGATTCCCGTGCCGGTCAGCTACTACAGCTTCGGCGGGTGGAAGGCGAGCTTGTTCGGCGACACCCACATGTACGGGCCAGAAGGCATCAACTTCTACACCCGAGGCAAGGTCGTCACCAGCCGCTGGCCCGACCCCGCCACCAGCCGTGTCGACCTCGGCTTCCCGGAAACGCGCTGATGACGGCGAGGACGCGATCTCACGCTTCGGCCCCCGAGCAGCCACCGGCGTCCGGTGACGCGGCGAGGCAAGCGCCAGCGACGAGCCGCAGCCGTGCCAGTCGGAAGCGGAGCGGACGATGAGCACGGGCATCGAGATGGGCATCGTTTTGCAGGCGACGCCGCCGGCGTCGCGGGTGATCGACCTGTGTCGACGCGCCGAGATGTACGGCTTCGATTACGCGTGGACGTTCGACTCGCACATCTTGTGGGAGGAGCCGTACGTCATCTACAGCCAGATCCTCGCCGAGACGCGCAACATCGTGGTCGGGCCGATGGTGACCAATCCGGCGACGCGCGATTGGACGGTGACGGCGTCGACGTTCGCAACGCTCAACGAGATGTACGGCAACCGCACGGTGTGTGGCATCGGGCGTGGCGACTCGGCGGTGCGGGTGACCAACGGCAAGCCGACCACGTTGGCAACGATGGGCGAGTCGATCCACGTGATCCGTGAGCTGGCCAACGGCCGCAGCGTCGACTACAAGGGTTCGACGATCACCTTGCCGTGGGCGTCGAAGAGCGAGCTCGAGGTGTGGGGCGCCGGGTACGGCCCCAAGGCACTGAAGTTGATCGGCGAGACGTGCGATGGGTTCATCTTGCAGCTCGCCGATGAGTCGATTGCCGAGTGGACGATCGGCGCCGTGCGCAGCGCCGCGGTCGATGCCGGGCGAAACCCCGACGACATCACGATCTGCGTCGCTGCGCCGGCCTATGTCGGACCGGTCGACAACATCGAGTACATGCGCGATCAGTGTCGGTGGTTCGGCGGGATGGTCGGTAATCACGTGGCCGACATCGTTGCCCGCTACGGCGAGGCCTCCGACGTGCCGGTGGCGTTGACCGACTACATCAAAGGTCGCGAGGCCTACGACTACAACCAGCACGGGCAAGCGGGCAACACCCATGCCGAGTTCGTCCCCGACGAGATCGTCGACCGGTTCTGCCTGCTCGGCCCGGTCGAGTATCAACTCGAACGGCTCGCCAACCTGCAAGCGCTCGGCGTCGACCAGTTCGCGATCTACCTGCAGCACGATGCCAAGGACGAGACGCTGCAGGCCTACGGCGAGTACGTGATTCCCGACCTCGCCGACAACGTCGCCGCCAAAGCCTGACACCCCACCGAAATACCGGGGATTCCGTGCGGAAATCGCACGGCGCCGCGACTATTTCGGGAGGGCACGAGCGGACCCACCGACATATTGGGGACCCCGTGCGTTATTCGCACGGGATCGCGACAATTTCGGGTTGTTGCGGGCCGGTCAGGTGGCAGCGGCCAGGGCGGCGTCGAGGATCTCGAGACCTTCACGGGCGACGTCGTCGGGTGTCGTGCACGGCGGCACGACATGGATGCGGTTGGCCACCGCGAGTGGCCACATGCCGCGCTCCTTGCACGCTCCAGCGACGGCCGCAGAGAGGCGGGGCGCGCGCGTCGCCCGGTCCGACACGAGTTCGGCGACCCAGAACACACCGAGTCCGCGCACCTCGCCGATCGCCGCGTGTCGCTCGGCCATGTCGCGTAGGGCAGGCCCGATGATGTCGTCGCCGAGGTGGCGGGCATGTTCGAGCACGTCTTCGTCTTCGAAGATGTTGATGCTCGCCACCGCGGTGGCGCACGCCAACGGGTGGCCCGAGTACGTCAGCCCCCCCGGGAACACCCGCTCGTCGTAGCTCGCCGCGATCGCTTCGGTGATGACCACTCCGCCGAGCGGGATGTATCCGGAGTTGACGCCCTTGGCGAAGGTGATCAGGTCCGGCTGGGCGTTCCAGCCGTGCCACGCAAACCACTGACCGGTGCGGCCGAACCCGGCCATGACTTCGTCGGCAATCCAGATGATGCCGAACTCGTCACACAGCGCCCGCACGCCCTCGAGGTACCCGTCGGGCGGAACGAGGATGCCATTCGTGCCGACCACCGTCTCCAGCACGATGGCGGCGACCTTGTCGGGTCCCTCGGCAACGATGGTGTCGCGCAGGTGTTGCAGCGCGCGCTCACACTCTTGTTCAGGCGAGGTGGCGTGGAATGAGGAGCGGTACGCATACGGCCCCCAGAACTTGACCAACCCGTTGACAGCCGGTTCGTTCTCGAGACGCCTGCCCTCTCCGGTGAGGCCGACCGCCAACATCGTGCCGCCGTGGTAGCTGCGGTAGGTCGAGAGCACTTTGTGGCGGCCGGTGAATCCACGGGCCAACCGCACCGCATTCTCGATCGCTTCGGCGCCGGCGTTGGTGAAGAACACCTTGGCGAAGTCGCCGTGCGGGCTGGCCGCTCGATCGGGCTGTGGCAGGCCATCACGGCCGAGATTGGCCCGATCGACGATCAGCCGGGCCGCCTCGCTGCGCTGATCGTTGGCGAACGTCGGCGACACCATCGTCAACTGTTCCGCCTGGGTCTTGATCGCCTCGATCATTTTCGGGTGTTGGTGTCCGAGGTTCATGTTGACGAGCTGGCTCGTGAAGTCGATCCACGTCGTGCCGTCGGCGTCCCACATCTTCGACCCCGCAGCGCCGGCGAGCACCACCGGATCGAGTGCGGCCTGCGCCGACCACGAGTGAAACACCCGCTGGCGGTCGTTGGCGTAGGCGTCGCGGAGTAGCACGTCGTCGTCGAGCGCGGTCATACCAAGATCGTAGGACGCCGACGACGTGCACGCGGCACGGCGCCACCGAGTGACGACGGCCCCGCGGCGACGTACCATCCGGTGCATGGCTGAGATGGTGAGCTTCGCAAGCAACGGCAACGACGCACAGGGGTACCTCGTGGTGCCCGACAGCGGATCGGGTCCCGGTGTGATCGTCGTGCAGGAGTGGTGGGGGCTCGACTCCGGCATCAAAGAGATCGCCGATCGGCTCGGCGAGGCCGGCTTCGTGGCGCTCGCTCCCGACCTGTACCACGGGGAGCTGGCCGGGCACACCGAGATGGACAAGGCGGGCGAGTTGATGACTTCTTTGCCGCCCGATCGCGCCGCGCGCGACATGAGTGGCGCTGTCGACTATCTCTCCGATCACGCCGCCACGACCGGGAGCGGTGTGGGCGTGATCGGCTTTTGCATGGGTGGGATGCTGAGCTTCATCCTGGCTGCCCTGCGCCCCGACAAGGTCCACGCCGCGGTGCCGTTCTACGGCTACCCATCGGGAGATGCGATGCCTGACCTGTCGAAGATCGAAGCGCGCATCATGGGGCACATGGCCGAGCACGACGACTTCTTCCCGCCCGATGGCGCCCGCGAGCTCGAACGTGCGCTGACCGAACTCGGCAAGAACGCGACGATCACGGTGCACGAGGGCACTGGGCATGCCTTCATGGCGCCGCACAATGCGCTCGGTACGCAGGATCAGGACAAAGTCAACGAGATCTGGCCGCAGGTCACGGCGTTCTTGCATGAGCACCTCGGCTGATCGCGGTTCGATGGCTCGCTTCGACGCAGTGCTCTTTGACGCGGGTGGGGTTCTCGTGCTGCCGGACCCGACGGTGCTCGCTCCCTTGCTCGCGCACTATGGCGGCTCGCTCGATCACGAGCGGCATCGACGGGCGCACTACTCAGCAATGAAAGCCAAGTCAGATGCCCGTTCGTTCGAAGGCTCGTGGGACGTGTACAACGGCACCTACGTGGCGAGCGTCGACGTCCCAGACCATGAACGCAACGAAGCCGCACAGGTACTCGACCGAACTCGTTCGGCATGGTTGTGGCGGCATCGCATCGACGATTCCCGTGTTGCGCTCGATCGGTTCGCCGACGGCGACGTACCGATCGGCGTCGTGTCGAACGCCAGTGGCCAGATCGAGCAGATGCTGGCGCGTGAGATCTGCCAGATCGGCGACGGTGAGCACGTCGCCATGCGGTGCATCGTCGACAGCCACGTGGTCGGGGTCGCCAAGCCCGACCCGGCAATTTTCGACCATGCACTCCCATACTTTGACGGAATCGAGCGCAGCCGGATCGCCTACGTGGGCGACTCGGTCACGATGGACATCGAGGGCGCGACCGCCGCTGGGCTGCACCCGATTCTGCTCGATCCCTATGGCGACCACTCAGGTGCCCACTTCGAGAGAATCGGTTCTCTGCACGAGCTTGCGGACGAGCTCGTGTGATCGCCTCCGTCAGCGGCGTGTCGACGTGGTGAAGGCCCTGCTGTTCGACTTCTTCGGCACGTTGGTCGAGTACCAGCCCGACCGGGCGATGTTGGGTGCCCCGCGCACTCATGAGTTGGCCGCCGCGCTGGGGTTCGAGGGCGACCACGACCGATTCGTCGACGTCTGGGATTCGGCGTCGCTGTCGCTCGAGGCCGACTCGCGGCGAACGCTGCGGGAGTTCTCGATGACCGACGCTGCCGTGGCCTTCGGTGCGGCGACCGGGCTGAACTTGTCCGGCGACGAGGCGGTGGCGCTGGGGGAGTTGTACCTCGAAGAGTGGATGCGCCACGTCGAGGTCGTTCCGGGTGTTCCCGACCTGATCCGGCGGTTGGCAGGGCGGGTCGACATCGCCGTCGTGTCGAACACCCACGACCGCAACATGGTGCCGGACATGCTCGACGACATGGGTGTGGGCGCCGAGATCGACAGCATCGTGTTGTCGGTCGATCACGGCTGGATCAAGCCGCACGACTCGATGTACACCGTTGCGCTCGATCGGCTCGGATGTGCGCCGCCCGATGCGATGTTCGTCGGCGACACCTTCGAAGCCGACTACGCGGGGCCGATCCGTGCGGGCATGCAGGCGCTGCTCATCGACCCGCACGGCGAGCACTCGATCCCTGCTGGTCACCGCATCGCCACCGTGCTCGACGTCGCCACCGTGCTCGATCGAGACATCGCCCGGTAGCCGGTGATCGCAGTGCGGATGTCGGGGCTGTTTCTGTTCGATGAACCTTGGCGCCATCCCCTTCTGCGCGCGACGACCAGGCGCGACGATGCGCACGTGTCAATCGCCTGGCTGTCTGGACCACACCGAACGGGCGAGCCCTCCGGCGCAGCACCGCTCCCGGTGTGACGATGTTCACCGTTGTCGCCACCGTTCTGCAGACGCCCACGCCCGATCGCTTGGAGTGTCTGGAGCGGGTGCGGATCGAGGTCGGCGACGACGGGCACGTGCATGCGATGTCCACGGGCGCCGGCCCTGCCGACGTCGATCTCGGCGACGACACGGTGTTGTTGCCCGGTCTGGTTGACACCCACATCCACGCGCCGCAATGGCCGCAGCTCGGAACCGGCCTCGATCTGCCCCTCGAGCAGTGGCTCCACGAGTACACGTTCCCGCTGGAGCGGCGGGCCACAGAGCCGGCGTTCGCGCAGTCGGTGTGGGACGACATGGTTGCCGTGCTGTTGGCGCACGGCACGACCACTGCGGTGTATTTCGCAACCGTCGACGTCGAGACCACCACGATGCTCGCCCGGACGTGCGCAGCGGCGGGCCAACGGGCGTTCGTGGGGCGTGTTGCGATGGACCATCTGGAGACGACGCCGCCCTGGTACCGGGATTTCGATGCGATCGCGGGGGTCGAAGCGTCGGCACGGTCGATCGACCAGATCGTCGCCCTGGACTCCGCGCTCGTCGCACCGATCATCACGCCGCGGTTCACCCCGGCGTGCACGGATGCGTTGCTCGGTGGCCTCGGGGAGCTCGCCGAGGCCACGCAGGTCCGGGTGCAGACGCACTGCTCAGAGAGCGACTGGCAGCATCATCACGCTCGTGACCGGTTCGGTCGATCCGACACCGCGGTGCTCGACTCTTTCGGCCTCTTGCGGGCCAACACGGTCCTCGCCCACGGTGATCATCTCGACGCGACCGATCTCGGCTCGCTCGCGGCTGCGCGCGCGGGCGTCGCCCATTGCCCGCTGTCGAACGCCTACTTCGCCAACGCCGTGTTCCCCGCCCGGCGGGCCTTGAGTGCCGGCGTCGCGGTTGGACTCGGCTCGGACATCGCCGGAGGGTCCTCGCCAGGCTTGTTGTCCCAGTGCGCTCACGCAGTGACTGCGTCGCGATATCTCGAAGATGGTGTCGATGCGACGGTTGCGCCGAGTGCACGTGGGGTTGCTGGATCGCGACTCTCGATCACCACCGCATTCCACATGGCGACCCTCGGTGGCGCACGACTCCTCGGAACAGATACCGGCCTTCTCGCCCCCGGTCGGCCCTTCGACGCCGTCGCCGTGGCCGTTGATCGTTCCGGTTCGGCGCTGCGTCAGTGGGGTGATCTGGACGACCACCACCGTGTGTTCGAGAAGGTGGTCCGCCTCGCTGGCGCAGACGACATCACCGATGTGTGGGTCGCCGGCCGACGAGTTGCCGGAACGCGATCCGTCGCCTGACGTCGTGCCAGCAGCGACTGGTCAGCTGGTCGAGTTGGCGATCAGCTGGCGGGCGATCACCTTGAGGCACAGCGTCTCGTCGGCGCCTTCGAAGATCGACAACACGCGAGCGTCGACGAACAGACGGCTGACCGGAAACTCCTCGGCGTAACCCATACCGCCGTGGATCTGCATCGCCTCGCGGGTGACCCACTCGGCCGCCTTGCAGACGTAGGCCTTGACCATCGAGGCCTCCATGGCACCCTCACCCTTGGCCATCAGGGTGGCCACGGCGTAGGAGAACTGGCGGCCGGCCTGGATCAGGGTGGCCATACGGCCGAGCTTGGCTCTGGTCAGCTCGTAGTCGATGATCGCTTCGCCGAACACCACGCGGTTTTCGGCGTAGTCGAGTGCTGCCTCGTATGCGGCCTGCATCACACCGACGGCGCGCGCCGCGGTTTGCAGTCGGCCGTTCTCGAAGCCGGCCATCTGGTAGTAGAAGCCGCGGCCGAGGCCGTCTTCACCGCCGACCTGGTTCGCCGCCGGCACCCACCAGTCCTCGAGGGCGATCTCGTAAGAGTGCATCCCGCGGTAGCCGATCGTGTCGATCGGGCGACCCTCCATCTTGCCGATCCGCGGCGACTCGCCGCCGACGTCGACGGGGTCTTGGGTGAACTCGAATCCGTGCGCGTCGCCACGTGGCTTGGGCACGATGAACAGGCTCAGCCCGCGGTGCGTCTTCGACCGGTCGGGGTCGGTGCGGGCGAGGAGGGTGAGGGCGTCGGCGCGAGCGCCGAATGTGCACCAGGTCTTCACACCGTTGATCACCCAGCCGTCTTCACCGTTGGGTCCTGGCGCCGGGGTGGCGGTGACCTTGATGCCGGCGACGTCGCTGCCGTAGTCGGGCTCGGTCACGGCAACTGCGGGCATCACTTCGGCGGTGGCCAATTTGGGCAACCACTGCTGTTTCTGTTCCTCCGTACCGCCCTTGACGAGCGCACGGGTGAGGATCTCGGGTCGTGTGATCAGCGAGCCGCCGATGCCGAGGCTTGCTTTCGACAGTTCTTCGGTGGCCGCCACCATGGCGATGTACTCGCTGTCGCCCCCTTCGCTGTAGCCGCCGTACTCGACTGGCACGCTCAGCCCGAACGCTCCCAACTCGGCGAGGCCGGTGATTATTTCTTCGGGGATGTCTGCGTTGGTCCGGTGCACATGTTCAGCGTGCGGCGCGATCACGTTCTCGGCGAACGAACCGAACGTGTCGGCGACCATGTCCATGTCGTCGTCGAGGTGATTCGGGCCCGCTTGGTCGGCGAGCGATGCGACGAATCCGGCGGAGCGGAACTGGGTGATGACGTCGCGAGCACCGTCGAGCGCTCCTGCGTCGACACCCCACTCGGCCTCGCGCCCGAGCAGTTTGCCGGCGAGGTCGTGGATCATGTCGGCAGCGAAGGCACAGGTGATGCGCGCCTCGACGTCGCCCTTGGCGCCGTAGTCGAGCAGCGAGCGCGCCGTGGCCACCGCCGACGCCGCGTGGGCAATGTCGTATGCCAAGACCTGGTGCGTGTCGGGTCCACCAGCATCGGCGAGACGCCGCACGGCGGCGCCGACCACCCGGTCGGCGAGGTCGATGGCGTCGGCGGCGGCGGCAAGATCCGCAACGGGGGTGTCGGAGGCGGCACTCATGGAGACGACCCTACTGGCGGGTAATCGCCTGAGCCTCGTCCGGCTCGTCTGTCAATGTGTGACCGATGGCGAGAGCGATCTGCGTGTTCTGTGGCTCCAGTCGAGGGACCGACCCAGCGTTCGCCGATGCGGCGACTGCGCTGGGTCGAGCGATCGGCGGCGGTGGTCATCGACTGGTGTACGGCGGCGGGGATGTCGGGCTGATGGGCCTCGTCGCCGGTGCTGCGCTCGGAGCGGGCGGACAGGTCACCGGTGTGATCACCGAGTCACTGGTCGCTGCCGAGGTGGCCCACGGCGGTCTGTCCGAGCTCGAGATCACGGCGTCGATGCACGAACGCAAGGCGATGATGGCGGCGCGTAGTGACGCAGCCATCGTGCTCCCCGGCGGATTCGGCACGCTCGACGAGGTGTTCGAGTTGCTCACGTGGAACCAGCTCGGGCTGGTGACGATGCCGATCGTGTTCGTGAACATTCGCCGATACTTCGATTCGCTGTTCGCATTCATCGAGGCCGCCGTCGAGCACGGGTTCGTGCCAGCAGACCACGCGGCGCAGGCGCAATCCGCCGACACGGTCGAGCGTGCCGTTGCGCTGGCGCTGGCCGAGCGTGCAGCGATCGGGTCGAAGTGGGTCGATCGGTGATGCCGGTGCGGTACTTGGGGCTGCGAGACTCGTGGTGGTGCGGACTGTCGTAGCGATCGGAGTGATGGCGGCGATCGCGGTTGCCGCGTGCTCGCCAGCCGCTCCCGAGATCGAGTCGGCCGATGCGATCTCCGACCCGGGCTTCGCCGACGTCTCCGGCGAGCCGCCACCGGCCTCACTCGACGAGTCACCAGAGAGTGGATCGTCTGAACTCGCCTGGAGTGCGTGTGATGACGTTGCGCTGCTGTCGATCGTCGACTTCGAGTGCGCCACGCTCGACGTCCCGCTCGACTACGACGACCCAGATGGTGAGCAGATCGACATCGCAGTCGTGCGCGTACCGGCAGGCGACGCCGACGAACGAATCGGTTCGCTGGTGTTCAACCCGGGGGGACCGGGCGGCTCCGGCATCGAGTTCTTGCAGAACGCGGCGCCGATCGTGCCCGCCGAGGTCGCCGACCGGTTCGATCTCGTGAGCTTCGACCCACGAGGCGTCGGAGCGAGCACGGCCGTGTCGTGTGCGGTCGACTTCGACGACGAGGTGATGTTGCTCGCCGAGGGTGACGACGCTGGTTGGGCCGAGTTGGTCGCCGACGCCGAGAGTGCTGGGGAGGACTGCACACCCGGCACCCTCGATTTGGCGCCGTGGGTTGGCACGAACAATGCCGCCCGTGACCTCGATGTGTTGCGCGCCGCCCTCGGCGACGACCAGCTGACCTATGTCGGGTTCTCGTATGGCACTCGGCTCGGAGCGACCTACGCAGAGCTGTTTCCCGATCGGGTGCGTGCGCTGGTCCTCGACGGAGGAGTGCTGCCGACCTCTGACGAAACGCTGCTCGCCGAAGGGCAGGCGGGTGGATTCGATCTCGCACTCGAACGCTTCGCCGCGGCATGCGACGCCGATGCCGACTGTTCGCTCGACGATGTCGGACCGACCCTTGACGTCTACACCGATCTCGTCGCCGACATCGCCGAGGTCGGCGGCTACGACACGAGCGATCCAGCGCGCACGCTCAGTCCAGGCGAATTGCAGCTCGGCGTGGCAGCCGCCCTGTACTCCCAACAGACGTGGCCGATCCTGGCGATGGCCCTGCGTGACGCGGCTGTCGACCGCGACGGGTCGCTGTTGCAGGTGCTCGCCGATGGTCTGACGGGCCGCCAGCCCGATGGCTCCTACGACAACTCGCAGGTGGCCAACGGGTTCATCACCTGTGCCGACGATCCGGCACGACCGCCGGCGGACGATGTGCGCGACGCGGCCGACTCAGCGGCATCGGCGTCGGAGTACTTCGACGACTTCCTTCGTGCGAGTACCGGCTGTCTGGGCGTCGAGCCGGCGATCGACCCGCTCCGTGTGGGCGCTGCCGAGGGAGCCGCTCCGATCCTGGTGATCGGCACGACGGGCGATCCGGCGACCCCGTACGAGTGGTCGGTGGCCTTGGCCGAGTCGTTGTCGAGCGGACGTCTGTTCACGGTGGAGGGCGACGGCCACACGGCGTATCTCTCGTTGCCGTGCGTCGAACCGGCGGTCAACGACTACCTGATCGACCTCGAGCTTCCCGACGATGGGGCATCGTGTCGCGACGATGCCCAAGGCGATGTGTTCGCCCCGGCGGGGAGCAGCGAGTTCGAGTTGATCGTGGCGCTGTTCGGATGTCTGCGCGACAACGGTGCCGACGTCCCCGACATCGATCTCGCCGACCTGCTTGCCGATCCGTCGGGGAGTGAGCTGTTCGCGGGCTTCGATCCCACCGATCCCGACACCGGCGCGGCGCTGCTGGCGTGCGAGGACATTGTCCGCCAGTTGTGACCGAGATCGTCGCCCAGTTGTGACGGACATCGTCGCCCAGTTGTGAGTATCGGGCGCTGTCCACAGCGCGCCCACATCACAACCACACCTCGACCACAGAATCCGGGCCGAAGGTCACACGATGAAGGGACTGACGATCCACAGGCCGATTGGCGCATGATCGTCACATGGGGTTGCGCATCCTCCACCGGGGCGACCGCAGCGAGCGTCGCGGCGACGATCACTTTCGGCGTCACGGTGTGGTGCTCGAACACGGCGACCGTCGCGACCTCGAGCGAGCCGGATGGCGCACGACGCTCGAGTATCGGGAGAACCACGTGCGGAGCCGCAACGGGACGCTGCTCGAAGTGCATCCCGCGTGGTACGCGGAAGGCGAACGTCAGAGCCGGGGCCGCCACGGCGACGTCGAGGTGATCTCGGCAGTGGCCGACACCGCCGATCGAGCGTGGGCGGCGCTGCGGGTGCAGTCCGACCTCGTCGGACTCCGTCGGCGCAACGGTGACGACGGCCGGAGTCGAGCGTCGTAGCGCAGAGGCCCTCGAAATCGGCCAAATCGCCGCATTACCCCAGCATCTGGACCGATCTCGCGGAGGCGTTGACACCCGCGTAGTTCCACTGCTGTAATTACGTTCCCGCCATTAAGCAAATACACGAATTAGGCGAACAAGCGGCAGCACGACCGCAGTTCTTTCGAATCTTCTTACCTCGACGTTTCTCCTCGTCACGTCCTTTCTCACACTTTTCTCTCTCACAGCACGGAGCGCCCGGTGACCCTGATCGACGACAACGTCAGCGAAACGAATCCGACCGCCACGCTCACCGATGCGACAGCAGCGCCGCCGGCGTCGCCGTCGGCAACGCCAGCGGCCGGTTCCAACGGTATGCGCGTGCGCAAACGCAGCGGTGCGCTCGAGCCGGTCGACGTCAACAAGATCGTCAACGCCATCGCCCGGGCCAGTGAGGGCCTGCTCGGGGTCGACCCGATGCGCGTCGCCACGCGCACCATCTCGGCACTCGCTGATGGGGCGACGACCCGAGAACTCGACGAGCTGTCGATCCGCACGGCCGCCGGCCTGATCGTCGAAGAGCCCAACTATTCCAAGCTCGCTTCACGTCTGTTGGCCACGGTCGTGGACAAAGAGGTGCGCAACCAGAACATCCCGTGGTTCTCCGAGTCGATCGCCGTCGGGCACCAGCAAGGTCTGGTCGCCGACCACGTCCTCGAGTTCGTCAACGCCAACGCCCCGGCGCTCAACGCGGCGATCGACTCCGATCGCGATCGCAACTTCGAGTTCTTCGGGCTGCGCACGGTGTACGACCGCTACCTGCTGCGCCATCCAGAGCGGCGCGAGGTCATCGAGACCCCGCAGTACTTCTTCTTGCGGGTGGCCTGCGGGCTGTGCGCTCCTGTCGCCGGCATCGATGGACCCGATGCCGAGCCCGACGTCGACGACGTCGTTCGCTTCTACGACCTGATGTCGTCACTCGCCTACCTGCCGTCGAGCCCGACGCTGTTCAACTCCGGCACGGCCCACAGCCAGATGTCGAGCTGTTACCTCCTCGACTCGCCAGAAGACAGCCTCGACGGCATTTACAAGCGCTACACCGACATCGCCAAGCTGTCGAAGTTCGCCGGTGGGATCGGCGTCGCCTGGCATCGGGTGCGCGCCAAGGGCAGCTTGATCCAGGGCACGAACGGACTGTCGAACGGCATCGTGCCGTGGTTGCGCACACTCGACTCCTCGGTCGCTGCGGTCAATCAGGGTGGCCGGCGCAAGGGTGCGGCATGCGTGTACCTCGAGTCGTGGCACGCCGACATCGAGGACTTCCTCGAGTTGCGCGACAACACCGGCGACCACGCCCGCCGTACACACAACCTGAACATCGCCAACTGGGTGCCCGACCTGTTCATGGAGCGGGTGGAGAAGGACTGGCAGTGGAGTCTGTTCGACCCGAAGAAGGTGCCGCACCTCACCGATCTGTACGGCGCGGAGTTCGAACGGGCCTACCTTGCTGCCGAAGAATCTGGGCAATACGAAAAGCAGGTCTCGGCGCGTCAGCTGTACTCGAGAATGATGCGCACGCTCGCCCAGACCGGCAACGGATGGATGACGTTCAAAGACGCATCGAATGCCAAGTGCAACCAGACCGGGGCAACCAACACCGACGGCAGCCCGCGGGTCGTCCACCTCTCTAATCTGTGCACCGAGATCCTCGAGGTCACCGACCAGGACAACACGGCGGTGTGCAACCTCGGCTCGCTGAACCTCGGTGCGTTCGTCGACGGCGCAGCGTTCGACTTCGACCGCCTCGGCGACGTCGTTCGGCAGGTGGTGCCGTTCCTCGACCGGGTGATTGACATCAACTACTACCCGACGCCCGAGGCCGAACACTCGAACCACACATGGCGGCCGGTCGGGCTCGGGTTGATGGGCCTGCAAGACGTGTTCTTCAAGCTCGGCATGCCCTTCGATTCGCCCGACGCCCGCGACCTCAGCAGGCGGATCAGCGCGCACATCTACTTCCATGCGTTGTGGGCATCGAGTGGTCTCGCGGAGACGTTCGGACCGCACGAAGCCTTCGACGGAACCCGCGCCGCCGCCGGCGATCTGCAGTTCGATCTGTGGACCGACGGTTCCAGTTCGGTGATTCCGCCAGCCGAACTGGCGTGGGACGACCTGCGCAGCCGCGTCGCCGAACACGGCCTGCGCAACAGCTTGCTCATCGCCATTGCGCCGACCGCCACCATCGCATCGATCGCCGGCTGTTACGAGTGCATCGAGCCGCAGGTGTCGAACCTGTTCAAGCGCGAGACCCTCTCGGGCGAGTTCATGCAGATCAACCGGTACCTCGTGGGCGAGCTGCAACAGCGCGGTCTGTGGGACGAAGCGATGATCGCCGACATCAAGCGCGCCGATGGCTCGATCGAGGGCATCGAACGGATTCCCGGCGAGCTCCGGGAGATCTACCGCACCGCGTGGGAGGTCCCGCAGCGGGCGCTCATCGACATGGCCGCCGAGCGCGGAGCGTTCATCGATCAGAGCCAGTCGCTCAACCTGTTCATGGAGACTCCGACGATCGGCAAGTTGTCGTCGATGTACCTGCATGCATGGAAGGCGGGCTTGAAAACCACCTACTACCTGCGAAGTCGACCAGCGACACGCATCAATCAGACGACCACCAGCGGAGGCTCGGGAGGTTCGCCGACCGACGACGGCGAGCCGAAGAAGACCTACACCGACGACGAAGCGGTGGCGTGCAGCCTCGAGAACCCCGAAGCGTGCGAGGCGTGCGACTGATGGCACTCGTCGACCCCGCTTCCAACTACGCCACATCACCAACGCCGTCGCCGGCCACAGCGCCGACGATCGACGACGCACCGTCGAGCCGCCCGACCAACATCCTCGACCCAGGTTTCGATCTCACCTTGCGGCCGATGCGGTACCCGGTCTTCTACGACATGTACCGCGACGCCATCAAGAACACGTGGACCGTCGACGAAATCGACTTCTCCGACGACCTCGTCGATCTCGAACGCAAGCTGATGCCGGCTGAGAAGCACCTGGTGTCGCGCCTCGTCGCATTCTTCGCCACCGGCGATTCGATCGTGGCCAACAACCTGGTGCTCAACCTGTACCAGCACATCAATGCGCCCGAAGCGCGGATGTACCTGTCTCGGCAGCTCTACGAAGAGGCGCTGCACGTGCAGTTCTACTTGACGCTGCTCGACAACTACATCCCCGACATGGCCGAGCGAGAGGCCGCGTTTGCAGCGGTCGAGAACATTCCCTCGATTCGTGCCAAAGCAGAGTTCTGCTTCCGTTGGATGGACTCGATCGACCAGCTCGATGAGATCCGCACGGCCGACGACCGCAAGAAGTTCCTGCTCAATCTCGTGTGCTTCGCGAGTTGTATCGAAGGGCTCTTCTTCTTCGCTGCCTTCGCCTATGTCTACTTCTTGCGGTCCAAGGGGTTGCTTAACGGTCTCGCCGATGGGACCAATTGGGTGTTCCGCGACGAGTCGTGTCACATGAACTTTGCGTTCGAGGTCGTGAAGACCGTGCGCGCCGAAGAGCCCGAACTGTTCGACGACCAGCTCGAGGCCGACGTTCGTCAGATGCTGCGCGAAGCCGTCGACTGCGAGTACCAGTTCGCCGAAGACGTGCTCGGCGAGGGCGTCCCGGGCATGAGTCGCGCCGATACCCGCAACTACCTGCAATACGTTGCCGATCAACGGCTCGGCCAGCTTGGTTACGCCGCCGAGTTCGGCTCGAAGAATCCGTTCAGCTTCATGGAGCTGCAGGACGTGCAGGGTCTGTCGAACTTCTTCGAGCGCACCGTGTCGAGTTATCAGGTCGGCGTCGAAGGCGACGTCGCCTTCGACGAAGACTTCTAAGTCGTCGCTTCGACCGTGTGCTCGCGATCGCGAGCAGCCAACTCATCAACCGTGCGAACGCACGCACCGAGTTCGGCCCAGACGGGCGCGGCTCGTACCGGGAGCGAGTGGCCGGCGAGGCCGGCGGGGTCGATGCGCGAGGCGAGTCCACTCGTCGCCACCGAGCGGCGATGAACGGTGTGGCATCGCGGATCGTTGCGAGGCCGGTCCACAACGGGTCGGGAGCGAGCACGAACACGCGTGCAATCGGTGCCAGGTGAATCGCCCCGAGACACTGCAGACACGGTCGCAACGTCGTGTCGAGCTCGAGTACATCGGACTCGTGGGCGTGGTACTGCAGCTTGGCGAGCGCGTTGAGTTCGGCGTGGGCCAACGACGTCCCCGCAATGTGATCCTCGCCGGAGTCCTCCTCATGGAGCCGGTTGCGCCCGGTGGCGATGACGTCACCTTCGCAGGCGACCGTTGCGCCGATCGCCAGACCGCCCCGCTCGGCGGCCTGGAACGCAAGGGTCGCAGCCTGCTGCATCGGTTCCGGCAGCGCCCGGAACGACGACTCGATCGTTGCCGTGGCGGCCATCGCGGCGGGCTAACAAGGTTCGGTGTCCGACGGAGCGAGCGGTGGACCTGCTGATCGAATCGACCCGGGCGTCCGTGACCATTTGGGCACGACCCCGAGGGTCGGGATGTCGAGTCCTTGCGCCGACGTGATCCGCTGGATCATCTCGCGCGCCGCGTAGTGCGGATCGGTGAGCATGTCGGGCGCCGAATACACGCGGCCCGCCGGGACCTCGTACTCCACCAGGCGGTCGAGGAGGTCGTTGGCGGTCAACGTGCGGGTCCATTCGCCGATCAGTCGGTCGAGCTCGTACTCGTGCTCGCCGCGAGCCGTATGGGTGGCAAACCGCTGGTCATCGGCGAGCTCGGGCTGTTGCATCGCTGTGCACAGCCGTGCGAACACCGCGTCGGCGTTGCCTGCGATCAACACCTCTGATCCGTCGCTCGTCGGGTAGGCGTTCGACGGTGCGACGCCGCGGAGGGTCCCGCCGTTGCGAGTGCGCACGACGCTGGCAACCTCGTAGTCGGCCATCGTCGATTCCA
The DNA here is from genome assembly GCA_013213745.1 of Ilumatobacteraceae bacterium. Taxonomy (GTDB): domain Bacteria; phylum Actinomycetota; class Acidimicrobiia; order Acidimicrobiales; family Ilumatobacteraceae; genus JABSQH01. The sequence goes on along the minus strand of JABSQH010000134.1, from coordinate 20,879 downwards.
TCAGCGCGGCGACGGCTTCGTAGATCGCGACGTCGACCTCCTGGCCGCTTCCGCTGCGCTCCCGTTCGTACAGCGCGCCCATCGTTCCAATCACTGCGAACATCGCCGCCAACGAGTCACCGAGACTGATGCCGGTGCGGGCCGCCGGACGGTCGAGGTCGCCAGTGGTGTGCCGCACACCGCCCATGGCCTCACCGATCGCCCCGAAACCAGGCTCGTGGGCGCGTGGACCACTCTGGCCGAACCCGGAGACGTGGGTGACGATGATGGCGGGATTGTTGACTCGGAGCGTGTCGTAGTCGAGGCCGTACTTGGCGAGCGTGCCCGGCCGAGCGTTCTCCAACAGCACGTCACACTCGGCGGCGAGCGCACGAACCTGCTCGAGGTCGACACCGTTCTTCAAGTCGGCGACGATCGAGCGCTTGTTGCGCGCCAACGTCGGCCACCAGAGACTCTCGCCGTCGATCGTGATGCCCCATTGGCGCATCGGGTCGCCCGATGGCGGCTCGACCTTGATCACCTCGGCGCCGTAGTCACCGAGCAGCTGGCCGGCGAACGGTCCGGCGATGAAGCTGCCGATCTCGAGCACGGTGACGCCGGCGAGTGGCCCCGCGACGACATCGTGCTCCTGGTGATCGGACGTGACATCACCGGCGTTCATCGAGCGTTGTCTACCAGGCATCGGTGGGAGCGGCGGTCTGTGGTGCGAGACTGCAACTGTGCGCCCGCTTCCCGCGTCGATCACCGTGCGTGACGTCACCTTGCGCGATGGCCTGCAGGACGAGCAGCCCATCGACCTGGCCGACAAGCTGGCTGTGTTCGAGGCGCTGATCGATGCCGGTGTTCGCGATCTCGAGCTGACCTCGTTCGTCAGGCCCGACCGGGTGCCGGCGATGGCCGACGCAGGCCAATTCGCCGCTGCGACGCACGAGGCCGCCGGCGACGCCGGCGTGGTCCGCTGGGGTCTGGTTCTCAATCAGCGCGGCGCACAGCGGGCGCTCGACGCCGGCATCGACCACCTGCAGTTCGTGGTGTCGATCAGCGACGAGCACTCCCGTCGCAATGCGGGCGCAGGCGTCGCCGAACGACTCGACGACTTGGCGGCCGTCGTCGCCGATGCCGATCGCAGTCAGGCGATCGTCGAGGTCACCTTGGCCACTGCGTTCGGATGCCCGTATCAGGGACCCGTCGATGTAGGGGACGTTACGGCCACTGCGCGAACGGCGATCGACCAGGGCGTACGCGGTATCGGTCTGGCCGACACGGTCGGGACCGGAGTCCCGACCGAGGTCGCGGCGCTCGTCGAGCAGGTGATCGACGTCGGTGCTCCTGCCGGTGTGCCGGTCGGCGTCCATCTCCACGACACGCGCGGGCTCGGCGTCGCCAATGCGCTGGCCGCAGTCGACGCGGGCGCCACGCGTGTCGATGCCAGCCTCGGTGGTCTCGGTGGCTGTCCGTTCGCTCCTGGCGCGAGTGGCAACGTGTCGGTCGAGGACGTTGTGCACGCATTTGAGGCCATGGACTGTCGGACCGGGATCGATGTGGCTCGTCTGATCGATGCGGCCACCATCGCCACGGGCGCCGTCGGTCGCGCCCTCGACGGTCATGTGGCACTCGCCGGCCCGCGATTCGCCCCGTCGACGGTGCCGACGTGATCCTCGATCGTCTCGGCGACGTCGGTGTCGCCGTCGTGGCGGGGAAAGGTGGCGTTGGTTCGTCGACCGTCGCTGCGGCACTGTCGCTTGCTGCCGCCCGCAACGGCGCCGACGTGTTGTTCATCTCCGTTGACGGCAAGCCCGGTATCGGGCCACTGCTCGGTGGGCGCGAGCTCGACGAGAACGAACACATCTTGCGCAAGATCCGCGGCGCCGGCCGCGTTCGAGGCCGCACGATCCCGGCCGAACAGGCGTTCGGCGATTATCTCGAGCTGCGCGGCGTCGGCGGGCTGCTGCGGCGGGCTGCGGCATCGTCGTCGCTCGGCATGATCGCGGCGGCCACGCCGGGGCTGGAGCACCTGCTCGTGCTCGGCAAGATCAAAGAACTCGAGCGCGACGGAGCGGCGGATCTCATCGTCGTCGATGCACCTCCGGCCGGCAACGCCGTGCCGTTCCTCCGCTCGGCAACCGGTCTGGCCGACGTCGTCAACTCCGGAGCGGTCCGTGAGCAGGCGGACGAGGTCGACGAGTTGTTGCGTGATCCGGCGCGCTGCGCCGCCATGGTCGTCACGCTCGCCGAGGAGACACCGGTGAACGAGTCGATCGAGTTGGCCGATGAGCTGGTCGCGGATGTGGGTATCGCCTTGTTGCCGATCGTCGCCAACGGGTGTTGGCCGGACCGCCCGGGCTTGGCACGCACGCCACTCGGTGCGGCGCGAGTGCAGAAGCACTCGCTGTCGGCCGACGCCCGCCGGGTGCTCGAGTCGTCTTCTGGATTTGGTGCTTCCGTCCTCACTCGCCAGGCTCGACAACTCGCCCGACTCGAGCGCCACTTCGACGACGTGATCACGCTGCCACGGCTCCCGACCGCGCGGCTTGCGCTCCACCACTTGACGACACTGGCAGACGCCCTCGACGGGGAAGCGGAGTGACTGCAGTGGCTGTCGATGCAATGACCCTGACCGACACGATCGATCACTCGACACTGTTGTTGACCTGTGGGCCTGGAGGAGTCGGTAAGACCACGACTGCGGCGGCGATCGGTGTGGCTGCGGCCAACTCGGGTCGACGCGTCGTCGTGGTCACGGTCGATCCAGCGCGCCGGCTCGCTGACGCACTCGGCCTCGACGATGGCGCCGCCGCCGACGAACCACATCAGGTCGACGGCGTCGGAGCGGATGAAGGTGAACTCTGGGCATTGATGCTCGACGATGCGGCCACCTTCGATCGGCTCGTGCGCGAGCAGACCGCCAGTGAGGAACAGGCCGAAGCGATTCTCAACAACCCCATCTACGGCGCGTTGTCGCGATCCTTGGCCGGCGCGCAGGAGTACATGGCCATCGAACGGCTGCACCAGCTCTTCGTGAGCGACGAGTGGGACCTGGTGATCGTCGACACGCCGCCCTCGCGCAACGCGATCGACCTGCTCGGGGCACCCGACCGGCTGGTCGCCTTTCTGAGCAATCCGGTGTACCGCGCCCTGACCGTCGGGCAACGAACGTTCGCACGGGTCACCAATGCGGCTTCGTCGATGTTCTTGTGGGCCGTTCGGCGCCTCGCCGGGCCGCAGATCGTCGAGGACACCGTGGCGTTCTTCCGGTCGTTGACCACCGTCGAGGAGGGTCTCCGACGTCGTGCGGGCGAGGTACGCGAGCTGCTGCGGGCCGACGAGACTGCCTTCGTGGTGGTGTCCAGCCCGCGGGCGGAGGCCATCGCCGAATCCGAACACCTCATCGGCGCCCTCCGCGACGACGACTTCCCGTTCGGTGGCGTGGTCATCAACCTGATTCACCCGCTCCCCGAGCAGCTCGATCCGGCCGACCGGGCGGCACTCGACGACGTCGCCGACGGGCCGCTGGCGGAACATCTCGCCTGGCACGACGAACTGACCGAGCTGGCGGTGTCCGAGCGAGAGGAACTCGCCGGACTCGCCGAACTCGCTGACGACGTGCCGGTGGTCGAGCTCCCGCTGCAGGACACCGACGTCCACAATGTCGACGGGTTACTCGGCCTCGCTGAACGACTCGCCCCTTGACCGCTCCAAGCGGTCCGCTCGGCCGCATGCTCAACCCGTCCGGCGATCGCCCACAGTAACGTCGCGTTAATGACTCGCCAGGTGCGTGGGCCTCGATGACTCGGCAACCGCCGGATGGTCTCGACGCTGTCCTCGGCGATCTGTTCGACCGCCCTGGCGATGAGGGGATATCGCTCGCCCTCGTGGTGCTGCAGGGCGGCGACGTCGTCAGCGAGCGGTACGGCATTCAGCCGGCCAACGCGTTCGAGGCCGAGAAAGTGATCGACGCAACGTCCACGCTGATCTCGTGGAGCATGGCCAAGTCAGTGGTGCACGCCGCGACCGGGATCCTCGTTGCCGACGGCCTACTCGATCTCGACGCACCTGCCCCGGTGCCGGAATGGAGCGGAACCGACAAGGCCGACATCACCACACTCGATCTTCTGGAGATGCGGTCTGGGCTGCGGTTCATCGAGGACTACGTCGACGACGAGGTATCCGACTGCATCGAGATGCTGTTCGGTGATAGCGGCCCGAGCCATGCCGCTTACACTGCGGCCAAGCCGCTTATCCACCCCCCTGGAACGGTGTGGAACTACTCGTCTGGCGAGACGAACGTCGTTTGCCGGATCATCGGTGACATCGTGTCGGGTGGCGTCGGTGGTTCGCCCGACGATCGCCGGCAGCAGATGTTGGAGTTTCTCGAAGAGCGCTTGTTCGGACCGGTCGGGATGGCGAGTGCAGCTCCCAAGTTCGACGATGCCGGCGACTTCGTTGGTTCGAGCTACGTCTACGCCACCGCTCGCGACTTCGCGCGATTCGGCGAGCTGTACCGCAACGATGGGGTTGCTGCGGCCGGCACGCGTGTGCTGCCGCCCGGTTGGAGCGATCACGCCCGACACAAGGTCGCCGACGACCCCGAATCGGGCCTCGGCTACGGCCGCCACTGGTGGTTGTGGCCCGACTGGCCTGGCTCGTTGTCGTGCAACGGTCACGAAGGTCAGTACGTCGTGGTCGTACCCGACCGCGACCTGGTCGTGGTGCACCTGGGCAAGACACCAGCCGAGGTCGCCGACGGCCTCCGCAATCGTCTCCGGCGCGTCGTCGAGCTGTTCTGACCGTCATGGCGCTGAGCGACGCCACGGGCGACGACCGCACCGAGGAACTCGATCGGGGTGTGCTGCCAACCGGTGAACTGCCCGCGCTGCCGAACAGCGGCCAGAAGCCGACCGGGCGCAAGCCGGTGCGGATCACGATCAAGATCTTGCTGGCGATCGTCGTGTCGTATTTTCTGTTGCCGCCGGTCCTCACAGGATTCCGGCAAGCCGCCGACACCGTTTCAGATGTCAACCCGTTGCTCCTCGTGGCGGGGTTCGGACTGCAGATCCTGGCGCTGTTCTGCTACTCGTTGTTGACGCGCGCGGCGCTCGGCAGCGCGGGTTCGAAATTGTCGTACGCGCGCATTTTCCGGATCCAACTGAGCACCAGGGCACTGTCGAACATCGTTCCCGGAGGAAACGCAGCGGGTTCTGCGCTTGGCTACCGGCTCCTCACGCTGTCGGGGGTCAGTGGTCCCGACGCCGGGTTTGCGCTGGCGACGGCCGGTATCGGCTCGGCGGTGGTGTTGAACATCATCTTCTGGACCGGCCTGGTGATGTCGGTGCCGTTCCGCGGCGTCAACCCGCTGTACGGGTTTGCTGCGATCGCCGGCATCGTCATCATGGCGCTCGCTGCGGTGCTCGTGATCGGCCTCATGGATGGACAGGGCAGAGCGGAGAAGTTCGCACGGTGGCTGGCGCGTAAGTTGCGTTTCGACGAGGACAAGTTCGCCGCCGTCTTGCGGCAGGTCGGCCATCGCATGGAGGAGCTGATCAGTGATCGTCAGCTGCTGCGTCGCGTCGTGTTGTGGGCGATGATCAACTGGTTGCTCGATGCTGCGTCGTTGTGGGTCTTCCTACGGGCATTCGGCGGGACGTTGAGTCTCGACGCGCTGATCGTGGCGTTCGGTTTGGCCAACATCCTGGCCGCGATTCCGATCCTCCCCGGCGGGCTCGGTGTGGTCGACGGCACGTACATCACCGTGTTGATCGGCTTCGGTCTACCGCGGCGCGTCGTCGCGCCCGGCGTCGCCGCGTACCGCTCTGCCCAATACCTCATGCCGATTGCGCTCGGGGCGATCGCCTACGCGTCGCTGCGCGTTGGTCCGTGGCGGATCGAGCGGCGTGACCGTCTCATCGGATTGCGCGATCTTGCCAAGGCCGAGACCGAAAAAGGCGAGTCGCGCCTCGACTTCACGTTGCGGTTCGGGCGGCGATTGCCTGACCCACCTGCATCCGCCCGAGGCACGGACGACGATCAACCGTCAGATGGTGCCGCCGGTGACGGCGACGATACGGTCGCATCTCATGACGACCCATGAACGCCCGTTCGGCCGGTACCTCGAAGACTTCACGCCTGGCGATGTGCTCCGGCATTGGCCAGGAAAGACGATCACCGAATACGACGACCACCTGTTCTGCATGATCACGATGAACCACCATCCGCTGCACACCAACGACTGGTTCGCCTCGGAGTCGGTTCAGGGACGCAACGTGGTGGTCGGCAACCTCGTGTACAGCCTCGTGCTCGGGATGAGCGTTCCCGACGTGAGCGGAGCAGCGATTGCCAACCTCGAGATCGAGACCTTGCAACACAAGTTCCCGACGTTCCACGGCGACACGATTCATGCCGAGACCAGGGTGCTCGAAGTGAAGCCGTCCTCGTCCAAGCCTGACCGCGGTGTGGTGACGGTCGAGACGAAGGGTTTCAACCAGGACGGCAAAGAGGTGTGCTACTTCAAACGCAAGGTGCTGGTGTGGACGCGCGATGCTGCGCCGCCTCGAGTCCGACCCTATGACGAGGTCGACGTCTGGGCGGACTGACCGGCACAGACGCCGACGCGCTGCTTGCGTGGGGTGGACGTACCCTGCGCGAGCTTCCATGGAGATCGACGCGCGATCCGTGGCACGTACTGGTGTCGGAGGTGATGTTGCAGCAGACGCAGGTGCAGCGGGTCACACCACGATTTCGAGAGTTCGTCGAGCGTTGGCCCACGGCGACGACGTTCGCCGCGGAGCCGTTGGGCGAAGTGCTGCGTGCTTGGCAAGGCCTCGGGTACCCACGACGGGCCCGCTATCTGCATCTCGCTGCCCAGCGGATCGTCGATGACCATGGCGGCGTAGTGCCCGACACGATCGACGAGTTGTTGCGCCTTCCAGGAGTCGGTGCCTACACCGCCAGAGCAGTCCTGGCGTTTGCGTTCGAGCGCGACGTCGGTGTCGTCGACACCAACATCGCCAGAGTGCTCGCCCGCGTCGAAGGTGGGCGTCTGACACGGGCAGTCGCGCAGCGAGTCGCCGACGGTGCGGTGCCACAGGGTCGATCGTGGTGGTGGAACCAGTCGTTGATGGAACTCGGGGCGGTGCTCTGCCGCCCTGCGCCACGTTGTCAGGAGTGTCCGGTCGCTCGATCGTGTCGCTGGAGTCGCAGCGGCCGGCGGCCACCCGATCCGGCAGTCGGGTCGGCAGGCGTGTCCAAACCGCAGCGCCGATTCGAGGGCAGCCGCCGACAACAACGCGGTGCGGTGATGCGTTCGGTGGCCGATGGGCCGCAATCGGTCGCCGACTTCGATCGGTCGATCGTCGACGAGCTGCACGCCGACGGTCTGATCCAACTCGACGGCGACGCGATCCGGCTCCCCTCTTGACCGGGATGTGTCGCACGATATGACAGAGTGCCCCACCGCGGTCGTTATCGGGTGTGTTAGTTGTGAGGCCCGGACAACGCTCGCCGCGAGCCACCGGAGGAGAATATGTACACGATTGACGCCGCCATCTTCGACACCGATGGCGTGATCACCCAGACCGCAGCCGTGCACTTCACAGCGTGGAAGAACGTGTTCGACGACTTTCTCGCCGGTCATGCGAGTGGCGCTGCCGCCGCCGAGTTCACCGACGCTGACTATCGCCATCACGTCGACGGCATCGGGCGCTACGACGGAGTCGACGCGTTCTTGCGTTCGCGAGGGATCGAGTTGCCGTGGGGAGACCCCGACGATCCCGCAGGCGACACCACGGTGTGTGCAGTCGGCAACAAGAAGAACGCCGCTTTCGAGGACGCCGTCCGCGAGCACGGCGTGCGTGCATACATTACGACGCGTCGCTTCATCGAGGCGCTGCACGAACAAGGCGTACGAACCGCGGTGATCTCGGCGAGCAAGAACTGCGAGATGGTCATCCGGGCCGCCGGCATGGAGGACCTGTTTGAGGTTCGTGTCGATGGGAACGACGCCGACGAGTTGGGGTTCCCGGGGAAGCCAGCACCCGACGTGTTCTTGCAAGCCGCCAGCCGCCTTGGCGTCGAACCGGCGCGGGCGGCGGTGATCGAAGACGCGATCAAGGGCGTACAAGCGGGCCGCGCTGGCGACTTCGGACTGGTGATCGGGCTCGACCGCACCCGCAACGCTGCTCCACTCGCCGAGTTTGCCGACATCGTCGTGCCCGACTTGGGTGATCTGGCGGTCACGGCCGCTGCCGCAGGCGTAGGAGCGGTCGTCGAACGGACGATCCCGGCGCGTACTCGGATTCCTGATCTTCCCGATGCCACGGTCGACTACGACCTCACTCGCCAGCTCTCGGGGAAGACAGTTGCCGTGTTCACCGACTACGACGGCGTTCTGACGCCGATCGTCGCAAGGCCGCAAGACGCTGTCCTCAGCGACGGCATGCGCGCTGCGCTCCGGGCGGTGGCATCGACAGCAACGGTGTCTGTCGTGTCGGGTCGAGACCTCGACGACGTGGCATCGATGGTCGATCTCGACGGCCTGTGGTACGCCGGCAGCCATGGCTGGGAGGTGCGCGCCCCCGACGGCACCGTGCACCATCCCCACCCGGACGCAGCAGCGCTCGAGCCGGTGCTCGATGCTGCCGAACAGCAGTTGTCATCGGTCACCGACATCGACGGCGTCTGGATCGACCGCAAACGCTTCGCCATCGCAGTGCACTACCGCGCCGCTGCAGCGGATGCGAGCACCGAGCTGGAAAGCCGTGTGAGCGAGGTCGCTCACGCGTATCGCGAACTGCGGATGACGACCGGCAAGAAGGTGTACGAGCTGCGGCCCGCCGCGGACTGGAACAAGGGCACGGTCGTCACGTGGCTCCTCGAGCAGATGGATCTCGCCGCCGACACCACGTTGCCGGTGTACTTCGGCGACGACATCACCGACGAGGACGGATTCGGAGCCGTCCGCAGTCTCGGTGTCGGCATCGTCGTTAGCACCGACGACCGAGACACTGCCGCGCACCTGCGCGTCGACGATCCAGCCGGTGTGCAGACCGTGCTCGCCGATCTTGCGGCGCGCATCGCAGGTGATGGGGCGTGAACGACTGGCTGTGGACGTACGACAGCTATGACGCCGCACGCGAAGGCCTGCGCGAAGCACTGTGCACGCTGGGCAACGGTGTGCTCGCCACCCGCGGCGCGCTCGCGGAGTGCGCCGCCGACGGCGATCACTACCCGGGTACGTACGTCGCTGGCATCTTTAATCGGCTGACCGACGAGGTCGCTGGCCGCGAGATCGTCAACGAGAGCCTGGTCAACATCCCGAATTGGCTCCCGCTGCGCGTCCGTGTCGACGGCGGAGAGTGGATCGCGCCGCAACGGCACCACGTCGAGGACCATCGGATCGAACTCGATCTGCACCGCGGAGTGCTGACGCGGCGGACCGTGTTCGAGGTCGACGACGACACGAGCATGACCTTGACCGAGCGGCGCATCGTCAGTCTCGCCGATCCGCACCTGGCTGCGCTCCAGTCGACGATCGTCATCGATCGGTCGGCGGTGGTCGAGGTCGAGGCCGGTCTCGACGGCATGGTCGAGAACGGCAACGTCCAGCGGTACAACGACCTCGCCACCGATCACCTCGAACACGTGCGCACCGAGCAAGTCGCCGACGACATCGTGGTGCTCGAAGTACGCACGAACGATTCCGGGATCGATATTGCCGAAGCGCAACGAATGCGCGTCGGCGTCGACGGGAGTGCGGTCGCAGCAGAACGCGTCACTCGGCTCGAGCCGCGGCTTGCTGCGCAACAGGTACGCGTGGAGGTGGACGCTGAGGCCGAGGTGATCGTCGAAAAGGTCGTCTCGATTCACACCGGCCGTGACCTCGGGATCTACTCGACGAGCGACGCAGTGGTCGGCGCAGTGCGCAGCGCCCCCGACTTCGACACCTTGCTCGGGCGACACCTCACGGCCTGGTCTCACGCCTGGAGCCGATGCAAGGTCACGGTGGCGGGCGACGTCGACGACACGGCGCGCATCTTGAACCTGCACATCTTCCACGTGTTGTCGACACTGTCGGAGAACACGACCGAACTCGATGTGGGTGTGCCCGCCCGTGGACTGCACGGTGAGGCGTACCGCGGGCACATCTTCTGGGACGAGCTGTACATCTTCCCGTTCGTGACGCTGCGCATCCCCGAGCTGACGCGGGCGTTGCTGCGGTATCGGGCCCGTCGACTCCCGCGCGCCCGTCTCGCGGCGGTCGCCGACGGTTTCAGCGGGGCGATGTACCCGTGGCAAAGCGGCAGCGACGGCCGCGAGGAGACCCAGGTACTGCACCTCAACCCGAAGTCGGGCCACTGGCTGCCCGACGCCTCGCACCTTCAGCGTCACGTGAACATCGCCATTGCCTACAACGTGTGGCAGTACTGGTTGGCCACCGGCGACCACGAGTTCATGCGACTGTGGGGTGCCGAGATGATGCTGGAGATCGCCCGCTTCTGGGCGAGCACCACGACGTACAACCACTCGCTCGATCGGTACGAGATCAACGGGGTGATGGGGCCCGACGAGTTTCACGAGGCCTACCCCGACCGCGACGACCCCGGGCTCAACAACAACTCGTACACGAACGTGATGGCGGTGTGGTGTCTCAGTCGGGCTTTCGACGTGATCGAGTTGCTCCCGACCAGTCGCCGTCGCGAACTGCTCGAACGACTGTCGATCAGCAACGACGAACTCGACCGGTGGGGTGACATCAGTCGAAAGATGCGCCTGGTGTTTCACGCCGATGGGATCCTCAGCCAATTCGAGGGGTACGAAGACCTCGAAGAGCTCGACTGGGACAAGTACCACGCGACCTACGGCAACATCGGCCGACTCGACCGCATCCTCGAAGCCGAGGGCGACTCGACCAACCGGTACAAGCTGGCCAAGCAAGCCGATACCTTGATGCTGCTGCAGATGCTGTCGCCGCTCGAAATTGCCGAGTTGTGGGAACGACTCGGATACGACTTCGAGCCCGACATGGTGGCGCGTTACGTGAACTACTACGAGGCGCGCACCTCCCACGGATCGACGCTGTCGAAGATGGTGCACGCATGGCTGCACGCACGACTCGATCCGGCGCGTTCGTGGGACCTGTTCCGCCAGGCGCTGGTGTCGGACGTGTCGGATGTGCAAGGAGGTACCACTCGCGAGGGCGTGCACCTCGGCGTGATGGCTGGGACCGTCGATCTCGTCCAACGCTGTTACGGCGGCGTCGATCTGCGCGCCGGTGTCTTGGCTGTCGATCCGGCGTTGCCCGCGCCGATCGAGCGACTCGAATTCGCCATCACGTACCACCGCCACTTCGTCCACCTCGAGATCGATCGGTCGACGGTCCGCGTGCGATTGGCTGACGACAAGGGCGAGCTCACGCCGATCACGGTGTCGATTCGCGGTGCGGCCCGGGTCATGAAGCCCGGCGACACCTTCGAGCGGGCGCTGACATGATCGACTCGATTGGTGGGGTGAGGCGGCGCGTCGTACGGTGAGTTTCGTGCGACCACCAAAGGACTTCTACCGCTCGCTTGCTGTCGGAGCGCCAACGCCACCTCGAGAGATCCCGTTCCGACCCAGCCGGATGATCCACTTCTTCCCGCCGTCGAACGAGAAGATGCGCAGCAAGGTGCCGGCCATCGCCCCCACGGTCGACATCTTGTTGGCCAACCTCGAAGACGGTGTTCCCGCCGACGAGAAGGACGCCGCTCGCGCCGGTCTGGTCGAAGTCGCCACCGCAACAGACTTCGGCGACACCCAATTCTGGACGCGGGTCAACAGCCTCGACTCGCCGTGGTGCCTCGACGACTTGACCGCAGCGGTGTTGGAAGCAGGCGATGCGCTCGACGTCGTGATGATTCCCAAGGTGGAGGGTCCAGAGGACATTCACTATGTCGACCGCTTGCTGGCCCAACTCGAAGCCAAAGCGGCGCGTTCGGAACCGCTGCTCGTTCACGCGATCCTGGAGACCGCCCGCGGCGTCGCCAACGTCGAAGAGATCTGCGTTGCCTCCCCCCGAATGCAGGGCCTCTCGCTCGGCCCAGCGGACCTCGCCGCCAACCGTCGGATGAAGACCACCCGGGTCGGCGGCGGACATCCGGGCTACCTCGTTCGCGAAGACCCGCCGGCAGGCGACGATGGCGCCGCGCAGATCGACGCACCGCGCACGATCTTCCAGCAGGATCTGTGGCACTACACGATCGCCCGCATGGTCGATGCCTGTGTGACCGCTGGGATCCTGCCGTTCTACGGCCCCTTTGGTGACATCGCCGACACGGTGGCGTGTGAGGACCAGTTCCGCAATGCGTATCTGCTCGGCTGCGTCGGTGCGTGGAGCTTGCATCCGAAACAGATCGACATCGCCAAGCGGGTGTTCAGCCCCGACCCAGCAGAAGTAGCGCACGCCCAGCGGGTGATCGAAGCAATGGGCGACGGGACCGGCGCAATCATGCTCGACGGCAAGATGGAAGACGACGCGTCGGTGAAGCAATGCCACGTGGTCGTCGGGCTCGCTCGCCAGCTCGCCGAGCGAGATCCCGAGCTGGCAGGTGCCTACGGCTTCGCCGGATCGGACGGTGGGTCATGAACGCCGCGTTCCGTCCGCGCCGTTCGGTGCTGTACATGCCCGCCGCGAACGAGCGCGCGTTGGAGAAGGCGAAGACGATTCCGGCCGATGCGATCATCTTTGACCTCGAAGACGCAGTTGCGCCCGATGCCAAGCCGGATGCGCGCGTGCAGGCGGTGGCCGCAGTCGCCTCAGGCGAATACGGCCACCGAGAGCTCACGATCCGCTGCAACGGCCTCGACACGGAGTGGGGAGCGGACGACATCGCCGCAGCGGCGTCGGCCGGACCGTCGGCAGTCGTCATCCCGAAAATCGAATCCGTCGCAGCTGTCGAGGCGGTCGCGGCCGCGCTGGTCACCGCAGGCGCGTCCGACGCCGTGCAGATCTGGCCGATGATCGAAACGCCTTCGGCCATCTTCGAAGTCCGTGCGATCGCCGCACATGCGCGTGTCGCCGCGCTCGTGATGGGCACGAACGACCTGGCTCGTGAGTTGCGGTCGCCGATCGTGCCCGGGCGTCATCCGCTCGTGCCGCATCTGGCCACGGCGCTACTCGCCGGGCGCGAGGCGGGTGTCGACGTGCTCGACGGGGTGTACAACGACGTGCGCAACCCGGAGGGGTTCGCCGAGGAATGTCGTCAGGGGATGGAGATGGGCTTCGACGGCAAGACGTTGATCCATCCCAGCCAGGTTGAGCCGGCCAACGACACGTGGGCTCCGAGCGATGACGAAGTCGAGCACGCCCGCACGGTCATCGCGGCGTTCGACGAGGCGGTCGCCGACGGCCGTGGCGTCGTCACCGTCGACGGGCGGATGATCGAGAACCTGCACGTCGACAACGCCCGCCGTGTCCTCGCCGTTGCGGATGCGTTGATTCGTTCGGCCTGACTGCACGTCCGTGATCGAGGCGCGATCGTTCGTGGTGAGCTACTCGGGATCGGTCGCAGTGATCGACGCCAAGATCTCGTCGAACGCCGCGTCGGCGTAGGCGACCATCTCGTCGTCGGTGCGGTCTTGAATCGGATGCGGGGTGAACACTCGCGCCACCGACGCGAACCCGAGCGAGGTCGATTGGGCATTGGCCGCATCGACGAATTGATCGGAAGCGACGAACATCCCCGGGACGCCCCGCAGCTCCAACTCGCTGATGTCGTGCACACTGCACGACGTGCAGCTGCCTCAATCGGCGAGTGCCTCGATCACCAACTGACACTCCACGGCGATCTCGTGGCGCAGATCGGCGGGTGCCGGCTTGGAGAACGTCGGCTTGCGATAGCGCTTGACCGAGGCGCCATGGGCGACGAGGCGTTGTTCGAGGCGATCGAGGAACACGTCGCCGCGGGGCTTGGAGATGTCGAGCAGACCCACGGTAAGTCCATCGACCGACGACGGTCGCGCCAGCCGCGCCCGTTCGGCGACCGTTCGTTCACTCGTCGGATCGAGCAGCGTGCGTGTCATGGCTTCAGTATGTCACCGCTCGGGTCACGGGCTTCGACCCGACCTCGTCGTTGACCCAACCGCCGATGATCTCAGAAAACAGGCCGGCACCACCGCCCGCGTAAGTCAGCATCAGTCCGCCGTCGCGGAACTTCGGCAGACTCGGCACATCGGCGAACACCTCGGGGAGGCCCTCCTCGATGCCGCCGGCGCCTCGAACGAGGTCGCTTCCCGGCCGATTGAGATGCTCGCTGATACCGGCGACGATCGCACTGCGGTCCCAACCGGCTTCGGCGAAGACTCGTGCATGCTCCGGACCGATCACGAGGACGGCGTCGAAGGCCATGATCAGCTTGGGGTGGAGCATGGCGAGGAGACTCGCCGCGATCGATCTGGCAAGTGACTCCGGCTGTCGTGAGATCTGATCGACGATGCAACGCGTGCCTTCGCCGGCGAACAGGGTGACGGCGTCGACGCCATCGTCGATGCCGTGTTCGCTGGCAAGTCGACCGAAGGGCGACTCGGCGTCGTTCTCCGCAAAGCAGAAGCCGATCTTGCCTGGACTTCCGTGTGTTGCTCGGTCGATCTCGCCGGGCCGGCCGCCGCCGACGTTGCGCACGACGAGCTGCAGGGCGCGTCCGATGGTCGAGTTGGCGCGGTTCCCCTGGCCCAGCGCGTTGCCGCCCGAGTTCATGCCGATCGCTCGGGTGCCTGGCCCCGAGCAGATCAGTACCGGTCCCACCGGCATCGTCGTTGCCAGCAGGCCGTGCATATTGAACTCGTCGGTGCACGCGGCTTGAACCGCCGCGAGGACCCAGGGGAGATACTCCGGTCGACAACCGGCCATCACCGCTGCAATCGCCACCTTCTCGACGGTGGCCGGCGCCAGGTCGGGCGGGATCACCGCAACGACGTCGTCGGCGGCGCGGTTCGTCCCTTCGAGCATGGCGAGTACCCGCTCCTCGGTCGGCGGCACGACCGGCAGACCGTCGCTCCACCCCCGGGTGAACATGAATTCGATCTCGTCTTCCGCGTCGGCGACCTCGATTCGTCTCGCGGTGAGCACCGATCCGCCGTATCGAGCCCGCAACTCGTCGATGAGGTCCGGGTCGACGCTCTTGGAGCCACAGCCCGGGCGCATCGTCGGGAGCTGGTCACCGAGTTCGGCCACGCCGGTGAGCCGTTGCCATTCGGCGCGTTGCCACCCAACGGTGCGTTCGACCTCGGCGCCCTCCTCGCGCACGATCAGCGTCGGCACTGTCTCGATGTCGAGATGCCAGCTGAGCGCAAGGTCCTCATCGAACGTCGGTATGGGTGAGGTGGGGAACGAGGGGTCGTCTTGGGTGATCACCACCACGTCGGATCGCTGTGCAGCCAGGTCGACGAGCGCTGGCACGATCATCTGGCACGTCTCGCAGTCGCGCTTGACCACCACGACGAGCCCGTCAGGAAGTGCTGGAGAGTTCGTTGGAGCGACTGCGGTCATGTTCGGACGGTACCGATCGCGTGTGACGGATGTGTGGTCGGCCGAGCTTGGCGTGAAGGCCAACTGCCCCTAACGTGGAACCCCATCGGGGGTTCGACTGGATTGCACGGCGCATCTGACGCCATCACCGTGAACTTCCACGGGGTCCGCGGTTCGACCCCATGCCATGGCGAAGAGATCATGGGCTACGGCGGCAACACCTCGTGTGTCTCGCTGGACATCCCCGGCGGTCGCCCGATCCTGTTCGACCTCGGCACCGGGTTGCGTTACTTCGGTGCGGCTCACCCCGCCGATGAACCCTTTCGGGGCACGTGTTTGCTCACCCATTTGCACTGGGATCACATTCAGGGTCTGCCGTTCTTCAAGCCGCTGCTCCATCCTGACGCCGATGTCACGGTGTACGCGCCGGAGCAGGAAGGTGATCTGACGGTGGCCGAGGTGTTCGCCGACACAATCAAGCCGCCGCTGTTCCCGATCCACTTCTCGATGTTTCCTGGCGACGTCGGCTTTGCTGATGTCGCCAACGAAGAGTTCAGCATCGGCGACGGTGTCGACGTGATGAGCCGGCTCGTTCCGCACGTCGGCAACACGCTCGGTTTCCGAGTGACGTGGCAGGGGCGGTCGGTGGCCTACCTCAGCGACCATCAAATGCCCGCCGACGGTTCGTTCGACGTGACTCCCGGTGTGCTCGAACTGTGCGCCGATGCCGACCTCGTGATCCACGACGCGCAGTACACCCCAGAGGAGTTTGTCGTGAAGTCCGATTGGGGTCACTGCACGCCGGAGTTCGCGGTGTATGTGGCCGCCCGTGCCGGGGCGAAACGGCTTGCGTTGTTTCATCACGATCCGATGCATCACGACGACATGCTCGACCTCATCGCCGAGCAAGCCCGCCGATGTGGTGACGATCTGGGCGTCGACGTGTTCGCTGCCCGCGAACGCCACTCGGTGCTGGTCTGACCGCGGGCGGGGCCCCGGACGCGTGGACGTACTCGCCGTCGTTGCATCGACGGCGCTGGGAGCGATCTTCTTGTTCGCCGGTGCGTCGAAGGTCGCTGGCCGACAACAGTGGGTCGGACAGGCCGTCGATCTCGGGGTTCCTCGTCAGGTGGCCGCTCTCGTCCCGTGGTTCGAGATCGTCTTGGGCGCGGTGCTCATCGTGCGGATCGCTCCGCTGCTGGCCGCCGTGGTGGCGCTCGCCGTCCTGCTGGTGTTCACCGTGCTCATCGCATGGCAGCTACGCAGACCGGACCGACCACCGTGTGCGTGTTTCGGGTCGTGGTCGACAGCGCCGCTGTCGTTTGGCGACATCGTGCGCAACGTGGTGCTGATGACGATCGCGGTCGTCGCCGCAGTGGCCTAGCTGCGATCAGGCGTTCGACACGATGAAGGCGATAATGCGCGCTTCGTCCCGCCACGCGTCGTACCGGCCGCTGGGTCCGAGGTGTCCGGCCTCCATCTCGGTGACCAGCAGCACCGGGCGACTCGAGGTGTTGACGTCGCGCAGCCGGGCGACCCATTTCGCCGGTTCGTGGACGCTGACCCGCGGATCGTTGAGCCCGGCGCTGACATATATCGCCGGGTACGCATTCGTCGTCGTGTGGTCGTAGGGCGAATAACTCGCGATGTACGACGCCGCGGGTTCACTGCGCGGGTCGCCCCACTCGTCCCACTCGGTGACTGTCAGCGGCAGCGATGGGTCGCTCATCGTGGTGACGACGTCGACGAAGGGCACCTCGGCGACCGCGAACGCAAACCGTTCGGGTCGCATCGTCACGCATGCGCCGACGAGGAGGCCGCCGGCGGAGCCGCCGCGGACCCCGATGTGGTCGCCATCGGTGATGCCTGCTTCGACGAGGTCGTCGACAGCGTCGAGTGTGTCGGTGAACGTGTTGCGCTTGTGGAGCCGGCGGCCGCCCTCGTACCACGATCGACCGAGTTCGCCGCCGCCACGTGGATGGACGACTGCCACGGCGATCCCCCGATCGAGCAGGGACAGGCGGGCGACCGAGAAGCGCGGCGGGATCGACACCTCGTACGCGCCGTATCCGGTGACGAGCGTCGGTGCCGGTAGCGAAGTGTCTGCGCGATGCACGACATCGACGGGCACCTCGGTGCCGTCGTCGGCGTGCGCCCAGCGACGCGTCGACACGTAGGCCCCCAGGTCGATGTTCGGAGTGGCCACGCGCTTGAGCACGACGCGGTGAGCACCGTCGGTGTTCTCCTCGTAGACCGCAGGTGGAGAGGTCATCGACTGCATCACGAACCGCACCCGTGTCGTGTTCCAATCCGGGTTGTTGGCCAAGTCGATGTCGCCCGGTTCGGGTAGGCCGTCGACGACCCGCGTCCCACCGTCGCGGAAGCGCAACGACAGCCGTGGGAGACCATCGGACCACTCGAGGAGGGCGAGAAACTCCGCGAACGCATCGACCGCCACGATGCGCTCGCCGGGGCGATGCGCAATCAACTCGGCCCACTGCTCGCCGTCGTCGGTCGATTCGAGCACCCGGAAGTCGACCGCACCGTCGTTGGTCAACATCACCAGGCGGTCGCCCCAGTCATCGATTGCATACTCCACGCCGGCGCGGCGTGGTCGCACCACACGTGGCTCGGCCTCGGGGTCGACGGTTGACACGAGCAGCGCTTCGGCGGCGTCGAGGCTGGCGCTCGAGATGACGATGAAGCGCTCTGATCGCGTCACCCCGATTCCGACGTAGAACGCTTCATCGCGCTCGTCGAATACCTGCTGGTCGGCACTCGTCGGTGTCCCGATCTCGTGGCGCCACACCGTGCACGGGCGCTGCTGCTCGTCGGCGGTGACATAGAACAGGAAGCGACCATCGGCCGACCAGGCCGTACCGGCGTTGGACACGTCCTCGATGCGATCGGCGAGGTCGACCCCCGCTGGTCGTTCGGCGGGATCGGGCGGGTCGGCGGAATCGAGCCGGTCGGAGGGATCGGCGTCGAATCGACGTACTTGTAGCGTGTAGCGCTCGTCGCCGACGGTGTCGAACGACCACGCCATCAGTCGATGATCGAACGACATGTCGAGGGCGCCGAGATCGAAGTGCTCGTACCCGTCGGCGGCGATGTTCTCGTCGAGCAGGAGTTGTTCGGTGGCGCGTTCGGACGACGGTCCGCGCATGTGACGGGGATAACTCTGACCCGCCGTGGTCGCCGTGGCGTACCACCATGGTCCGGACCGGACAGGCACCGACAAGTCGGTCTCCTGTATCCGTGACCGAATCTCGGCGAACAGCTCGTCGACGAGATCGGTCTGCGCGGCGAACCAGCGCTCGGCGTATCGATTCTCGGCTCGGAGATACTCGCCGAGGGCCGGATCGTCGAGGTCGCGCATCCACGCGTACTGGTCCTCGACCTCTCCAGTTGGACGGGACCACACATGATGACGCCGGGGCGCACGGGGAACATCACTCACGATCGAGCCAATGTAGACATCGGGCGGTACCGTTCTCTCTCACCATGCGCGTCTGGATCGACCAAGATCTGTGCACCGGCGATGGCATCTG
Organism: Ilumatobacteraceae bacterium; assembly: GCA_013213745.1. Classification (GTDB taxonomy): domain Bacteria; phylum Actinomycetota; class Acidimicrobiia; order Acidimicrobiales; family Ilumatobacteraceae; genus JABSQH01. The sequence goes on along the minus strand of JABSQH010000134.1, from coordinate 1,832 downwards.
TATCGACCATTGTCCCGACGTGTTCGTCCAACTCGAAGACGGCATCGCGTACGTCGCCGAAGGCGGCATGGCGTTGAACGACCCAGGCGGCTCGGGCAGTCTTGCGGCGATTCCCGATCGGGCCGTTGCCGACGTGATCCACGCTGCCGAGGCGTGCCCGGGCGAGTGCATCTTCATCGAGGCCGATCCGCCTGCGGCAGGGGTCGCCGAGGTTGACGCCGCCCACGCCGACGACGCCGCAGCCTGACGGGTTGACCCGTCGACGAAACCGTCTGGGGACAACGCCGACATCGGCGTTCCGATCTGGCGCTCGAATTGTTACTATGGCGGTAGTGCTAATTCCCCCCTTCGGCACGGCCGGATTCGACTGGAGCATGTCCCGATGACCTCGTTCGATCTCGATCTCAGCAAGTACGACCTCGGGTGGAGTGACGAGGGCGTCGAGTATGCGTTCCAGCCCGAAAAGGGCATCAACCAAGGGGTCGTCGACCAGATCTCCTGGTGGAAAGGTGAGCCCCGCTGGATGACCCAGCTGCGCCAGCGCTCGCTGCGACTGTTCGACAAGAAGCCGATGGCGGAGTGGTTCGCAGTGAACATGCCCGACATCGACTTCCAGGACATCTACTACTACCTGCGGCCCGCCGGCGAGCAGGTCGACGAGTGGGATGAGCTGCCCGAAGAGATGATGCGCACCTACGAGAAGTTGGGCATCCCCGAGGCCGAACGCCAGTACCTGGCCGGTGTGACCGCACAGTACGAGTCAGAGGTCGTCTACCACAAGAACCGTGAGGACCTCGAGGCTCAGGGCATCTTGTTCTGCGACATGGATACCGCGCTGCGCGAGTACCCCGAGTTGGTCAAGCAGTACTTCGGTACGGTGATCCCGCCCGGCGACAACAAGTTCGCGGCGCTCAACACAGCCGTCTGGTCCGGCGGCTCGTTCATCTACGTCCCTCCGGGCGTCGAGTGTGAGATGCCGCTGCAGGCGTACTTCCGGATCAACTCCGAGAACGCCGGACAGTTCGAGCGCACGCTGATCATCGCCGACGAGGGTTCGAAGGTGCACTACATCGAGGGCTGTTCGGCGCCCGTGTACACCAGCGACTCGTTGCACTCGGCCGTGGTCGAGATCGTGGTCAAGCCGCGCGCTCGTGTGACCTACACGACCATCCAGAACTGGTCGCCGAACGTGTACAACCTGGTCACCAAGCGGGCGCGCGTCGAAGACCACGGCCACATGGAGTGGATCGACGGCAACATCGGCTCGAAGCTGACCATGAAGTACCCGGCGGTGTACCTCGTGGGTGAAGGGGCCACGGGCGAGGTGCTCTCGGTCGCCTATGCCGGTGAGGGCCAGCACCAAGACGCTGGCGCCAAGATGGTGCACGCTGCGCCCAACACGAGCTCGAAAATCGTGTCGAAGTCGATCAGCCAGTACGGCGGGGTCACCACGTACCGGGGGCTGGTACGCGTCGACGAGGGAGCCGAGGGCTGCAAGAGCCACGTCGAGTGTGACGCATTGATCCTCGACGAAGACTCGGTGTCCAAGACCTTGCCCTACATGGAGGTCGGCGAGCGCGACGCGCACATCGGCCACGAAGCGACCGTGTCGAAGATCGCCGACGAGCAGCTCTTCTACCTGATGAGCCGCGGCCTGTCCGAAGAGCAGGCGATGGGCATGATCGTCAACGGCTTCATCGAGCCGATCACCAAGACCTTGCCGATGGAGTACGCCGTCGAGTGGTCACGCCTGATCGAGCTGCAGATGGAGGGCTCCGTCGGCTGACGCCTGACCGTTGACGCAACGCAATGGTGAACGCGGTGACGCCCGG
>JABSQH010000133.1 GCA_013213745.1 Ilumatobacteraceae bacterium | reverse complement strand
TTACCTCACCTACTTCCAGCCTCTCCAATACGCCTATGTGCTATTCCAATGAGCATGGGAGAGACGTTGGCATTCCCACCAATACTAGAGGACTGCCAGCTAGCAGGCCGTTGAGGAAAGGGTGATCCGGCCCGCAAGGCCGTGATTCGCAAGCAGGTCGCGAGCCCAACTGTGTTTCCTGCCCGCACGCCGTCCTCGTGACGCGATGACCGAGATCGTGGCGCAGATCGCCGCCCAAGCGGTGACAAACCCCGCAGCGAGATGCTGAAGGGCTTTCGACGGCCCCTGCAGTCCTCTCGGAGTTCCGATTCCAAACAGCGATCGCATGATGCGCCCGATATTGTGTGCGGCGACGTGGATCAGGTAGCGCTTCGAGACGTCGATGAGCCCGCGAAGCCAGGTCCGTCGTGCTCGACCCGTGCGACAGGTGTGCGCGAAGCTGCGTTCGACTCGCTCGCTCCGTAGCCGCTGTAGCTCGGCCGACCTCGATCCGTTCGTGCGACGTCGATTCAGCACGTAGGCCCGCTGCCATCCAAACGGCTTGTCGGTCCACTTGCGGCGCTGACTCGATCGCTTCTCGGGCACGTAGCTGCGGATGCCACGGTCCGATGTCCAAGCCAGCGTCGCGGCCTTGTGGTAGCCCTTGTCGGCAACGACCTCCCGGAAAGTCTCGTCCACTCCTGCAGCAAACAGCACACCAGCGGTCTCGGTGATCGCTTCCTTCATCGCTGCGGAGTCGGGCTCGTTGGCGTGATGAATCGTGGCTGCCATGACGATCTCCGTGTCGATGTCGATCGCGTGCTGCGCCTTGTAGGCGAGCCGCGTGCGGCCGTCCTTCATCTTGGCGATGCGCGCATCCGGATCGGTCGGCGACTTCCACTCCTCGTTCGACACCTTCTTGCCGCGCCGTTTACGGTCGAATCGCCGTAAGTCGTCGTCGGTCGGATCTTCGACGCCGGCCTCTTCAGCAAGGCCGCGCACGAACTCCTTCCAGTTCTCACTGGTGTCACGGCGCACGATCGCCTTCATCGCCGCATTCGCCTCCAACGACGTCGAGTCCACCGCCAGCGTCTTCCCCTTCACCATGCCCTTTGTCTTCGCGACCTTCACCACAAACGCGAACACCTCCTGGTGCAGCTCCAACGGCAGGCGCTGACGCACCCGCGTCAGGCTCGAGTGCTCCGGACTCGTGGCGGTCAGGGGCAGACCGAGGAACTCCTGCAGCGACCGACTGTCCGCGCACCGCCACGCGATCCCGCGTTGCGAGTCGATGCCTTCGAAGTACCCGACCAGCAGCATCCGGAAGTAGACGCCCGGCGGAATGCTCGGGCGACCACGCTTGGTGTAGTGCGGCTCGCACAAGCCCTCGACCCAGGCGTCGAAGTCGGCCTCCTTCAGCAGCTCGTTCACCCGCTTGTAGAACGGATGCCCTGGCGACCGCTGCATCTGGGTCGCTGCCACGAACATCTCCTGCTGCTTCTCGTCCTGTCGCTTGCCAAGTGCCATCGTCGTGCGTCCTCCGCTATGTCTTCTACGTACGAGCGGTCACGCGCGGCTGGGCGAAATCGACCTTTTTCAACGGCCTGCTAGCCGAGGATCGGGGGAGCTTGCTGATGTGGTCGCA
>JABSQH010000132.1 GCA_013213745.1 Ilumatobacteraceae bacterium | reverse complement strand
GCCGGGGTCGACGCCGACGCAGTCGTCGCGGTCGTCGGAGCCGGTTGCTGGGTTGTAGGTGGTAGGGGGGCATGGGGTCTGGGTTGCGGAGCCGTTGCTGTCGACGTAGTTGCCGGGCTCGGCGTCCAGACAACTGGAGGTGCCCCCTTCAGGTTGGAAGGTCCCCAACTGGCACTCGGCCTGAGTGGTCGATTCCGAGGCGGGGACGAAGTGCCCCGGGTCGGCATCGAGGCAGGAGGTCTGCCCGGTGCTGGGCTGGTAGGTGCCCGCCTCGCATCCCGACTGCGAGGACATGGCCTCCGACGAGGTATAGTGGCCTGCGTCGGTGAAGACGCAGTTAGCGAGCGAGGAGCTCCCGGAGTTCGGATTGTAGGACCCGGGGCGGCAGGCCGTCTGCTGAGTCGCTCCTGTGCTGTTGACGTAGTACCCAGGTGCAGCATCCGTGCAGGCACTCTGTGCCGTGTCAGGGTTGTACGTCCCCGGGCTGCATGGGGTCTGCACAGTCGCCCCTCCTGAGTCGACGTAGTTACCGGCGCCGGCGTCGAGGCACGAGGCCTGTCCAGAGCTCGGCTGGTAGTGGCCTGCCGTGCATGGAGTCTGGTAGGACGAGCCCTCTACTGGCACCGAGTTCCCGGGGTCTGCGGGCAGACAGGCATCTGAGCTCGGAGAGCCGGTCGAGGGGTTGTAGGTCCCGGGCACGCAGGGGGTGGGCGATGTGGCCGCGGTGCTGTCGACGTAGTGGCCCGGGGGCGAGTCGATGCACGAGGATGAGCCGGCGTTGGGCTGGAACGTCCCCATGTCGCACGCTGTCTGGTTGGCAGAGCCGGTGCTTTCGACGTAGTAGCCGGGGTCCGCCAGATCGCACCTGTCCTGCCCCGACAGGGGCTGGTAGGAGCCGATATCGCACGGGGTCTGAGTCGTGGAAGCCACGGTGTTGACGTAGTGACCCGGGTCGGCTGACAGGCACGAGGTCTGGCCGGTGCTTGGCTGGTAGGTCCCTGCGCTGCACGGGGTCTGGGTGGCCGAGCCGGAAGCATCCACGTAGTGGCCGGCATCCGCATCCAAGCACGATGTCTGGCCGGTGTTAGGCTGGTAGGTGCCAGCACTGCACGCGACGTCGTCGGTCGCACCGGTGGTGTTGACGTAGTGGCCAGCATCAGCGGGAATCTGGTCTATGGCTGCAGACGTGTCGACGTAGTTCCCGAGACTCGCCAGCAGGCACGAGGACTGGCTCATGAACGGCTGGTAGCTCCCCGGACTGCATGGGGTCTGAGCAGTGGAGCCGTTGTCGGGTACGTAGTGACCCGGTGAGGCGTCTACGCACGAGGACTGGTTGGAATATGGCTGGTAGGTCCCCTCGGAGCACCGGTACTGCCCGGCACCAATCTCCACATCCACCACCATCGACGGGTTGCCGACGATTGCTCCGTCGAGGGTGGAGAACAGCCAAACCTGCAGAGTGTACTGTCCGGTTCCGCTGTAGGGTGCCACCAGTATGTACAGGTTGGAATTGTCCGAGAAGTTCGTATTGTTGGTCGAGGTCTCGTCGTATGCTGTGCTGTAACTCGAGTTGAGCAGGGTGAGGTTGTAGTCGTAGATGGCGAGATCGAAATCAGCGCCGGAGGGCGAGGTCAGGCCTACCGTCACCCCCTCATCCTTCGGTACAGACATCACGAACAGGTCCTGCACGTCACTGTTCGAATCGATGGATCCGTTGTATTCTGCACTGT
>JABSQH010000131.1 GCA_013213745.1 Ilumatobacteraceae bacterium | reverse complement strand
GGAGCCGTCGCCCGCGCCGCTGCAGAACACGTTCGAGCTGGTCAGCGTCTTCGACTGGGACCTGCCGCGCACGCCGAGCGGGCCCAGCAAGACGGTGCCGAACGCCAAGGACCTGCGCGGCCTGACTGTGACGTTCTAGCAGCCCGTTGAAGAAGCGGCCATCTGACGACCGCGATCACCCAAAATCGGTTTGATGCTCGCGCCGACCAAGTCGGGCATGAGTTCGCGGCCCCGCGCCTCAACGCCGGTCAGGATGGCGAGGATCGTCGCCCAGAGCGCCTGAAGAGACGCCAGAGCCGCGCGGATCGCCGCCCACTCCCTCGGTTTGCCGACTCCGATCAGCTTTCGGAGGATGACGCCGAGGTTGTGCGCCATCGCGTGCACGAGGTACCGCTTGCCGACCTCAACCATCCCGCGGATCCAGGTGCGCCGACCCGCGCCAGTCTCGCACAGGTGCGCGAAGCCGCGCTCAACGACCTCCGCTCGTCGTTTCTGCAGCGCCTTGCCCTTATCGCGCGCGACTCGTCGGCGGTTCTCGTAGACGGCCTCGCGCCAGCCGTCCGGCTTGTCGTCCCAGCGCCGCCTCCTTTTCTCCTCGCGTTCCGGGATGTAGCTGCGGATGCCCCGCTCCTCGAGCCAGGCCAGCGTCGCGGCCTTGTGGTAGCCCTTGTCCGCGACGACCTCGACGATCGTGCACTCCTGTTCGGTGGCGTCGTTGAGGTTGCCCTGCGCGTCGACGGTCGTGTCCTTGCCGGTCTCGCTGTCGGCTTCGTTCGCCGGCTTCACGTCGGCGGCGACGATGATCTCGCTTTCGAGGTCGACGGCGTTCTCGGCCTTGTACGCGAGGTCGGTGGTGCCGTCCTTCATCTTCGTGATGCGCGCGTCGGGGTCGCTCGGCGACTCCCAGTCGTCGTTGCTCGTCTTCCTACCCTTGCGCTTCTTGTCGAATCGCCGCAGCTCCGCGTCGCTCGGATCCTCGATCCCGGCTTCCTTGGCAAGCTGCTTCAGATACGCCTTCCAGGTCGCACCGTCGTCCTTGCGCACGATCGACTTCATCGCCGCGTTGGCTTCGAGCGTCGTCGAGTCGATGCCGATCGACTTGCCCTTCAGCATCCTCTTCTCGAAGGCGAGCTTCAGCACAAACGAGAAGACCTGCTCGATCAGCTCCTTCGGCAGCCGTTGGCGGATGATCGTCAGGCTCGAGTGGTCGGGCGTCGCTTCCGTCGGCTTGAGTCCGAGGAAGCTGCGAAGCGACAGGCTGTCGCTGCAGCGCCACGCGATGCCGCGCTGTGAGTCGATGCCTTCGAAGTAGCCGACGAAGAGCATCCGGAAGTAGACGCCCGGCGGGATCGAGGGGCGGCCGCCCTCGCGGTAGAGCGGAGCGCAGAGGTCTTCGACATACTTGTCGAACTTCGCGTCCGACAACAGCGCGTTGAGCGCCACATAGAAAGGATGGCCGGGCGAACGCGGCAGCGCGCTCGTGGGCACCATCAGGTCCTGCTGGAACTTGTCACGTCGTCTTCCGAGGGCCATGCACCGTTTCTACGTACGGCGCGATCGGGGTGGCTCGTCGGCTTGACGTTTTTCAACGGGCAGCTAGCAACCTCACTTCTTGCGCGTCGCCGGGAACTCCATCCCCGCCTGGTGCAGCACCAGCGACGAACCGTCCGACTGGAAGACCACGCGCACGCTCTCGTCGAAGCTCGCACAGAACTCTCCGTTGCCCTGGTGCAGCAGGCCGAACTTGCCCTGCCCCTTGCGGCTGCCTCACGGCGTCCTGGCGCCGGCTGCGGGGCTGCGTTCGCGGGTGGTGCCG
>JABSQH010000130.1 GCA_013213745.1 Ilumatobacteraceae bacterium | reverse complement strand
GTGTCGAAAAAAATGTTTTTGAACACTTTAATCGGTAAAAAATGAGATTCCTTTTTTTTGTTTGCAAAAAAGAAAAAAATTCAACGTTTGAGATTTTCGACATCTGAGGGCCAGAATTTTTTTTTACGATTTTGCCTTAGGAAAATCGAATTTTCCATTAGGAAAATCGGATTTTGCCTTCACAAAATCAGACTTTTCTTACAAAATAAAAAATCATTAAGGAAAAATCTATTTTCAGCAGGCAAAATCGCCAAAACTTTCTCGGTTCGAGATTTTTTTGAAAATATGATTCATATTTTCTACGGTCGACCGGTAGAAGGGGGGTACACACCGATCTGAAAACATTTCACTTTTTTCCAATTCATCTAATTTTCCTGGCACCGATCCTGGCACCGATCCTGGCACCGATCCTGTGACCGATCCTGGTTATCCAAATGGGTCGTCAAAAATCAGTGGTTTTGGTGATTTTTGGAAACCTTTTCGTGGGCCGATCGGGCCCATACTTTAGGGTTTTGTAGTACATATGTGTACTACAAAACCCTAAAATATGGTCCGATCGGCACACGGGAAGGTTTCCAAAAATCACAAAAACCACTGATTTTCGACGGACATTTTTCTTGTAGCAAAATCTGCCTTACCAGGATTTAATATGCCGGACAAAAAAATGACATTCTGCCGCCTGTCGGGAGGTGCTAGGGGGGCTAAAACCTTTTTTGAACAAAAAAAATCGGTCAAACCCTCTTTAAACTACCCCAAAACGATCCAGGAACACATCGTAATCGGTTTTGTGGCCCCACAAAAAAATCGACATTGGCTACAAAATCGCCTCACAAGGCAAAATATGCTTTAAATACTGGTTAGCTGGTTATCTGGCTATGTCAGACAAAAACGTGACATTCTGCCGCATACCGGGGGGTGCTAGCCGAGATAAGACATTTGTTTATACAAAAGGAATCGGTCAAACCTTCTTTAAATTCGGTACCAACTAACCCAAAAATTCTTGCGTCGATCTGAGAAAATCAGCCGTGCCCCTGAGAGGGGGGGGTCCGACTTTCCACCGAAAATCTGGGACATTCATTTTGGATTTACTCGACGCCAGGCGACGCATACCACGTCGGGGGAGGAAATCTATTATGAATGTCTCACAGAAACACCCCCCCATCTCATGTGCAAATACTGATTTTTCTGGAATTTCTTTTTTGCCTGTGCGTAATCTTTCTTTCCAACACTATGATTGTTGAAGCATGATTGTTTTTGTTTTTTTGTTTTGTATTTTTCTTTTTGTCTGTGCGTAATTTCTTCTTTTCCAACACGTTTTTCCTTTCCAACACGTTTTTCCAACAGTCATTGCTGAAGTATGAGTGTTTTTCTTTTCTTTTTGCATTTTTCTTTTTGTCTGTGCGTAAGTTTTTCTTTTTCAACACTGTATAAATGCTGAAGCATGCGTGTTTTTTCTTTTTTTTCGTTTCGTACCGGTTATATATATATTTCTTTTTTCTAGTAATTGTTTTTTTTTTTTCAACACTGTATAAATG
>JABSQH010000013.1 GCA_013213745.1 Ilumatobacteraceae bacterium | reverse complement strand
GAGCGCGATACTCCCGTCCACGCATCGCGGCACTTCCGGGCCATGCAGCCGGCGTCGGGTCGCTCGATATTCGCGTCCGCTCGACGTGCTCTGTCGCTCTACCGTTGAGCTCATGACAGCTCTCGACGTGAGTGCCTGGTCGGGCGTGCGAGTCGAACGTCGTGTTGAAGGTGGACACCGTAACGAGGTCTGGTCGGGCTCGGCTCCGACCGGCCGCGTTGCGATCCGACGGAGCCGTCGATCCGCCGAGTCTCTTGCCTGGGAACTGGAACTGCTCGCCGCCCTCCACGATGACGGATTCTTGGTGCCGGTGCCGTTGCTCACCGACGACGGTCGATCATCGGCCGACGGACTCGCCGTACAGCAGTGGATCGACGGATCCGAACCCACGTCTCGGGATGATTGGCGCCTCGTTGCCGACGAGTTGGAGCGTCTCCACGCTCGCTTTGCAAACCATCGGCAACGACCGGGCTGTCGGGTCGTCACCGAACTCGATCGGCTGTCGCGAAGTGTCGACGCCGACATGTCGGCACTACCTGATCACGCCGCCAGCGATGTGCTCGCCGTGTTCGCTGCGATGACGCACGTTGCGACTTCGGTGGTTCACGGTGATCCGGGGCCATCGAATTTGCGTGTCACCGACGACGGTCGGGTTGGTCTGCTCGACTGGGACGAGAGTCGTGTCGACGTCGTGCACCTCGATTTGGCGAGTCTCGGCGTGCGGGTCCTCGGGGAGGACGAGCACCATCGAGCGCTCCGTTGCGCTGACGCCTGGGAAGCGGCGAACGCCTGGACTGCAGAGCCGAGATACGCACGCCAACGACTTGCCCGCCTTTGCAGTACCGCGCCCGCTCCATAATCACGTTCACAAGCAAGGACCAGAACCGCCCATCGCGGCACGACGGTGGGCGGAGGGGCGCACAGAAATGTGCGGTCGGGGTCCATCACACCTGCAGGAGGTTGGCGCCGTTGCGATCGATCCAGTCGGCGTGTTCTGTGTCTGCGGCGTACATGCCGTCGTTGACCCAGTCGAGCTGGGGTTGCGTGCCCTGCGCGGCGAGATGCCTTATGTGGCTGGTAGTGAGCCGGCACCGTTCGGCGACGAGCGCCGGCACGTCGTGCAGGTTCATGTGTATCCCGTAGGCATCGCAGAAGGCTCCAACGCGCGGCGAGGTCAAAAGTCGCGCCTCAAAGATGGCGCTTTCTTCTGAGCAGGCGCGGTCAGTTCTGCTGAGCCAGGTGAGCAGGCGTGACAAACGCCCCGCACCCGAGGACTTTATTTCGCGGGTTCTACTTCTCCCGGCCGCCAGGTCCTCTCGAACCAGGCCTCTAGCGGACCATACAACCGGAAGATCGCAAACCAAGTCTTGCCTGGACGCGTTTGTATCCAGTTACCACGATTCTCTTCCGGTGGCTGCGGACCGAAGGTGAGATTGACGCTTCCGTCAGGTTCGGTGACGAGGTCTGGCCTCATGCTGTTGACGCTGGGAAACGCCCGATCCGGCGTTTGGAGCATGGATCGGGTCTGTACGTCGTAGACAACCAACGACCAAAAGTTCTTCGCCGGCACATTCGGTGGAATGTGCATGGTGTAGTTGCGGTCGCCTTCCAACCATGCGCCGCCGCTATCCCTGGCAACTACTCCATACTGTGAGCCCACTCCCGGCATCTTTAGAATCATTGCGGGAGTGTTGACGGTGGCCATATAGAAGAACATCAAACGCGCATCCGCGTCGATACCGCCGGCTCCACCATCGATGAGGTAGCGGTAGTCATTTCCGTACAGCATGTTGTACCACATGCTGTTTTCTTCACCGTATAGATACGCCTCCGGCGCCCGCGGGGCGAAAGTGACGGCACGAGCGTAGGCGTTTCCTGCCATCACACCGCGTTCGAGTACTTCACGCTGGTGATCAGAAGGCTCGAATGGTTCCCCTTTGCGGATACCCAGGAGGCTTGCCATTCCCAGAAGTTCCGGATCAAATACCTCCGGCGGTTCTTTATCGATGGCCCGGTGAATCTCCTCAAAGAAGGACTCGTGGTTGGAGTGGATCGTGTTCACTTCCGCCGCCGACATGTTCTTCCATACCATCGGAGGTGGATTGTCTTTGTCTTTCAGTGCGTAGGCCTGAATACCGTTACGGAAGAGCTCCGACGCAGGTTTTGTCTCCCCGTCCACCAACAGTCCGCGGCATGGCACCCAGTTGATGCGAGTCGGGCTGTGGGCCACGAAATAGGTCTCGCCCTCGTGTTCGACGACCTCGCCATTTTCAATGTCGCTGAGGGGACCCGAGTAGTCCGGTCCGAGGACGAGGTACTTGCCGCCTTGTCCACGGTCGGGCCCTGGTGCCCCCATGTCAACGACGAACGAAAAGGTTGCATCGTTGATCGTGCTCGGTCCGCAGTTGGGTGGAACTTCAATGACGACTGGTCCCGATTCCTCGAGATCGAGGATGCCGAAGGCATAGACCGTGTCGGTATTCCCCGTGAGGAAGAGACTGTTGGAGTCCATCAAGTCATCAAAAATTACCCACTGATTCTCGATGGGCCCATCGTCAACGAAGTCCACTAGGCCTTTACGAATCGCTTCCAGACTTGCTACTGGAACCATGCTGGTAAACAGCGATGTCGCCCGATTGAAGTCTTGAAGGTCGTATGCGTCGGTCAAACTTGCCATTGCTGGGAAACCGTCTACGAACGACAGCGATGAACTGGGAAACTCCATAGTGTCCGGAGTCAACAAATCCTCTGGGATATCAGTGTTGAAGTTTTCCGTTGCCACGACAGCGACTCCTTAAGGTATTTGGGAATGATTCTCGCAAAGCGTAACGCCCTGTACCACTGTGTGCTTGTTGAAGCGGTTGAACCGCACATTGGGGATCCAGAGCCCCCGCAGTCCGTGCCAGTCTGCTGGGGATTCCCATGATGTGAATTTTTTTCAAGCGTAGTGCTTCGACCCCAAGGGCTCCGGCCGTCGACGGGGCAGATCGCCGGGGCTCGTTCGTGGGATACTGGCCGCAGTGCCTGCACCGACTTCGCTGATCCTGGTCACGGGGGCCACGGGGTACATCGGCGGCCGACTCGTCGGTGAGTTGCTCGACGCGGGTTACCGTGTGCGGTGCCTGGCCCGAACGCCCGCCAAGCTGGAGTCCGCCGTGTGGCGGGACGAGGTCGAGGTCATCCAGGGCGACATCGAGGGCGACTTGACCGAGGCGGTCTCGGGAACGAGCGCGGTCTACTACCTCGTGCACAGCATCGGCGAGGGCAGCGACTGGACGGCCCGCGAGGCCGCTGCCGCCGCCAACGTGCGCGACGCAGCCGCTGCGGCCGGCGTCAAACGGATCGTCTACCTCGGCGGCCTCGGTGCCGGCGACGACGCCGAGGAGGAGTTGTCGCCGCACCTGCGCAGTCGCCATCGGGTCGGACAAGAGCTCGCCGCGGGTCCGGTGCCGGTGACGGAGTTGCGGGCCGCCGTCATCATCGGGTCGGGGAGCGCCAGCTTCGAGATGTTGCGTTATCTCGTCGAAGTATTGCCGGTGATGGTGACGCCGAAGTGGGTCGACACCCGCTGCCAGCCGATTGCGGTGCGCGATGTGTTGCGCTACCTGGTGGAGGTGTTGTCGGTCGATGCCGCATCGGGCCGCGTGCTGGAGATCGGCGGGCCCGATGTGTTGACCTACCGCGAGATGATGGCGGTCTATGCGGAGGAGGCCGGGTTGCGTCCGCGGGTCGTGATCCCGGTGCCCGTGTTGACACCGCGTCTGTCGTCGCTGTGGGTCGGTCTGGTGACGCCGTTGCCGCGATCTTTGGCTCGACCACTTGTCAGCAGCCTGGTCAACGAGGTGGTCGTGCGGGACGACTCGATCCTCGAGCTGTGTCCCGGACCGCGGATCGACTACCGCCAGTCAGTACAGCTCGCGCTGGAGCGGGTGGAGGCGCGGAACGTGACGACGAGTTGGAGCGGCGCTGGGATCGCATCGGTCGCTGCACCGCTTCCCACCGATCCGGGTTGGTCCGGTGGTTCGGTGCTTCGGGACGTGCGAGAACGCATCGTGCAAGCCAGCCCAGAGGAAGTGCACCGGACCGTCTGTGGCGTTGGCGGGACGCGCGGCTGGTACGCCGGCGAGTGGCTGTGGGAGCTCCGGGGTCTCGTGGACAACGTCATCGGTGGTCCGGGCATGCGACGCGGTCGGCGCGACCCCGATCGGCTCCGGGTAGGGGACGCCGTGGACTTCTGGCGGGTCGAGACGATCGAGCCCGGTTCGCTCCTGCGGCTTCGGGCCGAGATGCGGTTGCCCGGTGTCGCGGCGCTGGAGTGGCGGATCGAGCCTCTTGGCAGCACGGCCGGACAGGCGCGCTGCCGTCTCGTGCAGACGGCCACGTTCGTCCCGCGAGGGTTGTGGGGCCGGGCGTACTGGTATGGCGTTGCACCGTTCCACACGTTCGTGTTCCCCGGCCTCGTCGACGGCTTGAAGGATGCCGCTGAGCAGGCAGGCCGTGTCCACAGCGAGGCGGCTGCGGCGGTGTGATCGGTGTCGGCGGCGACACACCCCGGTACGCGGAATGGAGGAATTCGCACCGAAATGGATTCCGCCTGCGATCGTCGCATCGTCGTCGTCGACCGCAACGTCGATCCGGGCGATGACCGGACGTGGTCGTTCTGGGGCTCGTCCGACCTCCCGTTCGCCCATCTCGCCGATCGACGCTGGGATACGTGCACTTCCGGTTCCCGGGTTGGCAGCGGATCGACGAGTGCATGACCCACGCGGGAACTCGCTGGCCGGTCGGCGAACCTCCATGCGGGTCCGCGGCCGCGAATTCGACTGCGAGATCCTCGATGCGGCGTCGGCACACCCGAGCGTGTTTCGTCGCGCAGGACATCGTCGATATCTGCGATGACCGCGGCGGCGTGGTCGAACGACTGCATGTGTCGCGCAAGTCCGTGCGGAGTGTGCAGCGTCGGGTCCGCTGACCACTGGGTCGCTCCTTTCACCCCGCGCTGCGCCGAGCGAACGACATCTTGAAAGCGGCGTCGGCTTTCTTCGGGGCGGAGCTCGACCGCCAGTCGAAGAAGTGATCCGGTTCATCGACGAACACGAACACCGGCGCAGCGCCACGTTGCGGCTGCGAATCGAGCCGATCGCCAAGCTGCTTGGCATCGCCCCGTCGACGTATCACGCAGCCAAGAGTCGGCCGCCGTCGGCACGTGCGATTCGTGACGCTGAGCTGCGCCCGCGCCACCCTCGAGTACGTCGACTGGTTTAACCACTGACGCCGGCACGGCGAGATCCTCACCGGTCGCCGCAAGTTCACCACCCCGGCCGATCACGAGGCCAACTACCGTCAGGCGAGCACAGCCACTGCGGCCGTGACTCGATAAACCGTGCCTCTACGAAACCCGGGGCGATTCATGAAAGAGGAGTTTGCTGTGAACGGGCTCTCCGAGACCCAGATGTACGCAGTGGGCGCGATGAAGGTGAGCCTGGCCGGCACCATGCTGGTCGGCCATGCGGCGCCAAGACTGGTGCGGCCTGCGTCGATTGATTTTGCAGCGTTCATGGTGGGCGCCATTGGCATGCACATCAAGGCTGGCGGCTCCGTCAAGAGGTATCTGCCGGGGTTGTCGGTCTTCTCGCTCGCCACTACCTCGGCCGTGCTGAACGACGGTCGTTGAGGGACCCCGTTACGGGCGCAATGGGTCTCATCGTGCTGGTGGCTGCCTCCGCCACAGCGTTTCTGTACTACGGCTCGCGGGTCTTGTCGCAACCACGGCTGCAGGAGGAGTTCGTGCGGTACGGGATGCCAGATGTCCGCATCCTGGTCGGGGTGTTGGAGATCCTTGGAGCGATCGGTGTGGTGGTCGGGCTCGGCATCCCTCAGCTGGGCGCGGCAGCCGCCGGTGGGCTGACGGTGTTGATGCTGCTGGGTCTCGCGGTACGAGCTCGGCTCCGCGATCCGCTGAGCCAGATGCTGCCGGCAGCGCTGCTCGCCGTGGTGAACGGTGTGCTGTTCGCGCTGTTCCTCACGTCGTGACCACCTGACCGGTCGCAGTTCCCTTGGTTGGGGACGGGCGCTGTGTTGCGCGCGCCTGGGACAGCTATGCGTTCTCACGACGTCGTTCGATTGCTGGTCTGCTGACGAGGTGAGCCGTGCGGCCAAGCGTGGGGCTGCACAGCAGGACTTTCACTCTCTCCTCTGCCCGGGGGCAATGATCCACGTCCGACCTGATCGTTCGCTCGGCTTGACTGTCGCGAATAGCTCGAGACCATCCCAAGACGAATCCGCCTCGAACGGCGCAAACGGATGGTGAATTGAAGCGCTTCAACCGAGCCTGTGCGTCAGGCGCGGATGAAGCGTTCTGCTTCGCTGGCGAATCGTTCGCGCGCAGCCTCGGAGATGGTCGGGGTTGTCTGGTGCAGTGCCCTCCGGACGTCGACGGTCTGTAGACGTCGATCAGGTTGAGTTGCACGAGCGTCGCGGAAGGCGGCCGCGGCGGCAGTCTGGATGGCGCTGGCGATGTCGGCGGGGGTGAGCCCGTCGGACACCTCGACCAGGTCCGCTGGATCGGCATCCGACGCAGGGATCGCGGCGAGCATGCCATGGAGGAGGTCACGTCGAGCGTCAGCGTCGGGTGGACCGATTGGGAGGACGAGGTCGAAGCGACCCGGCCGCACGACGGCAGGATCGAGTTCGCCGATTGAGTTGGTTGCGCAGACGAGAAGTCGTCCGGGGCGCTCACGCACCCGGACGATTGCCTTCAGGAGCTCGTTCACGACCGCCTGCGTCTCTGGGCGGGCGGTTCGCGAGCTCGCGATGTCGTCGACTTCGTCGATGAACACGACGACGTGTTCGAGTTCGAGTAGTTCGTCGAACGCCCGGTGCAGCTCGTCGGCCATCATCGCAGTCCCCTGCGCGCCCAGCTTCGATGGGAGCAGCTCGACGAACGGCCAGCCGATCCGGCCGGCGACCGCCTTCGCGAACGACGTCTTGCCGGTACCCGGCGGCCCGAACAGCAGCATCGCGGTCGGGGCGACCACACCGAAGCGGTCTGCGAGTTCGGGTTGGAGCAGTGGTGCGAGCAGGCGCTCATCGACGACGTCCCGCTCGCGACGCAGCCCAGAGAACTTCTCCCATCGCGAGGGTGCGACCAGCTCCCCTCCCCAAGACTCGAGGATCGAGTACGAGGTCGGCCGCATCGGCTCGTCCTTCTCGAATCTGACCAGCCCCGGCGTCGACGTGAAGCCGCGGTTGTGCAGCGCCTCCGCACCCACCTGGTTCTCAGTGAGAAGTGCGACGATTCGACGGGCGCCTGACCGCAACAGCGACGACTCCGCCCGTTCGATGAGCGCTGAGCCGATCCCATGGTGTCGCCAGTCCGCATCGATGGCGATCGCCGTGATCTGTCCGGTGTCGCCCTCGAGCCGAGCGAGCAGCGTTGCGACCACGCGGTCGCCGACGGCCGCGACGAAGTTGTGCTGAGCCGACGTGAGCTCGCCGACCATGTCCGCAAGATCGAGCGGCAGCTCGGCGTCCAGACGTGCGCCGTCGAGCAGCCGCACGATCGATGGCGTGTCCTCCGGGCCCGCGGCTCGTGTGTTCCAAGGTGTGGAGGTTGTCATACCTCATCGTTTTAGCATGTTTTAGCGATAAATTATTGAGTGCTGCGGCCACAGGCCGAGTTCCCCCCACTCCAACACCACCAACGAGGAATCGATGTCTCTCATCAACACCGAGGTCCGGCCCTTCGAGGCCACGGCGTTCCGCAACGGCGAGTTCGTCGACGTCAGCGACGCCGACCTCCATGGCGGCTGGTCGGTCGTGTTCTTCTACCCCGCCGACTTCACCTTCGTCTGCCCAACCGAACTGGGCGACCTCGCCGACAACTACACAGAGTTCCAGCGGCTCGGTGTCGAGATCTACGCCGTCTCCACCGACAAGCACTTCACGCACAAGGCGTGGCACGACGCATCAGACACAATCCGGACGATCGAGTACCCGATGGTCGGCGACCCCACCGGTCGCATCAGCCGCAACTTCGACGTCTTGATCGAAGATGAAGGTCTGGCTGAGCGCGGCACCTTCGTCATCGACCCTGACGGCCGGATCCAGGTCGCGGAGATCACCGCCGGCAACATCGGCCGGAGCGCGACCGAGCTACTCCGCAAGGTGCGCGCCGCCCAGTACGTCCGCAAGCACCCGAACGAGGTCTGCCCAGCCAACTGGGAGGAGGGCGAGGAGACGCTCGCCCCTTCGCTGGACCTCGTCGGCAAGATCTGAGAGGTGTCCGTCGATGCTCGATCCGCAACTCGTTGAACAGCTTGCTGGTCATCTCGAGAAGGTCACGACATCGGTCCGGTTGGTGGCGACCCTCGACGACGGACCCAAGTCGGCCGAACTCGACGAACTCCTGACCGAGATCGCCGGGCTGTCCGACTCAATCACCCTCGACCGGAACGGCAACGACACCCGTCGGCCGTCGTTCTCGATCGAACGGGTCGGCTCAGACGTTGCGATCCGGTTCGCCGCGGTGCCGCTCGGCCACGAGTTCACCTCCTTCGTCCTCGCACTGCTGCAGGTCGGGGGCCACCCCTCGACGGCAGCACCCGAAATCCTCGATCGAATTCGCTCTTTGGAGCCCGCCGACGGGGAGGCCCTGCGATTCGAGACGTTCGTCTCGCTGTCGTGCCAGAACTGTCCCGACGTCGTTCAGGCGCTCAACCTGATGAGCATCCACAACCCACACATCGAGCACGTCACGATCGACGGCGCCCTCGTTCCCGACGAGGTGGAAGAGCGCGGCGTGATGGCCGTTCCGGCCGTGTACCTCAACGGCGAGCGATTCGAGCAAGGCCGAGTCGGCCTCGAGGACATCGTGGCTCGACTCGACACCGGAGCTGTCGCAGCGGTGGCGGAGCGCCTCGACGCCGAGGCACCCTTCGACGTGCTCATCGTCGGTGGTGGGCCCGCCGGCGCATCGGCTGCGGTGTACGCGGCGCGCAAGGGGATGCGGACCGGCCTCGTCGCAGATCGGTTCGGTGGCCAGCTTCTCGACACCCTCGGCATCGAGAACCTCATTTCGGTGTCCTACACAGAAGGCCCCCGTCTCGCCTCAGAACTGGAACAAAACGTCCGCGAGCACGACGTGGAGCTGATCACTGCGCAAGAGGTGATGCGACTGCATCCCGCTCCCTCACCCAGAGCCCTGCATCGGCTCGATCTTCGCAGTGGCGCAACGCTCGAGGCGCACACGGTCGTCGTCTCGACGGGCGCACGTTGGCGACAGATCGGGGTCCCCGGCGAAGCGGAGTACGCCAACCGCGGCGTCGCGTACTGCCCTCACTGCGACGGCCCCCTCTACGCCGACAAACGCGTGGCGGTGGTCGGCGGCGGCAACTCCGGCGTCGAAGCCGCCCTCGACCTCGCCGGCATCGCAGCGCACGTCACGCTGATCGAGTTCGACGACCAGCTGCGTGCCGATGACGTCCTCCAGGCCAAGCTGCGCACCCTGCCCAACGTGGACGTGCGCCTCAACGCCGAGACCACCGAAGTGCTCGGCGATGGGGACCGCGTCACCGGACTGTCCGTTCGGGACCGACGGGACGGCGGCGTCGACCGACTCGACCTCGAGGGCGTGTTCGTCCAGATCGGGCTGCTCCCGAACACGGAGTGGCTCGACGGCACCGTCGATCTCACCGAGAGCGGCGAAGTCGTCATCGACGACCGGGGTCAGACCTCCACACCCGGCGTGTTCGCCGCCGGCGACTGCACCACTGAACCGTTCAAACAGATCGTCGTCGCGATCGGCGCTGGCTCAACCGCAATGCTCGGCGCATACGACCACCTCATTCGGTCCTCGGCGACCGACACTGCGGCCTGACCCCCGTCACCGACGTCACGCCCAATGGAGCCAGACCCCGACGTCGAGGATCTCACCTGGTGGCGACCAGACGCGGCATGGCTGGCACGCCATCGACAACCGTTCACACCTGAATACGTCACCGCCTCGGCGCCGGAACGATGCAACGCATGCGCAGCGAGGGCTGATGCGTGGGTGCGGTACGCATCGATCCGGCTCGGGCGAACGGCGACGTCTTGCTGGCGCTGCGACCCCACCGCAGGCGCGACCACGTACACGACGTGGTCGCGCCTGCTGTACGACACTGCGCCAATCAACGTGACCAGGACACGCCCCGACGTCCGCTCGGCGGCGCAACTCCGCCGCTCCACGCCACTGCTTCGGCGACGGCGTCGCTGAGCCTCAACGCCGACGTCACCGCTCAGCCCGTCGGTGACGAGACCCAGCTCAGTGCTGGCAATTCGACGATTGCCGAGGTGCTGCCGCCCAGGTGACTCTCTCCCCCCGAAAGCGGTTTGCCGCAACTTGGACGACGGTCGCGTCGAGGACCCCCGGGTCACAACTCGCAGGGCTCGTGCGACGAGCCCTGCCCGTCGCAAGGTCAGCTGCCCGTGATGCGCAAGGTCGTCTCGCAGAGCCCGCCCCGTCGTGGGCGCAACAGAACCGCCCTCCTCCGAGCCGACGGTCAGGAGAGAATTCTCCGTCGACGGAATAAATGACGATAGAGCGTGTTAACCACAGCGTCCCCTTCCCGAAAGGACATGATGAACCGTCTACCCGCATCTGCACGTCTGAAGTTGCCGTTCCTCGTCGCCGGCTTCCTGTCGTTCCTCTTTTCCGTCTGGCTCTACTTCGTTCAAGGCGAGACCACGGCTGGCATCTTCGTCGGCCTGTGGGTCCCGTCGATTCACTCGCTGGGTTCATTGCTGCTCACGCCCGTCGATGTCCCGGTCGACCGTGAGCGCCAGGAGGTCATGTCATGAGCCTCGTCATCTTCCTGTTCGGCGTGCTGATCTTCGTGATCACCGTCTACGGCACGGTCGTCATTGGTGGTCTGCTGTTGACCGGCCGCCAACTCGACGAGCAACCAGAGCTCCTGCAGGACGACCACAACGAACCCATCGAGGGCCGTTCCGGACTCGATCGCGCGCGCGCACTCGTACGAACACAGTTCTGAGCGTGCAGCTCACCGAGCGTTCGACCGAGGACACTCTCATCTGCCGCGGCCGTCGATCGTTCCGGTGAGCACCCGGGACTGCTTGCCGGCGTGGAGTTCTCCATCCACGACGATGCCCAGTCGACTCAGCTCCCCATGATCGGGAAGCGGAGGACTCGACCAGCTCACCGTCCGAGTATCGCTGGTCGAGGCATCCGGAAGGCGCTCGATATCGCTCACCAGTCAGAAGACCGCGCACCATTCGGTATCGGCATGCTTGCGCTCGCCAAACCGCCCTGTATCGCTCATCTGGGCCGCCGTGTCGATACGGCTCGGGGCCGCAGGTCAGCCGGGCCGGAACTTGGCGCTGGTGGACTGTCGAATTGCGGTCGCCAGGTTCGGGCATCTCTCGTCGGCGAAGCCGTTGTGCGACCAGTAGAGGATCTGTGGCGATACGAGCGGTGGGTCGCGATCGGCCGTGAAGCTCGTAGGGATGTCAAGGGGCGATGTCGAGGATCGTTTCGTGGTCGGGTGTGCCGGCGAGGGCTTGTCGCAGGATCTGGCGGTGCTCGGTGTCGATGGCGTGGTTCCCGGAGTCGGCTGACCGCCGGGCCTGTTCTGGGTCGTCGACGTCCATGGCGTAGACCAGCAGGTGCTGGCGATCGACTTTGACGAGGATGGCGGTCTCCTGGTTGACGGTCTCGTCGATGAGCGTGGCGATTGCTTCGTTGCGTCGAGTGGTCTGGAGTTGCTCGAACCAGGCGCGTAGCGCGTCGACTTGGTCGGCGTGAACGAGGCGAACGCTGAGTTGCATCATGACATCAATGATGGCGCGCCAGGTCAGCGGGTCGGCGCTGGATTCGTCGTGTTGTGGTGGTGCGGGCACGACAGGGAAGAGACATCTCCGGCGCATCGGACGCGTCGGGGTCATGCTCGTAGCAAGCCACGCGTCACCGAAGGTTCCGCCCGCAGCGGTCGGGGTGGCAGATCACGTGTTGCACAACCTCGCGGTGTGAGCCGGTTCGGGCGAGCCAGAACCACGACCGGGAGGCTGTGCGATCAGATGGTGGTGGGGAGGGACTTGTAGACCTCGCGGGCGATGTAGCGCTTGAGCATCCGGGCGATCTCGCCCATGGTCTTGCCCTCGGAGATGCGGCGAGCGACGTAAGCCTTGGTGCGTTCGTCGTTGGACATGCGGGTGAGCATGATCCGGTAGATCGCCGAGTTCGCTTGGCGATTGCCACCTCGGTTGAGGCGGTGGCGCTGCACCTTGCCGGACGACGCGGCGATGGGTGCGACGCCGCAGAGGTCTGCCCAGGCGGCTTCGGAGCGGAGCCGGTGCGGGTTGTCACCAGCAGCGACGAGGAGCTTTGCGGCGGTGTCGTAGCCGACGCCGTGGACCTCGATCAGTGCGGGCGCGAACGCTCGGATGAGCGGTCGCATTTCTGTGTCGAGGTTGCGCTTCTGGTCCCGCACGAACAGGGCCCGACGACCCAGCTCACGCAGCGTCGACAGTGTGGTGAACCGCACGATGTCACCGGAGGATCGGCGGGGCTTCAAGCCAGCGCAGGTGCGGGCGAGACGGATCGGTGACAGATCGTTGAAGCGGGCGCGGATCTCGTCGGGTGCGCAGAACACGATGTGGCGCATCTGGTTGATGATCGCGATCCACTCATCGGCCGCCGAGCGGCGCGCGACGTTGATCACTCGGATCGCTTCGATGCTCCCGGTGCGCGATTTCGGCACCCCGCTGGCGGTGCCGGTGAGCGCAGCACGCGCAGCGGCGATTGCGTCGACGGAGTCGGACTTGCCGGCGCGATGGCGGGCTTGGCGGTTCGGACGGTCGACCTCGACCACCCGGATACCCTTGCCGGCGAGGTGACGGGCGAGTCCGGCGCCATAGGAGCCGGTGCCCTCGACACCGACCAAGCTGATGTCGCCGAACCCGGCCAGCCAGGCGACGAGCTGGCGATAGCCGGCGGTCGTGGTGGCGAAGGTGTCGACGCCGAGGACGCCGCCGTTGGCGTCGACGGCCGCTGCGACATGGAACTCGGCGTGGGTGTCGACCCCGCCGGTGACGGTGATCGTGGGGTTCTCTACGATGGTCATGGCCATCCCTTTCAGTCGTTGTGAACGGGTTGGCACGCACCTGCCGGGACGGCGGCCACGCCGCCGGGGAACGTTGCAGCGATCCCCGGACTCACGGCCGTCGCCCGACCGGTGGGTGCCGTTCCCGAACACGGCCGAACAGTCACGGGAAAGACAGCCCGAAGGCGTCAGCCGGTTCACGAGTCAGACCAGGTCGGGAACGACGCCGAACCTACGCCGACACCCCGACGGTGATCGAGGCCAACGCACGTCCAGTGCACCCACCAACATCCTCCCTGCCGGATATCGCTCGGGCGCGATAGCTGAGGGTGATGCGCAATACCGGGCGCTTCCGGCAAGCGAGCGCTCTCGAGCAACATGAACGACTTTGGCGGGTCAGGCCCTGTTGCTAGGCGCGTCTCGCGGCCTGGTCATCCGATATCGGGAGGTCGCTCTCGCTGTGACGCCCGCGGCGCCGGGCGTCAATCGTTGGCCGGCGTGGCGAGGTTGCGGTTTTGGCGGCGATGAGTGAGGGTTGATCCACCGAGGGCCGCAACTGCGGTGAGTGCCGGGACCGCTATCAGTAGGCCGAGCGTGGTTGCCCATGGGAACGCGATGGGGTTGTCGTTCGTTGCGGTGATCGTGGCGGCGGTGGGGATAAACCCTGTTGGTATCGCCATAAGTGCTGCGCTCATGGCGAGTACCAGTGCCTTGATCGCAGCGAGCCTGCGCAGTGTTGACGGACTTGCGCCGATGGCCATGAGGATGTTGCGCTCGTCTCGACTTTCCGTCGCTGCAAGTGCGAGAGCCGCGGCAACGATGAGCAGTGTGAGTACGAGGGCGACCGACACTGCGATGCCATCGACGAGGGCTTGTGGGAATTGCGTTGGTTGGGTGTTGTAGGTGAGGTTCTGCTCGACCCATGTGTTCGGGTCGGTGGCGGGTCGGGCCTGATCGCCGGGTTCGACGAATGCATCGAGTCCGGCGATCCAGCGGGATTGCAGTTCGTCGAGTTCATGGAGTTGCGAGTTCGTGAGAGGTTCCGGGGAGCGCAGCACGATCCCTGAGTCGATGATGGTGAGGTCGAGCGCGATGGCTTGCTGTTCGCTCATGATCGCCGCCCAAGATCCGGCGAGGGAGTCGAGCGGGTCCCGCGGAACGGCGGCTTCGATGGAGCGGAGTTGACCGTCTTGTTGGATGGGGAAGTCGAGCCGGTCTGCGTCGTTCACCACCATCCAGGGTTGATTGGTGATTGTTCCGGTCTGTTCGAACGCGGCTTTGTCGTTGTCGCTGAGGCCGAGCATTTCGAGCGTTGCATCGTCGGCGAGCGTGAATTGCATGTGCCTGGCTGGTTGCTCTGAGGTGTCGGCGATTGCGATGCGCCGTGTGCTGATCTCGGCATCTGGGACGATTTGTTCGACGGCGGCGAGCAGTGCGGGCTCGATGTCGAGTGGCTGGACGATCTGGCTGCCGTCAGGTTGGGATTGAGTCGCGAGTGAGTTGATGATGACGGTGTCGTTCGGCACGAGCGGCGGTTGGTTGTGGTCGACGAGAAGCGTCGAGCTGACCGCTGTGGTCGCTGCGATGGCAGTCGCTCCGGTGAGGGCGATGGCGGTGAGCGCACCGGCGTTTCGTGTTCGGGAGCGAGCAATGCTTCGGCTTCCGAGCCGGTAGATACCGGGCAGCCGGGCGCCTACGTGGCCGATCGCGTCGATGGCGAGTGGACTGGCGCAGCACATCCCGGCGATGACGGCGAGACCGCCGAGCACAGCCAATGCAGCTAGAACGTTCGCCGCGGCCGTGCCGGTGTTGTCGGCGGACGCAGCGGCGACGATGACGAGCAGGCCGGTGCCGGCCGTGAACAGGGTGAGCCCCGTCGGGATCAGTCGACGCGGTACAACGCCGGCCGGGCGTCGCCCGGCCAGCGCGGTGAGTGTGGGAATTCGAGCGGCGGTTCGGGCCGGGATCGCCGCAGCGATGGTGGCGGCGCCGATCCCTGTGACCGCGATAGCGGTCAGCGCGACGAAGTCGATTCGCCAAGAAGAGATCCGTCGTCCCATCAGTTGCTCGAAGAACTCGGTAGGTGTCAGCCGCAGGGCGATCAGCGCAATCGCGATCGCGGTGAGTGAGCCGAAGGCTCCTGTCCAACTCCCCTGCAAGGCAAGAGTCCGTCGAATCAGGCCGGTAGTAGAACCGTTTGCCGACAGCTGACCAACAGTGACGAGCTGCCGGCCAGTGCTGCTGGCGAACGCTGCTGTAGCGATGACTCCGACAGCGGCGAGCGCAAGCGCCCCGGCGACCCAGCCCCATGCCAATGCCACCGCTGGCACGTCGGCAGAAGTGCCGTCGTTGATCTCTGGTTGAAGTCGTGGCGCGATGAGCGCACCGAGGCTCCGGTACTGATCAAGCTGCTCCGGGCTCGGGTCGTTGGGGAAGTCGACCAGCGTTCGCGCGTTGAGCCGATCGTCGCGAAGCCGTTCGCGTGGGAAGTCAGCCATGGCGAACAACGCCGTGTCCGGCGCCTGGGTCAGTGTGCCAAGGCCCACGAACTCGTACATCCCAGATGGACGCACCAGCTCGACGGTGTCGCCGATCTCAACTGCGAGTTGATCGGCAACGTCGGGGCTCAGGAGGGCTTCGGTCCCGCCGCGCGGAGTGCGTCCGTCGGTGAGATCAACGATCCCATCGATGATCGGATCATCGAACGGCATGACACGGAACTCGACTGCGTCGAGTGTCTGCTCCGGCGCGGTCAACTGCGTGCGAGTCGAGAGCACTTCGACAGCTCGTGCTCCCGACGGCGCAAGATTGGCGTAGGCAGCGACGTCATCGAGCGGAACGAACGCCACGAGATCAGCGCTGCCGTACATGTCAGAGAACTGGGCTCGCTCTTCGGGTGCCGAAGAACGAGCGATCGTGATCGCCGCAGTCATTGCCAATACCGGTAAAGCGATGAGCAGTGCAACGAGAGCGGTACGCCCCGGTCGCCGGCGAACGTCGCGCCTCGCCAGCCGCGCAGCTAGGCGCCACGACGAAACACCGCCAAGCGAGCGATCACCACCCCCCGCCGGAGGCGGCGACTCCGCCGCAGCACTTCGCTGCTGGTCGACGATGGTCACGTCGTCGATCCGCTGGCATCAACGATCCGACCGTCACGCAAGAACACCACGCGATCGGCCCACGACGCGAACCGCGGCTCGTGTGTCACCATCAGCACCGTCACGCCGTCCTCGTCACACAACTGCCGCAACAAACCGACAACGCGATCACCCGTAACAGTGTCGAGCGCGCCGGTCGGCTCGTCAGCCAGGACCAACGTGCGTTCACCAACGATCGCCCGAGCAACGGCAATCCGTTGCTGCTGTCCACCCGAGAAGTCGTCGGGATAGCGATCGAGGTCCGCCCCAAGCCCAGCGCGTTCGAGGGCGCGGATCGCCTCGCGACGCGCCCGACTCGTGCGCACGCCGTCGAGCTCCAACGGCAACATCACGTTCTCGACAGCCGTCAGCGACGGAATCAGATTCAAACGCTGAAACACGAACCCGACATGGCGCCGACGAACCTCGCTGATCGCCTGCCCGTCAAGTACTGCAAGGTCTGCACCGTCGACGACAATCCTTCCCGCAGTCGGCGCAACCAAACCGCCAGCGAGATGCAACAACGTCGACTTTCCGCACCCCGACGGGCCCATCACCGCAACAAACTCTCCAGCATCGGTCGTCAACGACACACCATTGATCGCCCGTACTTCCAACTGGCCCTCGCCGAACGTCTTCACGACGTCGACGAACCGCAACAGCGGACCGCTCAACGAACCCCGGCCAACTCGCTGAACAGTCTCGGCCACGTCACTCACGTCTCGATCTCCCTCACTCGGCATCCGTCAATCGGGCTTCACACAGATCGAGCCAACGCAGATCGGCCTCGGCGCGCATCAGCAACGCATCGGTAACAAGGCGGCCAGCCAACGACTGCGCATCGTCACCTGTGCGACGCTCGCGGCGACGCTTCAACAACAACTCGGTCAACGCAGTTCGCTGCCGGGTCACCACGACCAACGCCTGATCGGAGCCCTGCTCGAGAGCCAGAAGCACCTTCATCATCAACTCGTCTCGAGGTGGCGGTTCATCAGCCAGCACCGCCTCCCACCACTCACCAACCGCAGTACTGCCCGCTGGCGTGATCGAGTACAGGCGCTGACCGACCGACAACGCACCGGAGCCGGCCTCGTCCGAACGAACCAACCCATCCCGCAACAACCGATCCAACGTCGTGTACACCTGCCCGACGTTCAACGGCCACACCCCACCTGTCGCGCTCTCGAAGTCGGTCTTCAGTTGATAGCCGTGGCTCGGACCCTCATCGAGCAACGACAACAAACCCTCCCGAACCGGCATAGATACCCAGTATCTGCATACTAGGTATGCATGTCAAGGCATGGAGGGGTGACCCGGCGAGATGGCACAACAAGCGGACGCATATCGCTTGTGCTGCCACGCCGCTGAGTCGGCTCGGGTGCGGCACTTCGGCGAGTGGCGTCGGTGGTATCGCTCTTGGCCGGTTCTCTCGACCATCATGCGGAGGTGCTCGACCTCGTGCTGTTCAATCGCAGCGAGGACCCATACGGCGCTCACGTGGGACTGTGGACAGGAGAAGCCGTTGCGCATCTCTGCGAGGAAGTCGGCCATCCCGTCGTATGGCACCAGTCCGAGTTCGATGCTCGTGAGAGGTATGCAGTCCGCGTTGGCTTCAAGAGGCCCGCAGCTCGCCACTGATGCTACGCATAGTGCACACCGTCGAGGCGTGCGACCACCCGCTCGGTAGCGGCACGGCTGCGCTTGGCGGACCGGACGGAAATCGCGGGCGGAGTCGTGTTCAGTAGACGATGTCGAGCGCGTAGCGCAGGGCTTGATCGAGTTGGGCTCGGGTGATCTCGTCGAGGTGGCCGACCGGTTCGTCGTCGAGGTTGTCGACGGGGACGGTGATGACGTTGTCGCAGTTGATGACGCACGCCTCGGGAAGTCCGTGCTCGGGGCCGAGTTCGATTTCTGAGCGGATGCCCCGAACGGTACGTGTGATCGGTGCGCAGGTGATTGCGGTGAGCACCTCGATCGCTGCGTTGCGGGTGAGCACGCACACCGGTCGACGTCCGGCGGGCGGTCCGAGATCGGCCCAATAGATGTCGTTGCGGGCTACCACGCTGGAGCGGCTTCGGCGGCGAGTCTCCTGGCTGACTGCACGAGCGCGGGGTCCGCGGGTTGGCGGCGGTACGCCGCGCGGAGTTCCTGGTCGGCGGCTGCGAGCCGCTCGGCGTCGAGCACCGCCTGTGCGCCGCGGCGCATGAGTTCGGAGCGGTTGGTGCCGAGGTCGGCGGCCAGTGCGTCGAGTTGTTCGACGAGGTCATCATCGAGTTGGACGAGTACCTCACGTCGGGCCATGACCATATGGTATCCCATATGGCAGGCGCCTGGAAACGTCGCCCTGCCGAAAGACATACACACCGTCCGGAATCGGCATCGTTGCGTAGGGCCACGTGCGCGGAAATGCGAAGCGCTGTGACCGCACCGTTTTCACGCAAGAGCCGCTGTCGTTGGGGTCGCAGACCAGACGAGACCTCGCCATGGTCCGAAGCCGTCGTAGTGGTGGCTGAAGTCCAGGCCTGGACGGCGAGCGAGCCCGAGCTTGGTCATCACGGCCTGCGACCGGCCGTTGTCGGCGGCGGTGTAGGCGAGCACCTCGGCACAGCCGATCCGACCGAACGCGTCACCCAGCGTTGCCGTCGCTGCCTCAGTCGCGTAGCCGTGTCCCCAGCTCTGTCGAGTCAACCGCCAGCCGATCTCGTGGTGGACCCCGAGCGGATGATCCTCATCCTGTCTCATGATCCCGCAGTAGCCCAGGAACCGCCTGTCGCTGTCCGTGACGACCCAGCGGGTGATTCCGCCGTCGTGGAACGAACGCTGGAAGCGATCCAGCTTTCGGTCACTCTGTTCGCGCGAGAGCGGCCCACCGAGATCTGCCATCACCTCGACATCGGCGTTCATCTCAGCGAAGTCATCCGCGTCCGACTCTCGCCATGCACGCAGCAAGAGCCGATCGGTCACGATCTCGAACTCAGCCGCCGACACACGCCCGATATTGACACAGGACCAACGTCGCAGAGACCCGCCCATCGCGGCACGTACGTGGGGGCGTTCTCGGCCTCGAGGTGCTCGATATCGCTCAGTCCGAGGAGGATCGATAATCGAGCGCGTCGACTCCGGGCAAGCCGTCGAAGGCACGGCGGTCAGCGCTCACGACCGTG
>JABSQH010000129.1 GCA_013213745.1 Ilumatobacteraceae bacterium | reverse complement strand
GTGCAGTCCGCTGAGGCCGTAACCGGGTCGATCGTGCGGCCGAGCGGGCCTGCACACGGTCGTTGGCCTCGCCGCCCACTACGGAACCTCGGCGGGAGGACATGCGGACGCTGTGGCGCCGACAGCATTGACGGTCGACCGGGGTACGCAGCTCGACGTCTGGCTGACGAACCACCTCGACGGGCGCGAACCCGAACGGAAACGTGCAGCGGATCCCCGCTCCAGACCCGATCGATAACCGGCAGGGAGGATGTTGGTGGGTGCACTGGATGTGCGTGGGGCTCGATCACCGTCGAGCTGGCTGCGTAGGTTCGGCGTCGTTCCCGGCCTGGTCTGACTCGAGAACCGGCTGACACCTTCGGGCTGTCTTCAGTAATGACCAGTCGGCCGTGTTCGGGAACGGCACCCACCGGTCGGGCGACGACCGTTGAGTTCGAGGCTCGCTGGAACGGTCCTCGATCGGTCTGGTCGCCGTCCCGGCAGGTGTCGTGCCAACCCTGACTCCTTCAACGTGAAAGGGATGGCAATGACCATCGTAGAGAACACCACGATCACCGTCACCGGCGGTGTCGACACCCACTCTGAGTTCCACGTCGCTGCGGCAGTCGACGCCAACGGCGGCGTCTTGGGCATCGACACCTTCGACACCACCACGGCCGGCTATCGCCGTCTCGTCTCCTGGCTCGCCGGGTTCGGTGAGATCAGCTTGGTCGGTGTTGAGGGCACCGGTTCCTATGGGGCCGGGCTGACCCGCCATCTCACTGGTCGCGGTATCCGGGTCGTGGAGGTCGACCGCCCGAACCGTCAAGCCCGGCATCGTGCTGGCAAGTCCGACTCCGTCGATGCGATCGCCGCTGCGCGAGCTGCACTCGCCGGAACGGCGACGGGCGTGCCTAAGTCCCGGACCGGCAACATCGAAGCGATCCGCGTCCTCACCGTGGCACGGCGTTCGGCAGCTGATGAGTGGATCTCGATCATCAACCAGATGCGCCACATCGTGTTCTGCGCACCCGACGACATACGCGACCGTTTCGTTGACCTGTCACCGATCCGACTCACCCGCACCTGCGCTGCACTGAAACCACGCCGGTCCTCCGGCGACGTCGTGCGATTCACGACCCTGTCCACGTTGCGCGAGCTCGGCCGCCGCGCCCTGTTCATCCGTGACCAGAAGCGCAGCCTTGATGCGGAGATGCGGCCGCTGATCCAAGAGTTCGCACCTGCACTGCTCGAGGTTCACGGTGTCGGTTACGACACTGCCGCCAAACTCCTCATCGCCGCGGGCGACAACCCGCACCGGCTCCGATCCGAAGCCGCCTGGGCACACCTGTGCGGCGTCGCACCCATCCCCGCGTCATCAGGTAAGACGCAACGTCACCGGCTCAACCGAGGCGGCAACCGGCAAGCGAACTCAGCGATCTACCGGATCATGCTGACGCGCATGTCCAACGACGAACGCACCAAGGCCTACATCGCCCGGCGCACCGCCGAGGGCAAGACGATGGGTGAGATTGCTCGCATGCTCAAGCGCTACATCGCCCGCGAGGTCTACAAAACCCTGCCGACCACGATCTGAGCCTCGACCTGGCGGTCGGAGCTTGGCTCGCCCGAACCGGCTCACACCATCAGGTTGTGCAACGACTGACCTGCCACCCGACCGCCCAACGGCGGAACCTCGGTGACGCGTGGCTTGCTACGAGCGTGACCCCGACGCAGCCACCGCGTCGGTGATGTCTCTTCCCTGTCGTGCCCGCGCACCCCATCGCCAACATGGCGCTCTACTCCCACGTGACGAGCACCCACTCGAACTCGTTGACGCGCCCATCCGCGTCCACGCGCTCGAGCGCACTGAGCGCCGCCAAGCGGCCGGTCCTGCAGTCATCGTCACCGGTCGGCTCGAACGCGCTCCACGCAAGCTCTATGAAACGACCGTCGGCATCGACCCGGCGCAGGTCCAGTCCGAGCACCACCTTGCCGGCGTCAGCCAACGCGTCGATCGCATCGGCGACATCCGCTCGGCGCCACATCACCTCAGCCCCGTCCGCCACCAGCCGCGCGCAAGACCGAACCGACAACGGCAAGAACGAAACATCGGCTGACTGCACTCGCCCAGTCTGTCCGAACACCCTGTTGACATCCCTACGAGCTTCAATACCGCACGGCGCAGTCCGCACACATCGCTGGCCCGGCCATGCACACCGAGCCCAGCATCGATCACCCCAGGACTCGGAGCTCTCTCCGTCGACGCACGGGACAAGGTGCGATCGCACGGGACAAGGTGCGATCGCATGGGACACGTTGTCGTCACGAC
>JABSQH010000128.1 GCA_013213745.1 Ilumatobacteraceae bacterium | reverse complement strand
CTCCCGCTCGTCTATCCCGCTCTGTGCCGTCGGCAACCGGGTCTCACGACGAAACTGGACTCACGAACCTTCGTGAGACTGTAGGCAGACTGCACTTCTTGTCCGCCCGTGGCAGAGCAACGTCTGTTCTGTAATTCGGCCGCGTATTCGATCGAGTCACGACATCACTCAGCGTCCATAGAGAGGTAACGGCGGCCGGTCTCCCAGTCCTCGCTTACCTCCATGAGGACCGCGGTGACAAGCCTGAGAAGGGAGGCGTCGTTGGGGAAGAGCGTGGCGACGCGCGTGCGGCGCAGCAGCTCTTTGTTGATCCGCTCGAGCATGTTCGTCGTCCTCAAGCAGCGCCGATGGGATGGCGGCAGGTCGAAGACGGCGAATCCGTGAGGCACGTTGTCGCGCGCCCATTCGACGAGGTCCGGCGCGCTCGACTCGTGGTTGGCGACGAACTTGTCGAGCAATCGCTCCGCCTCGTGGAGGTCGGGGGCGTTGAAGATGGCGCGGAGGTGCCGCGCGACCTCGGGGCGCATTGCGACCTTCGGCACTCGAGGGGCAGCATTCCTTTGAAGATGGAACTGGCACCGCTGCCACGTCACACCGGTGAAGGCGGCCATGAGCGCCTGGCGCAGCCCTGCGTGATCATCGCTGACGATCATCTGGAGCCCGTGGAGTCCGCGAGTGCGCAGGTCGTCGAGGAAGTCGCGCCAGTGCACTTCGGCTTCGGAGCGCGAGACGCTGACGCCGAGCACGGATCTGCGCCCGTGTTCATCGACACCGATTGCGATGAGCACGGCGGCGCTGACGACCGAGCCGCCGTGACGGACCTTCTCGTAGCGCGCGTCGAGGACGAGGTATCGACACCTGCCGAGCTCTCGCGTGCGCCAGCGTTCGAGTTCTTCATCGAGCAGCGTCGCTGCGCGCGAAACCTGCGTGGACGACACCGACACGCCGCAGAGCTCCTCGGTGATGGCTGCGACCTTACGGGTTGAGACGCCCTGGACGTACATCTCCGCTACCGCGAGCTTGAGGGCGCGCTCGGAGCGGATGCCTCTCTCGAGGGCGCTTGGGTAAAAGCGCTCGCCATCGATCCGGTCACGGACCTGCGGCACGGCGAACTCGATCTCTCCGACGCGCGTCGCAACCGTCTTCGGCTTGTAGCCGTTCGCGTAGCCGCGCCTCGACTCGGCCCGCTCGTGCGGCTGGGCGTCGAGAAACTCCGATCGCTGCAGCTTCATCGCCTCGTTGACCAGGATGCGGATCGCGTCCGCCATTCCGGGCAGTCCTTGTTCGCTGAGGAGTTCCAGGGCCGATCCGAGCGTGCTAACGTGCGTTTGGTGGGTCACTTCTGTTCTGCTTTCGTTGTGGTTAACAAAAGCTGAGCGGGGTGACTCGCCAACTTGAAGCACCCGTTCGCGCCGGCGGTGATCTTCGCGAGCAACCTACTCGCTGCACCCAGGGTGCAGCGCGCAGGATGCTCGCGAAGACCACCGCCGATGGCCTTCAGGCGCACGCGGGCGATTTACAGAACGCATGCTGCACTACCTACGCGCCGCCGCCTAGCCGGCCAGCGCCGGTCGCGATGATCGCCGAGTTGTCCATCTTGTTGGTGTCGACTCCTTTCGTAGTGCGAGGTCCGCGGCGGACCAGAGCGTCCGTGCTCTGGCTTCGGTGATCGGCAGCTACG
>JABSQH010000127.1 GCA_013213745.1 Ilumatobacteraceae bacterium | reverse complement strand
GCCAGAGCAACTGCGGCGTGCCTGTGCGTGGATGGTGCACCGAACGGCGTGGACGGGTTGTCTCGCTCGGACTTCACGGCGATGTCGTGACCTGTTTTCGTTCTCGCCCGGCTGGTGCGGCGTGTCGTGGCCGTGTGGCAGGGTTGGACCGTGGGATCAATGCACGATGGTCTGGTGCGTGTCGTGGCGGTCGACGGTGTCGGGTTGGGTGGACGTCGCAATGGGTGGTGTCGGGTGCCGGGGTGGTTCCGGTGACGTCGTCGTCTGCGGTGGCGTCGGGTATCTCGTCGTCGTCTCGGTTGTATTTCCTGGACTGGATCCGAGTTCTCGCTCTCTTCGTCGTTTTTCTTCAGCACGCCGTGCTCGGCCTTCCGTTCCTGGCCTTTGCTTGGACTGGCGGCGCTTGGGATGTGCCTGTGGTCTTTCTTGGGATCGGTTTGTTTTTCGTGGTTTCCGGGGCATCATCACTATTTAGCTTGGAGAGACGGAGCTCGACGGAGTTCATACGCGAACGGGTATCTCGCCTGGCGATTCCCTACCTCGTCGGAGGTGCCATTCTGTATCCGCTGGCATTCTCCCTCAATCCTGATAATAAAGTCAGCTCATTTACTGAGATTTGGGAAGGATCGAGGTCGTATTGGAGCACTGCGCCGACCGGTCTTGTTCCTCAAGGTGGTTTCGGGTCCTGGCTTTGGGTGCTGGCTAGTTTGTTCCTAATTGCATTAGTTTCTTTGCCGCTCCTGAACTGGTTGCGCTCAAGGAGATCCGATTACTTCATGCAGTTGGCCGGACGCGTAGCGGCGCTGCGAGGCGGACTTTTGCTCTGGTCGATGCCAGTCACATTGCTGGTGGTGGCGGTTGAATACCTGCTTATCGAATTGGAGATTCAACCAACCGATACGGAAGAATATGCACTGTATATATATACCGGTTGGGGCGCATTCCCCCGCTACTGCGGGCTCTTTCTTTTGGGCGCAGTGCTGGTCGTAAACCGCAAATATTTGACGAAGCTTGGGCGTGATTGGAAAATAGCTCTTGCGATTTTGGCGGGATCGATCTTTGTGGGTGAACGTTCACTTGATTGGCTCTTCCAAACGAAGCTACCGAACGCGCTCGTCGCACAAGCCGTTGCGTGTGTCGGCAGCTGGTCGCTGTTTGTGGTCGTCGCCGCTGTGGGTCAGCGGTTCTGGAATCAATCGAGCAAGCTGTTGTCATACAGCTTGGGCATCATCGTGGCGTTCTACGTTCTCCACGCACCGGTGATCGCAGCGACAACCAGGGTCGTGCTCAGCCCGGACAACGGCGAGCAATTCGATTCCAACGATTTCACATCAGACATCTTCTGGAATCTGCATTCTTTCTCGCCGGTGGCCACCGGGGCTGTCGTGGCCGTGTTGTCGTTGGTGGTGTTGGTTGGGTTTATCGAGCTGGTGGTGCGCCCGATCGGCCCGTTGCGAGCGTTGCTTGGGGTGACGAAGGAACGATTCCCTGGTTATCCGTCGCGCGCCGTGGTGGCGGGTGATGATCCGGTGGTGGTGGGATCGCGCGATGGTGACACTCTCGGTGCTCGCTCGGATGGTGGCGGGGTCGATGACGGCGCGTCGGGCGGTGATTGATCTGCAGTTGCCGGTGTCGGCGGTGGTGCGAGTGGACGTCGGCGGAAGTGGGGCGCCGAGGGGGCGCCGAGGGGCGGG
>JABSQH010000126.1 GCA_013213745.1 Ilumatobacteraceae bacterium | reverse complement strand
TCAAACATACCTTTATCCTCTAGAAACCAAAAACAATGTTTATTCTCATTAGAAACCAAGAACAAGTCATTCTCCTATAGAAACCATAGGCAATCCTTTCGTTTCCCGTAACCACCAAAGGAAAGCGTTTGTCTTTCCTAGAAACAAAGGACAAGCTTTTCCCACCTACAGAAAGTGGTTCCGCCGCATGCCGTTTCAGACGAACACCAAAATACATCATAAACTATTAAAGTAATTTCGGGACACGAAGATGCTGAGTCACGTGTTCCATACTATATATAATATATAAATCAGCATCTTCGTGTCCCGAAAATACTTTAATGGTTTATGATGTATTTTGGTGTTCGTCTGAAACGGCATGCGGCGGAACTACTTTCTGTAGGTGGGAAAAGCTTGTCCTTTGTTTCTAGGAAAGACAATCGCTTTTTTTTGGTGGTTACGGGAAACGAAAGGATTGCCTATGGCTTCTATGGGAGAATGACTTGTTCTTGGTTTCTACGAAGAATAAACATTGTTTTTGGTTTCTAGATGAGAAGGGTATGTTTGAAGAGTAATGTATGGTTAGTCTATGCAATGTATTCTTAGTCTATGTACTGTATGGTTAGTCTATGTAGTGTGTGGTTAGTCTATGTAATGTATGGTTATTCTGGAATCATCTCCACGATTAGAAAAGAAACGACTAGAAAAGGAACGACTAGAAACGAACTTCTTTTGGATCGTGCACCCAAGGTGAATCTGTTTTTGAAGCATTTTGTATTTTTGCCCGATCAGAAATCATTCGACTCGACTGATCTTGTGATTCCTTGATCTCTTGGTCTTCCCAATATTCTACCAAATTGACAACAACAACAACAACAACAACAAAGAGAAAATGGAAGTATTATAATTGCAACAATGGAGAGACCAATTTTATACAAAAGGAAAATCCACACGTACAGCATCAACGAAAAAGACAGCGGTTGAGCAAAATCATAGAGATTTCATATGTAGAAATTCTAATGACAAAGATACGAAACTTAAAAGAACAAAAACATATGGCAGATCTTAAGCTAATGTAAGAAAGTAAAAGAATCACAGAAGCAATGGTAAAAAATAAAGAAAGAACAGAAAAAGAAAGAATGGATGCAGAACAAGCAAGAAAGCACGAAGAACAAGCTAGAGAAAAATCAGAGAAAGCAAGAACGCAAGCAGAAGAAGCAAGAGAACAAGCAGAAGAAGCAAGGAAGCATGCAGAAGAAGAAAAGATAATATACAGAGTTGCAGGAAGAAGTGTTGAAAAAGAACTTGAGGAACTATCATACAATCGAAGATGTGTGGTTTGCTTTGACCAGGACGCCACAGGACTCCACAGGACGCTACAGGATGCTACAGGACGCCACAGGACGCACTCCCCACTACCTTCCAGTAGAAACCAAAACCAAGCTTCTTACCATAAAACCAAGAACAATGTTTCTCTTTCACAACAAACCAATAGCAAGTCTTTTCCCATAGACTCTTCAAACATACCTTTATCCTCTAGAAACCAAAAACAATGGTTACCCTCCGTAGAAACCAAGAACAAGTCATTCTCCCATAGAAACCATAGGCAATCCTTTCGTTTCCCGTAACCACCAAAAGAAAGCGTTTGTCTTTCCTAGAAACAAAGGACAAGCTTTTCCCACCTACAGAAAGTAGTTCCGCCGCATGCCGTTTCAGACGAACACCAAAATACAT
>JABSQH010000125.1 GCA_013213745.1 Ilumatobacteraceae bacterium | reverse complement strand
TCACACTGCGTACAACACTTCGCAAGAACCCGCCCACCAGTGCGCCACCTCCGCACTCGACGAGTTCCGACGACACTTGAACGGCCGGCGGGCGACATCATGTGTGGCGGCGAGTGAACCGCTGAGGACGCGCTCGTCCCGGATCGGCGATCGGCGAACGCGGCCGGACCGAGCTACGACTCCACGAGTTGCTTGAGCCGCGTCAGGTTACGCCGCCAGATCGGACCGAGCACCGCACGACCGCCGATGCGCTCGCCCAGTCGGCCAGCGAAGTACCACGGAAAGTCCAGCTGCTCAGACCACGAGAATCGAGTGCGTGTGCCGCCGTCGAGCGGCTCGATGGTGAACATCCCGGTGCCGGTGACGATGCCGGAGTGGGTGACACCCATGCGTCCGGTCGACGTGTCGTTGTCGACCGGCACCCAGTCGGTGACCTCCATTCGGTCGCTCAGGCGAACCGGCCCGATACGCGTGTCGGCCACGAAGGTCGTGCCGACGCCGCGCGTCTGCTCCGACTCGAAGTGAATCGCCGCGGCGTCCGACATCCATTCCGAATGCGACTCGATCGGTTCGACCACACGCCACACCTCGGTGGGCGGTGCGTCGATCTCGATGGCAACGTTGACGTCGCGCCGACCGGTCATGCCAGTGCAGCCACGGTGCGGAGTACGCCGGCAGCTTCCTCTGGTGGGGTGATGTTGATCATCACGCCGGTGCCCCGTTCGAAGCCGGCCTGCGAGGTCAGTTGCGGCCACACATGTGCGTGCCAGTGGTACTGGCCCGTGTGTTGATGCGGCGCGGTGTGGAAGCCGAGGTTGTACGACACGTCGCCGAGTGCTCCCTCGAGGAAACCCATTGCATCGCGCAATGCGATACCGGTCGCCCGCAGGCTCTGATCGCTGGCATCTTGGAGATGCGGCTCGTGCTCGCGCGGGATGATCAGCATCTCGTAGCTCGCTCCGCTCCAATACGGGCAGATCACCGCCACATCGTCGTTGGCGAACACGACGCGGTGGTCAGCAGCCAGCTCGGCCTCGATCGTGGTGCACAGCACGCAGCCGCCGGCGAAACGAGCGAACGCTCGCTCCTCGTCGAGGATCTCGCCCGGCACGAACGGTAGACCGAGCAACTGGCCGTGTGGATGGGCCAACGAGGCGCCCGCTTCGCGTCCGTGGTTGACGATGAACTGTGTGTACCGCACTTGCGGCATGAGCGCGTGCTCACGAAACCGTCGTTGCAACGTGAACATGAACTCGGCGGCGTGATCGTCGTCGAGGTGGTGGAGCCGTCCCTCGTGTTCGGGTGAGAACACGAATACCTCGTGGATGCCGCTCGCTTCGGCCATCACGAATACCGGGCCGAGGTTGCGCACGGCGAACGGTTCGTCGCCATCGAAGGCTGGGTAACGATTGGGGACGACGCGCATCGACCAACTGCCGTCGGCCTCGATGGTTTCCAGCGCCGGCGGTGTCGCTTCTTCGTTGCCCGGGCAGAAGGGGCACGGTCGGTCACTGGTGGCCAACGATTGGTCGCGGGGAGCGAAGTCGGATGGTCGTTCTGCCCGCTCGGCCACGATCGTCACCCATCGCCCGTTGAGCGGGTTGAGACGCATCTGGCTCATCGCTGATCAGGATACGGGCGGCGAGCCCTCGGGCGGTGACACCTGCTTGATGTCGTCACGGCCCGCGACGGTCGCGACGTCGGGCTCACCGCGTTGGGCGGCGTCCGCGCTCGCTGTTGCCGTCGCGGCGCTCGTTGCTTCGTTCGCCAGCTCCCGGCGGTGACGCCGGTCCAGCCGGTCGGTGTTCCATCGGTGCATTCCCCAGCCGATGAGCGCTCCGAGTCCGAACGCCACGAGCCCGCCCACGCCATCGATCCAGAAGTGGTTGGCAGTCACGACGATGCAGAACAACGTCGCTGCCGGATACAGCAACAACAGCCCCTTGGCCCAGCGGCGCCGCAGCAGCGGCCAGACCGCAATCGCACACCACGTTGCCCAGCCAATGTGCATGCTCGGCATCGCCGCGTACTGATTGGAGATTGCCGCAACCGTGTCGGAGTCGAACGACCATGGGCCGCCGTACTCGGCCAACGTGTCGACGTATCCGAATCCGTCCACCGGGCGGATGTTGCTCGGTACGCACGCTCCGCCCCAGCTGCCTTCGACCTGGGCGGGACAGGGCACGTCGAGCAGGCGTGGTGGCATCAGCGGAAACCAGGCGAAGCCGATGATCGCCAATGCGGTCATCGCAGCGAGGGTGTTGCGCCATTGCGGGAACACGTCTTTGCGCTTCACGAACAGCAGCAAGAACACGCCGAGCGTGACGACGAAGTGCGCCGTGCCGTAGTACACGTTCCAGAACTGGATGAAGCCGCGGTACGGCAGGAACCAGGACTGCACCGTCTCTTCGTGATATAGCCCGATCCACGACTCGAAGCGGATCACCCGTTCGGCGTTGGTGAACGCTGCTGCGGGGATGCCGCTGTCGGCGATGGCGTTCGATCCGAATTGGTTGCGGATCCACGAATAGATCACGTAGAAGACCAGCACGATCGACGCCTCTTTCCACCAGAACAATCGGTGCTCGCGTTCTGGTGCGGGCGCGCGGTCGATCGCCTGCATCGTCGGCCAATCGTAGGCGCGGATTACGGTCGTTCGACATGGGTCGAGTCGAGGGACATGCAGGCGAACAGGCGGTGGCGGCAATGGCCGCATTTGGTACCGACGTGATGTTCACGTTGAACGGCGGCCACATCTGGCCGCTCTACGACGCTGCCCGCAACCAGGACATGCGCGTCGTCGATACACGCCACGAACAGTCGGCCACCTTCGCCGCCGAGGCCTACGCCAAGTTGACCCGCCAGCCGGGCTTCGCCGCGTTGACCGCTGGCCCGGGGATCACCAACGGCGTGTCGGCGATCACTTCTGCCAAGTTCAACGGAGCGCCGCTGGTCGTGCTCGGTGGCCGTGCGCCGCAGGGCCGTTGGGGCTCGGGGTCGTTGCAAGAGCTCGACCACGTTCCGATCGTCGATTCGATCACCAAGTCGGCGACGACCGTCACCGATCCCGAGTCGGCTGGGGCGGTGGTCCACGACGCCGCAGCGACCGCGTTAACTCCGCATCGGGGACCAACGTTCGTCGACTTTCCGCTCGACGTGTTCGGGCCATCAGCCGGCGAGGTCCCCGACGGTGAGATCCCGGGTGGTGCCGAACCCGACGGCGACGCGCTCGAGGCGCTGGCCGCACTCGTGGCAGGAGCCGAACGCCCGGCTTTTGTCGTCGGGTCCGACGTCTATTGGGCCGGAGCGGAGGACGAGCTGCGCGCCGCTGCAGAGTCGCTCGGCGTGCCGTGCTTCTTCAACGGGATGGGTCGGGGCATGTTGCCCGCCGACGATCCGCTTTCGTTCTTGCGTACTCGCGGCGTGCTCAAGGCCCGCGCCGATGTGGTCGTCGTGCTCGGAACACCGCTCGATTTCCGCCTCGGCTTCGGTGTGTTCGGTGAGGCCACCGTGGCCCACGTCGTCGATGCTGCCTCGGGCATCGCCGATCACGTCGATGTGCTCACGGTTGCCGGCGACATCGGGCTGGTGCTCGGCACGCTCGCGGAGTGGACCGGTGAGCGCATCGATCACACCGATTGGATCGCCGAGTTGCGGGCCGCGGAAGTGGCCGCCGCTGAGCGAGACATGGCGTTGCTCGACTCCGACGCCGACCCGATCAAGCCCGGGCGGATCTACGGGGAGCTACGGCGACGTCTTGATCGCGACGGAGTGGTGATCTGTGACGGCGGGGACTTCGCGTCGTATGCCGGCAAGTTCATCGAGGTCTATGAGCCCGGTTGTTGGCTCGACACGGGTCCATACGGGTGCCTGGGCAATGGACTGGGGTATGCGAT
The DNA here is from genome assembly GCA_013213745.1 of Ilumatobacteraceae bacterium. Classification (GTDB taxonomy): domain Bacteria; phylum Actinomycetota; class Acidimicrobiia; order Acidimicrobiales; family Ilumatobacteraceae; genus JABSQH01. The sequence continues at coordinate 94,067 of JABSQH010000125.1, read as the reverse complement.
CGCGGCCCGGGTCGCCCGGCCCGATTCGCAGGTCGTGTTGCTCCTCGGTGATGGTGCCGCCGGGTTCAGCTTGATGGACGTCGACACGCTCGTGCGCCACGAGCTGCCGGTCGTGATGATCGTGGGCAACAACGGCATGTGGGGCCTCGAAAAGCACCCGATGCAGGCGATCTACGGATGGGACATCGCCTGCGACCTGCAACCCGAGACCCGCTACGACGACGTCGTGCGCGCGCTCGGAGGTGCGGGCGAGACGGTCCGAGCCCCGGCCGCGCTGGGCCCAGCGCTCGATCGAGCGTTGGCGTCGGGTGTGCCGTATTTGGTCAACGTGCTCACCGACCCCGACGACATCTACCCCCGGTCGAGCAACCTCGCGTGAGCGCAGAATCAGCGCAACGATTGGGCGTTCGCCGGCCCGACGTCCCAGCCGTCGCTAGTCGGCCGAGCTGCACTTCGACATGAAGCGCTCGACGTCGACGACCACGCGGGTGATCTTTCCGGCGGCGACGAGGCCGCCAGGATCGCTCGCCGAGACGGTGAACTTGAGGCGCCGCCCGTCGATCTTCTCGAGTACCGCTTCGGCGACGACTTCGGCGCCGATCTGTGTCGGTTGTAGATGATCGAACTGGATACGCACGCCGACGCTGGACATGCCCGGTTCGAGCGCACCGGCGAGAGCGTTGCACGACGCTTCCTCGCACAGAGCGACCAGTCGGGGTGATCCCAGCACGTCAACGTCGCCAGATCCCAGCGCATGGGCAGTGTCGGCCTCGCCGACGACGAGCTTGGCATCGCCGCGGAGGCCCGTTTCGAGCGTCACCTCTGTAACGCTACTGCCGCACCGCCCCACCGCGTCGTCACCGAGCACTCAACTCCTGCGGTGAGGGAAGCGGCTCCCTGTGGGCCGTTTCGCTCAACGGTGGTCGAGTCGCGGGCTCGGCAGGGCCGAACACGACGCGGTGCTCGTAGGCTCGAGGTGTGACGATCGTCGAGGAAACGTCCAGTCCGTTGATCGAATCCGACGTGCTCGAACGGGTGTTGTCGGGCGCCACCCGGTCGGGTGCCGAATTCGCCGAGATCTATGCCGAAGACAAACGCTCGACGTCGGCCGGGCTCGACGACGGACGCGTCGAGCAGGTCACCAGCGGACGCGACCGCGGCGCTGGGATTCGTGTGGTCGCGGGCGACACCACCGGCTTCGCCCACACCTCCGACCTGTCCGCAAGCGGTCTCGCGGCCGCCGCCGCGGCTGCGGCAGCTGCGGCGACCGGCGGTGGCGGAGGCGTCAAGACGGTGGCGCTCACGCCGTCAGCGCCGCACCGACCCAACACGGTCGCAATTGAACCCGACTCCGTGGCCAAGGCGCGCAAGGTCGAGTTGCTGCAGCGCGTCGACGATGCTGCGCGCTCGGTCGGCGCGGAGATCGTCCAGGTGTCTGCCGGCTACGGCGACAGCCGCAAGCGCGTGCTCGTGGCGAACACCGACGGTGTGCTCGCCGGTGACGACGTGGTGCGCACCTTGTTCCGGGTGAGCGCGGTCGCCGACGGCGACACCGGTATGCAGACGGGATTCCAGTCGATGGGTCACACGATCGGCTTCGAGGTCTTCGACGCAGTCGACGTCGAACAGATGGGACGCGAAGCGGCTCGCCAGGCGATCACCAAGCTCGCTGCCCGCCCGGCGCCGTCGGGTGCGCTCCCGGTCGTCATCAAGCACGGCACCGGCGGTGTCTTGTTCCACGAAGCATGCGGGCACGGGCTCGAGGCCGACCACATCCAGAAGGGCGCCAGCGTGTATGCCGGCAAGGTCGGCGAGCTGGTCGCCAATCCGCTGGTCACGCTGGTCGACGACGGCACCATGGCGGGGGAGTGGGGCACGCTCGGTATCGACGACGAGGGCCACGTCACCCAGCGCAACGTGTTGATCGAAGACGGTGTTCTCACCGACTACATGTGGGACTTCCTGCGCGCGCGCAAAGAGGGCCGTCCGCAATCGGGCAACGGTCGTCGCCAGAGTTATCAGCACCTGCCGATGGTGCGAATGACCAACACGTTCGTTCTCGACGGCCCAGATGACCCGGACGACATCATCTCGTCGACCGAGCACGGCGTGTACGTCGCCAAGCTCGGCGGTGGCAGTGTCAACACGGCGTCGGGCGACTTCGTGTTTGGGATGACCGAGGCGTATCTCATCGAGAACGGTCAGATCACCGAGCCGCTGCGTGACGGCAACCTCATCGGCAATGGCCCGAAGGTGCTCACCGATATCGACATGCTCGGCAACGACTTTGCGATGGGCAGCCCCGGTACGTGCGGCAAGGACGGCCAAGGCGTGCCGGTCGGCGACGGCCAGCCGACGCTGCGCGTCAAGTCGCTCACCGTCGGCGGCACGGCGTAAGGGTCGGCGACGTGACATCGTTCGAATCTGAGTTGCAGGCGATCGCCGATCGGGTCATCGAGCAGGCGGCGTCGGGCGAACAGGTCGAAGCATTCGTGTCGCGCGGTGGTGAGACCGAGATTCGGGTGTATGAGGGCGACGTCGAGCACTTCGTGTCGGCGCAGTCCGAAGGCATCGGGATCCGCGTGATCCGCGACGGTCGCACCGGGTTCGCCTACGCCGGGACCCTCGACGAGCCGGCGATCGCCGAGGTGCTCGCCGAGGCGCGCGACAACGTCGAGTTCGGCACCGTCGACGAGTGGGCCGGTCTGGCCGAACCCGACGGAGTCGAGCCGACCGACCAGGTGCTGTGGAACGACGAACTCGCCGGCTTCCCTGCCGACCGCAAGATCGATCTGGCCAAGGAACTCGAGAAGCTCACCGCGGGTGGCGATGCCCGGGTGCGCGTCGACGACGCCAACTACGCCGACGCCCATGCCGAAGCGGCGGTGGCCACGACGACCGGCATCCGCCGCTCCGGTCGCGAGAACGGCTGCTACGTGTCGGTGTCGACACTCGCCGATGAGGGCGAAGGCGAAGACGCCGAGACACAGACCGGGTTCGGATTCTCGGTCGGCCGGTCGCCGGCCGAGTTCGACCTCGAACGCGCCGGCCGGGAGGCCGTCGAGCGGGCGACTCGACTACTCGGCGCCACGCAGCCCGCGAGCGAACGACTCACCGTCGTGCTCGACCCGTTCGTGACGGCGCAGTTCCTGTCGGTGATCTCGTCGACGCTGAACGGCGAAGCCGTCGTGAAGGGACGCTCGTTGTTTCGGGATCGACTCGGCGAGCAGGTCGCGGCCTCCGGCGTCACCCTGGTCGACGATCCGACGAACCCGCTCGCCTACACCGCGACCGATGTCGACGGCGAAGGTCTCGCGGCACGCCGCAACGTGCTGATCGATGACGGCGTGTTGCAGCAGTTCGTGCACAACTCGTATTCGGCTCGCCGCGCCCACGTCTCTTCGACCGGGAACGCCACCCGAGGTGGATTCGCTGGCACTCCAGGCGTCGGGTGTCTGGCGCTCTCGCTCGTTCCCGGTACCAAGTCCCAAGACGAGCTGATCGCCGGCATCGACCGTGGCTTGCTCGTCCAGCAAATGCAGGGGCTGCACTCCGGTGTCAACCCGATCAGTGGTGACTTCTCCACCGGCGCCGCCGGACTGTTGATCGACAACGGCGCCGTCGGGGCCCCGGTCCGCGAGGTCACGATTGCCTCGACGTTGCAGAAGATGCTGCTCGACATCGCTGAGATCGGCGGTGACATCGACTGGTTGCCGATGCGATCGGCCGGGATGAGTCTGGTGATCACCGACGTCACCATGTCCGGCACCTGACCTGTAACGAATCGTCTCAGAGACGAACCGTTACAGGTCGTTGAGTCAGCGGGTGTAGCCGGTCACTTCCGGGATCAGGTCCATCTGGCGGTGGTTGTAGACACAGACGGTCCTCGCCTCCGACAGCTGGATCGTCGCGTTGTTGGCGATCGTCTGGAGGTCCTGATGATTCAGGTTCGAGGTCCCGGGCTGTGGCTTGTGGCACGGAAACAGCCGCACGAATCCCGGTCCGATCGGCATCACCGATGCCACGTTGACCACCACCACCACCACCGGAGTCGATGCCGGGATGCCGGCCCGTCCAGCGATCTGAATCGTGGTGACCTGCTGCGGCTCGAGGCATCCCACTCGTTGTTGTTGACCATCAAAAGTCGTCTCTCCGGGCCGCGTCTCGAAGAACCGCTTCGGCTCGAACGTCGTCGGTGAAGCACCGTCGACGTGGTATCCGGTGGCGTCGATCACCAGGTCCATCGCTCGCTGGGTGAAGACACACACGGTGCCGCCCGCACCGATCGCAATCGTCGCCCCGTTGGCGATCGTCTGTCCAGCGGCATAGTTCAGGATCGATGACTGCAATGGTCCTTCACCACACGGGTACGCCGCCATGTCGCCGTTCTGCTCCGGACCAGCGACGGCGAAGTTGAGGATCGCTGCCGTGGCGTTGGCCGGGATGCCGCCTCGTCGGGCGACGACAACATTCGTCTCCGTCCCGGCGTCATGGTGCCGACGGTCGATCTGAAGGGCACGAACCCGGTGACATCGACGACGTAGTCGGCCGAACACTGGCTGAAGAAGCACAGCGTGTCGTCGGCGGCGGGGTCGATGGTTGCGGAGTTGGCGATGGCGTGGCCCGCCCGGTAGCTCAGCGTGGATGCGTCGGGTTAGGGCGCATCTCATGGGTAGGCCGTGGCGTGGCCGTTCGCCCCCGGGCTGATCGCCGTCAACGTGATCGCAGCCTCGGCGTCGACGTCGACACCGGCGCGGCCGGCGACGTCGACCGTGGTCACCTGACCCGGTGTGCGGCGCCCGATCCCTTCCTGCAGGCCGTCACTGGTGGGCTCACCGGCGCGTGTCTCGAGCACGCGGAACGGCACGACCGTCTCGATGCCGGCAGGGTCGAAGATGATCCCGCCGGTCAGCGACACGGGTGGGAGGAAGTCGCCCATCTCACCGATGGCATCACCGATGTCGCCCATGACTCCGAGGCCGAGCGGGCCCTGCGAGTTCTTGCTCCAGCAGCGCAAGCCGTTGTCGCCCCGGTCGCTGGTGTCGCTGTGGCCTTTTCTGGTGACGAGGTCGAGCCAGTCACCGCCGGGGTGCACCCCGGGTGCGGCGATGGCCGGGGCGGCGCCGATCACCAGCGCACTCATCGCTACGGCGACGACGGCCAGGAATCCGGCGATCGTGGTGAACAGATGGGCGGCGGGCTGTGCGGGTCGGTGTCCCATGGCGGGTCCCTTCATCCATGCCCGGCTCCTCCGGGCTTCACCGGTTCTGACGGCCCGGCCGCATGTCCCTTACGGCTACTGTCCGATTTCGCTCAGATCGTTCGACCGGTGTCGTCCCAGTATTTGGCCCGCAGCTCGCGTTTGGGCAGCTTTCCGGTGGCGGTGCGTGGGAGCTCGATGAAGTCGAACGAACGCGGGACCTTGAATCCTGCGAGTGTCTCGCGACACAACGCCCTGAGCTCGGCCTCGACCCGTTCCGAATCGGCGCCGTCGACGAGCTGCACCGCGGCCTTCACCTCTTCGCCGAAGTCGTCGTTGGGCACCCCGAACACGCCGACGTCGGCGACCTCGGGGTGGGTGATGATCGCCGCTTCGATCTCAGCGGGATAGATGTTCACGCCACCCGAAATGATCATGTCGATTTTGCGGTCGGACAGGAACAGAAACCCGTCCTCGTCGAGGTAGCCGACGTCGCCGAAGGAGAACACGCTCGGCTCGAGGTGCGCACCTTTGGTCTTCTCCTCGTCGCCGAGATATTCGAAATCGATGCCCAACAGGCTCTTCATGTAGATCTGCCCGACCTCGCCGGCGGGCAGTCGCTCGCCGTCGTCATCGACGATCAGTACCTCGGTCACCGCCGTTGCCGTGCCGACGGTGCCGGGCTTGGCCAGCCACTGTTCCGATGTGGCGAGCGTGCCCGTACCTGCGCCCTCAGAGGCGCCGTAGAGCTCGTTGATCACCGGACCCCACCACTCGATCATCTGCTGCTTGACGGGCGGCGGGCACGGCGCTGCGGTGTGCATCACGAACCGCAGGCTGTCGCCGGAGAACGCCGCTTTGGTCTCGTCCGGCAGCTTGAGCATGCGGGTGAAGAACGTCGGTACCGCGTAATAGTGGCTGACGGCGTAGCGGTCGATGAGCTCGAGCGTCTCGGCGGCATCCCACTTTCGGCGCAAGATGAGTGACGCACCGAGGAGGAATGGGACACCGCAAAACGCGAGTGGCCCGGCGTGATACAGCGGCGCGTTGCACAACACGACGCTGTCGTCGTCGATCGGGTTGGCGTACAACGTCATCAGCATCGCGAGCTGGTCGGCAGCGGCTTGCGGGTCGCCGCCGACGGCTTGCAGCGTCGACTTCACGCCCTTTGGCCGTCCGGTGGTGCCCGATGTGTAGAACATCGTTGCCCCGCCGAATTCTTCGGTGGGCTCGGCGGGCGATGCCGAGGAGAGCAGCTCGTCGTAGTCGGTGAACCCGTCGATCGGCCCGCCGTAAGCGATCCGGATCCCGACGCCGGACTGCTCGGCGGCGGCCAGGGCGGTGTCGGCGAACTCGGCGTCCGCGATGAGTGCATCGGCTCCAGAATTCTCGAGGATGTAGGCCACCTCGTCGACCGAGAAGTGCCAGTTGACCGGCACGCTGACCGCACCGATGCCACCCCCGGCACCGAGCACCTCGACCCATTCGCGACGGTTGTTGCCGAGCAGCGCGATCGTCGAGCCCACGCCGAGCCCGAGCCCGCGTAGCCCATCGATCAAGCGGTTTTCGCGCTCGTTGAACTCCCCCCACGTCAGGTCGCCGACCTCGTCGGCGATCGCCAATTCGTCGCCACGCGCAGCGACCCTCTCCAACAGCGTCGACACCATCGGCGCCCCCTTTCCCCGCGGGTCATCCTAAACCCCACCCACAACCCGAAAAACCGGGGATTGCGTGCGCTATTCGCACGTCTTCGCAACAAGAAACGCAGCGAGCACCCGATCGGTCGGCTGGATCGGCTCGGCGATACCGTGACGTTCGTGGCTACTCCCACCGCCGCGGCGATCGAACGGCATCCGCACCTTGCCGAGCCGATTACCGATGGTTGTCTGCGCGTCGACTTGCACAGCCACACGATGTGGAGTGGGGACTCGACCACGACGCCCGACGAATTGCACGACGCCGTTGTCGCTTCCGGGATCGACGTGTTGTGCATCACCGATCACAACGCCGTAGCTGGCGCAGTTGAACTCGCCGACCAACTGCCGTGCCGAGTCGTGGTCGGCGAAGAGCTGCGCACGGCGATGGGTGAGATCATCGGCCTGTTTCTCACCGAGCGGGTGCCGATGGGGATCGGGCATGTCGAAGCGGCGCGCCAGATCCGTGCGCAGGGCGGCGTGGTGTACATCCCTCACCCGTTCGACCCGATGCGCCGCAATCTCGCCGAGCCGGCGCTGAACGAATTGGCGGCGCAGGGCCTGATCGATGCGGTCGAGGTGCATAACTCGAAGACCTCGCTGTCGAGTCTCAACCGGAGGGCGGCCGCGTTCGCCGACGAGCACGACTTGTTGGCTGGCGCAGGAAGTGACGCGCATGTTCCCGACGCGCTCGGGGCGGCCTACGTCGAGATGCCTGACTTCGACGATGCGCCGTCGTTCCTCGCCGCGCTGCGCAAGGGTCGAGTCGTGGGGCACCACTGGGACAAGCCGCGGCCGTGGACGCCACGCATCGTTCCCTCGACCAGCTCGACCTGAACGCACTGGCGATGCCCGTAACCGCTAGACAGTGCGGGCGTGCCGATCTACCAGGCGATCATTCTCGGGATCGTGCAAGGTCTCACCGAGTTCTTGCCGATCTCCTCGAGCGGTCACTTGCTGCTCGTTCCCTGGTTGTTCGGCTGGGAGGAGCTCGAGTCCGACTCGCTGAAGAAGTCGTTCGACGTCGCTTTGCACCTCGGGACGCTGGTGGCGGTGGTCGCCTACTTCTGGCGCGATGTCACGACGTACGTCGTCGAGGGGACCAAGCTCGTGTTCCAGCGCAAGCGTCCGACGACCACCGAGGGGCGCTTGGCCTGGCTGTTCGTGCTGGCGACGCTTCCCGCAGCGGCGGTGGGTGCGCTGTTCGAAGACCAGATCGACTCCACCCTCGGCACCCCGGCGATCATCGCCGTCTCACTGATCGGGTTCGGTCTGCTCCTCGGCTGGGCCGACCGCAGCGCCGGCACGCGCCGGGTCGACGGGTTCTCGGCCAAGGATGCGCTCACCGTCGGAGCCGCGCAGGCGCTCGCCCTCAATCCAGGTACGTCGCGCTCGGGTATCACGATGACCGCCGCCAGATTCCTGAAGTTCGACCGCGATGCCGCCGTTCGCATCAGCTTCCTGATGTCGATTCCGGTCATCTTCGGCGCGGTCGTCTTCAAAGGGGCCGGCCTCTTGAGCGAGGGGATCCCCGAGGACCTGATCGTCCCCACGATCGTCGGGATCATCACGTCGGCGATCGCAGGGTGGATTGCGGTCTGGGGAACGGTGACCCTCGTACGCACGCACAGTTTGATGCCGTTCGTGATCTATCGGGTCGGCCTGGGCATCCTCGTCCTCGTGCTCATCGCCACGGGAGTGCGCTGACGGACCCCCACGCCTCCCGAAAAACCGGGGATTCCGTGCGCAAATCGCACGTCCTGGTGACAATTTCGGCGGAGGAGTCGACGATCGCCGGTTCTGTTCGCGGAGACGTGCGCAAATCGCACGGAATCCCCGGTTTTTCTGTGCGCGATCTATGGGGCGACTGCGATGGTTGCGGTGCCGTTGTTGGCTGCGAGGGCGACCGCAGGCGCATCGGACTCTGGCACCGCGACGTGGACGACGTCGTCGATCACGTCGACGACCATGCCCGCCGGCGACAACGAGAGGCCCTCAGCAAGGACGTGTACGTTGTCGCCGACCCGTGCGATCGGGGCGTCGTATGAACGGATGGCGATCGTCAGGCTGCCGGCCGCCGCGATACCGGAGGTGTCCCCGCCAACATCGACGGCGGTGAGAATCTCGCCCGCCATGATTGCTTGCCGGGCGAGTCCGTCGCCGCCCAGCGTCTCCAGCGCACCGGCCGGGATCGCGGCCATCGGCAGCTCGACGCTGTCGAACTCGATCGGTTCGCCGGCAACGTGATCGCGGGCGGCAGTGAGCACGATCGCGGTTGTCGTCCACGTGTCTCGGGCGCGCTCGGCGTCGGTCATCGCCGACCGCACGGACGATGCGACGATCGCCGCAACCGTTGCGACGAGCAACCAGTACGCCCACCGATGTCGCGAAAGCAACCGGCGAAATGCAAGACCCATGTGTCCTCCAGGCGCGTTGACACGCACGTTGAGGTGTGCCGTGGCGCGAGGCGCGAGCGGGCCGGTGAGGCCTACGAAGAGGAGGACGACGACGACGACGAGGAGCCCGACGATGAATTTCCCGACGTCGAGTTCGAAGACGAACTCGAGTTGGAACTCGTCGTCGCATCGCTCGACGGCCCCGACGACGAGTCGCCCTTCGAGTCGCTCGTGGACTCGGACTTCGAGCTCTCGTTGCTGCCTTTGGACGAGCCCGACGAGCCATTCTTCGACGACCGGTTGTCGGTCTTGAAGAACCCGGAACCCTTGAAGGTGACACCGACCGGCTGAAACACCTTTTTGACGGGCAACGTCTCGCCCGACTCGGGGTGCGCATACTCCGTCAACGTCGGATCGCTGAAGGCCTGTTGGACCTCGATCGTCTCGCCGGAGTCGACGAACTTGTAGACGTAGGTGGGCATCGGGGGACACACGATATCGAGCGATTGGTCGACTCCCGAAGAACGGCTGCGATGTGGCCGCTGTTGATCGGAAGCGTGTGAGTAGGGTCGCCCGCATGCAGGTGCGAAGTGCAGTGATTCCCGCGGCCGGACTGGGCACTCGGTTTCTTCCGGCGACCAAGGCGGTACCCAAAGAACTCTTCCCGATCGGCGACCGCCCGGCGCTGCAAGTTGTCATCGACGAGGCGCTCGGCGCGGGCATCGAGCACATCGTCGTCGTCTCGAGCCACGCCAAGCCGGCCGTTGAGGCGTACCTGTCGCCAGCCCCCGAGATGGTCGAGGCGTTACGTGCTGCGGGCAAGGACGATGCCGCCGAGCGGGTCGAGTCGATCGGTCGCGACTGGAAGGCGACCGTTGTGTATCAGGACGTGCCGAAGGGGCTTGGCCACGCCGTTGGCTGTGCTCGCGAGGCGGTCGGCGACGAGCCGTTTGCCGTGCTCCTTCCCGATGAGCTGATGGGCGACTCGTCGTTGCTGGCGCAGATGAACGGCGTATGTACGTCCACTGGCGGGAGTGTCGTTGCGGTGCTCGAGGTCGAACGCTCGAAGGTCAGCTCCTACGGTGTCATCGACCCGTCGGGGGAGCGGTTGCCCGACGGAGTGATTCCGGTGCGCGATCTGGTCGAGAAGCCGCCGGCCGACGAAGCACCGAGCAATTTCATCCTTACCGGTCGGTACGTCCTGACCGCCGACGCGTGGGGCGAGATTGCCGCTCTTCAACCGGGTCGCGGCGGGGAGCTGCAACTGACCGACGCGTTGCGTGCCCAGGCCGCCCGCTCGCCGTTTCATGCCGTGGTTGCCGATGTCGAGCGCTACGACACCGGCAATCCGTTGGGGTTCCTCACCGCGTCGGTCAGCCTCGGCCTGTCGCACCCCGAACTCGCCGCGCCGCTGCGCGACCACCTCTCCGAGCTGTAACCGACATCGGGTGCCAGGCACCAGATGCCGTCTATCTAGGTGCGGCGAAAGAGGTCGGGGTAGTCGCGCACCAGGCCGTACTCGTCGACGTCGAATCGCGTGACGAAACCCGAGTCGAGGTTGGTGTACTCGAATCGGCGAGGTGCGACGTGGTGATACCGCTGACGGGTCGGCTCGACCGCGAGCGTCTCGACGTCGATCACCGCCACGTTGATGTCGCCCGCGTCGCCGACGTCGAGTTGCATCCGCCGGATCGGCAATGTGTTGGTGAACGGTGTGCACCCGAGGTCGATGTCGATGCAGCCGTCGAGTTCGGGTCGGTGGGCGCCGTTGATCTCGCCCCATCGACCGCCACCGTCGGTGCCGAGCCAGAGATCGGGGTCGGAGAGGTCGCGGAAGAGGAGGAACTGGCGGACCTGCCAGGTCGGTGACAGCCGGATCACATAGGTCACCGCTTCCCGACCGACTTCGCCCGTCGCTGTCCACCCTTCGTTCTCCCACCGCAATGAGAGGGTCTCGTCGGCGTCGTGTTCCCACCGCCGCCAGCGAGCGATGTACCCGTCTGCAGGAAAGGCGGAGAGCGGCGTGGTCACCCCGCCACCATACGGCCGGGCCGGGTGACCGGAACCGACGTCGGGAACCACCGACCGGTACCGTGACGGCGTGACGCCATTGGAAGATGCTCAAGCGTTCGTCCTCGGCTCGTGCCCGCCACTCGCTCCGATCGAAATCGGCTTCCGCGATGCGGTGGGGCTGGTGCTCGCCGAGCCGGTGGTGTCCACCGAACAGGTGCCTCCGTTCGCCAACACTGCGGTGGACGGATACGCAGTGCGCGCCGCCGACGTGGCGCAGGCGCCGGTCGAGTTGGTGGTGGCCGACGAAATCGCTGCGGGCGCCGCGTCCGATCACGAGCTGCAGACCGGCGAGTGCATTCGCATCATGACTGGTGCGCCGATCCCACCAGGTGCCGATGCGGTGGTGATGGTCGAGGACTCCGAACGCCTCGGTGACGTCGGCGGACACGAGCACGTTCGTCTGTCGCGCACGGTGCCGGTCGGCGCAGCGGTGCGCGCAGCAGGAGAGGACGTCGAGCCAGGCGACGAGCTGTTCGTCGCCGGGACTGTGGTCGCCCCGCCGGTGGCAGCGGTGCTCGCCAGCGTGAACGCCGCCACCGTGGTCGTCCATCCGCGGCTCAAGGTGGCGGTGATGTCGACCGGCGACGAGTTGGTCGACGACGGCGCGCCACTCGCACCGGGGCAGATCCGCGAGAGCAACAAGACGATGCTCGCCGCGCTGGTCGCCGAGGTTGGTTGTGACGTGGTCGATCTCGGCGTGGTGCCCGACGACGAAGCCACCTTCGAGCGCGTGATCCGAGAGGCGGCGACGACCTGTGATGCGATCGTGTCGAGCGGCGGCGTGTCGATGGGTGACTACGACGTGGTGAAGGCGGTTCTCGGCCGCATCGCCGACATGACCTGGATGCAGATCGCCATCAAGCCGGCCAAGCCGTTCGCATTCGGTCGGCTCGACGACGTGCCGATTTTCGGCTTGCCGGGCAATCCGGTGAGCTCGCTCGTGAGTTTCGAGTTGCTGGCCCGCCCGGCACTGCGCCGGATGATGGGTCATCGCGAACTGACCCGTCCCAGTGTGGTCGCCATCGCCGACGAGCCGCTTCAGCGGCGCGCCGACGGCAAGGTGCAGTTCATGCGGGTCCGCGCCGAGTTCGGCGACGACGGCCGCCTGCACGTCCGCCCCGTGGGCGCACAGGGCAGTCACCAGCTGGCGGCCACCGCCCTTGCCGATGCACTGGCGGTGGTCCCCGACGGTGACGGCATCGCCGAAGGCGGCGAGGTGGCCACCCTCGCGTTGCGCGGCGACCGCTGAGCCTCGGCCTTCGGTGAGGGAAAGCGCCCGGGGGAGCCGCTTCGCTCACCGCAACCGACGTGGTGTGGCCTCCGGCGAGGGAAAGGGCTCATAGGGGGACGGTTCGCTCACCGCTGGGAAGTCGTGGCGTGTGCGTCGATACCCTGGTCTCATGGAGTTGCAGCCGCTGATCGACCCGTTCAACCGGGTCATCGAAGACCTGCGCATCTCGATCACCGATCGCTGCAACTTCCGCTGCACCTACTGCATGCCCGAAGAGGGCATGACCTGGCTGCCTCGGTCCGGCGTGATGACGTTCGAGGAGATCGAGCGACTCGCCACCTTGTTCGTCACGCGCTACGGGGTCCGCGGCATTCGCCTCACCGGTGGGGAGCCCACGGTGCGGGCGCATGTGAGCAGCCTGGTCGAGCGCTTGGCGGCGATCGACGGGCCGCACGGTCCGGTGGATCTGGCGATGACGACCAACGGTGCCACACTGCGCCAGCACGCCGCTCCGCTGCGGGCGGCCGGGTTGCGCCGCGTGAACATCAGTCTCGACAGCCTCGACCGCACCAAGTTCGCCGAGATGACGCGCCGCGACGAGTTGCTGCGTGTGCTCGACGGCATCGTCGCCGCCCAAGAAGCGGGCTTCGATCCGGTCAAGATCAATGCCGTCGTCGAGCGCGGCGTCAACGACGACGAGATCGTGGATCTGGCGCGCTTCGGTCGAGACCAGGGCGTCGAGATGAGATTCATCGAGTTCATGCCACTCGACGCCGATGGCCACTGGGTCGACGACCGTGTCGTCGGCCAGGACGAGATCGTCGACCGCATCGCTGCAGTGTTCCCGCTCGAACAGCTGCCCGCCAGGGGCGCCGCGCCCGCCGATTGTTTCCGGTACCTCGATGGCCACGGAACCGTCGGGGTGATCCCCACGGTGACCAAGCCGTTTTGCGGCGACTGCGACCGCGTTCGACTGACCGCAGAGGGGCAGTTCCGCACCTGTCTGTTCGCCACCAAGGAGTTCGACCTCATGACGGCGATGCGCGCCGGAAAGACCGACGATCAGCTCGCTGCGCGGATCGAATCGGCGGTAGCCACGAAGTGGGCGGGACACCGCATCAATCAGGTCAACTTCGTCCGCCCGGCGAAGTCGATGAGCCAAATCGGCGGCTGAATTTCAGCGGGCCAGCGCCGTGCGGAAACGCTCGGCAACGTCGGGATCGCCGAGGAACTCGAGCGACCCGGCCTCTCGGCCCCATAGCCACAACAACACGTCGGCGGCCTTGCCGCGGATCGCCACATCACCCTTGGCGTGTTCGCGCGTGAACGTCGCTCCGGAGGTGGTGAGGTCGGTGATCATCCACTCGCCGTCGACCAACGAGCGGTCGTCGGTGCCCTCGGCGACATCGACGTCGGTGTCGGTGCAGTGGATGTGCACCGTGCTGCCCACCGGCTCGGCGTCGGGAGCCAAGCGGGCGTGCCACATCAAGAACTCGTCGATGCCGTCGGCGGCGACGGCGGTGGGAATCGTGTACGGGCGGCCGACCGTGTTGGCTGCGTCCCACCGGTGGACGGCGGTCTCTTGGGTCATCCGACGGCGGACCCACTCCACGTCGTGCTGGCCCGCCCATGTCCACACTCGCCGACCGGTGCGGCTGTCGACCAGGGCGGAGTACAGCGCCGTGTGTGCAGCGGTGATCCAATCGATGAGGGCGTCGTCGTCGGGTCGAGGGGGCTCCACGTAGGTCGAGCCGTCGAACTCGGTGACACGTTCGGCGACGATCGTGCCCCAGAACTCCCACACCCTGCCCATGTGCCACCCGAGATCGGCGAGCGTCCAGCCCGGACACGACGGCACGTCGGCGGTGAGTCCGTAGTCGACGAGGATGTCGATGAGTCGCACTCCGTCGGTACGGATGTGTGAAATCGCGTCGTACGGCAACTCGTCGGACATGGGCGGAACGGTACCCGCCCGATCGGCCGACTAGCGTCGGGACGCACATGAGTGATCTGTCGTTCACCCACCTCGACCCCCTCGGCCGCGCCCGGATGGTCGATGTCACCCCAAAAGAGCCGACGCACCGCCGGGCGGTTGCTCGCTGCAAGGTGTTCATGCAGCCCGAGACGACGACGGCGATCGCCAATCGTGAGGTGAAGAAAGGCGATGTGCTCGCGGTCGCCCGAGTCGCCGGTATCCAGGCGGCGAAGCGCACCGCCGACATGATCCCGTTGTGCCACCCGCTGCTGGTCGGCGCCGTCTCGGTCAACTTCGAAATCGGCGATGACTTTGTCGCGATCGAGGCCCACGTCGACACCGTCGATCGGACCGGCGTCGAGATGGAGGCGCTCCACGCGTGCAGCACGGCCGCACTCACCGTGTACGACATGTGCAAGTCGGCCGATCGCGGCATGGTGATCGGTGAGCTCACGTTGTGGGAAAAGACCGGAGGGCGGTCGGGCACGTTTCGCCGGGATCAGGTCGACTGAGCCGGGTCTGTCCGATCGATACGAACCGTCCACCGCGGAGCGTGACTGAGCCACTACTATGACTGGCGTCCCATCGGTCATTGCCCGCTCTGTCACAATCGTCGTAGAATCGTCACATAGCGACGTCTGGCGTTACAGTCGCATTCGTCGCAGGTCACCTCCGCCGACCGCCTCCCGTCATCACTTCACGATCACGCTTCGCATATGGCTCAACTCGTTCTCCTCGTCGTCGCCGCCGCATGGGCTGCTGTGCTCATCCCGCCGATGCTGCGTTCGCGGATGGACAACCGGCCGAACTCCTCCGTCACGGACTTCCGCCGGCAGCTGAAGACCCTGCAGACCACCTCGACGCCACCGCGCGGTGCGATTCGCCCGATCGGCCGGCCGCTGGCGCCTGCGAGCCGTGCCGGGCAACGCACCGCCCGCACGCACGACGGTACACCCCATCACCGTCAGGCGTCGTTGCGTTCGTCGACTCCGACGAACCGCAGTGGGACGCCGCGCCAACACCCCGCCCGCCGACAGGCGGCGAGCAGCCAGAACGGGTATCGCACCCATGGCGATCCGACCGGCGAGCAGCATTGGGATCACCGCACCACCCAGATGGAGCGCAATCGCGACCGCGGCCACGCGGGTCGAGCGCAGGCCGACCCCCGTCAAGACCCTCGCCGTCGTCGGACGAACATGCTGTTCCTCCTCGTCATCTCCACGGCATGCACGCTGTTCCTCGCGGCGACCACGTCGTCGACGGTGATGTTGTACGTGTTTGCCCTGTCGTTCCTGGCGCTGTGTGGGTACGTGTACCTGCTCGCCCAGATCCGTCAGCGCGAGCAGTCCGGCTGGCACGACGGCTGGCTCGACCAGCGCTGATCCGTACGCCGCTCGGGTGAACCGCGCGGCCGTCGATCCCGGCGTCGATGGGCCGCCTGAGCGCTACACTTCACTGGCTGTACGGGGCTATAGCTCAGTTGGTAGAGCGCGACAATCGCACTGTCGAGGTCAGGAGTTCGATTCTCCTTAGCTCCACTCAAGCGTCGGGCGCTTCGTCCGAACGATTCCCTCGGTGGGTTTTGTTCTATTCCACCGAGGTCCTGCGCCCGACGAATGAGGGCGCCAGGGCTCGTCAGAGCACAGGAGTTCGATTCTCCTTAGCTCCACTCCGGGCCCGTCACACGGGCCGTGGTGTTGGTGGCGTCCACGACCCGTCGAGCACAATGGGGCGGGGCTGGTACAGGCGCAGCGTGTAGTTCCAACCGTCGGTGATCGGCAGCCAGTTCGGGTCGTCGTGTACGTCGGGGGAGAACCGCACCGTCACCGACCCGTCGGTTGCGGTATGCGCTGTCACGCTGTTGAGGCTGTAACGACGTTGTGCGTTGGCCTCCAAGAAACCGTCCCGGTTGTAGACGGTCACCGACCAGAACGCGTCGGCGGGGATGTCGCTGAGCGTCATCGTGTGATCTGCGGTGGCGCGTCGCTCAAAGTCGCTGACGTAGAACGCCTCGTGCTCCGGGAGCCCGCCCCACCCCATGGCTGTCCCGAGCAGATGATGGACGGGGTCGACGTCGCGGCGCGCTCCGAACATCGTGACGGCGTCCTGCAGCCCGCCGGCGAGCCCGCGGAGGTGTCGTGCCGTCCGCTCGCTGGACTCGCTGTCGTAGTCGGGATGGTCGAATGGGCGAGATGACGCCGCCGACACCTGCAGCGCGTCCTGCAGGGCATGCACGGCCGTGATGTCGTCATCGTCGTCGGGGTCGACGAAGGTTCGACCGATGAGCGCCACGTATGGCGTGTCGAACACATCGGTGGACAGATCGAATGTTCCGGGTCCCGAGAAGATCCGATTCGTGTAGTGGTCCTGGTTGATCACCTGGACGGACATGTACCGGCCGCCGCCGTCGGGCATGGTGAGCGTTGCGCCTTCGCTGATGTCGACCACTGCCGAGCTGTACAACGTGTCGCGGTTCATTCGGATCACGGTCTGATTCGACGCACCTTGCGGCCGGCGCCCGTGGGCCCACTCGTTCACCCCTCCGCTCAGCGCCAGTTGGTTCGCGAACATCCGGCTCGTCTCGGCTCGAACGAAGTTGTCGACGTTGACCGTCAGCGACATGACACCACGCTAATCCGGTGGGGTCGTGCGGGTCCTCTGGCGTCGTGCGCTTACGGGAGGGCGGTCCAGCTGAGGTTGTTGCCGTCGAGCAAGCGGGCGCTGCTGTGGTAACACGACTTCGACACGAACGGCTCGACCTCGGACGCGCGGGTGCGCGACAGCTCCGCTTTGAGGGCGCGAGCCTCGGTGCCGTACTGATCGTCGGTCGGGTCGAGGGCGAGGACGTCGATGACGTGCAGCGCGAGTTGTGTCTCGCCGGCATCGGCCAGTTGGCGGGCGCGGGCGATGACCGCTGCGGGGTCGGTGATCGCCGAGCGGACAGCCGCGGCCGCGGCCTCGGGGGCCGCTGGGTGCAACGTGGTCGGGTTGCGGTCCCACCAACCGTTCTCCTCGCGGTACAGATCGCGCACGATGTAGTCCGGGGCACCATATGTCGGCCGCATCCACGCCTGGTCGAAGAGCGCGTCGGGATACGACATGTCGGCGAGGATCTCGTGTTCGTTCATGCCCGCATTCATCCGTTTGACGACCTCAGCACGCAACCAGCGCAGGGCGCGGGCGGTTTCGTTGAGCTGGTGGCGCACGGCGTCGCCCTCGACGAGCGGCCCGAACTCGGTGATCAGCGTCGCCGCGTCGAGTGCGGCCAACCGATCGAGGGTGTCGGCCCACCGGATCGTGAGGCGCTGTGTGCGCAACGGGGTACCGATGTTGGGGATCGTGAAACCCGGCGTTGCGGCGCCGCCGAACAGCATGTGTTCCACCGGGAGCCACACCGCCAGTGCGTCGTCGGTCTCCGACGGTGCCCACAACAGTTCGACCGGGCGGCGACCACCGACGACGGTCATCGAGTCGGAGAACGTCTCGGTCAGGTCGTGTAGCGCCAGTCCCTTGGCCAGGATCGCCAGCGGGACCTGTCGCCGTGAACTGAACTGGATCGCCAGCATGCGGGTTTGGAGCTCGGCGGTTTCGCGGTATCGCGCCATGCGGTGCACCAGCCGTTCATGGCCGATCAGTCGGGCAGGGGGATCGCCACGTTCGGCGTTGTGCTCCTGCCAGATGTCGACTGCCGCGTTGTAGCCGTGGTGGCCGTGGCTGTACACGATGGCGTGAACCGGGGCGTCGGTTCGCCGGCGGAGCTCGGCGATCATGTGCGGTGCGTGGCGGGCTCCACTGGCATCGACGACCACGACACCCGCATCGGTCTCGATCGCCAGCGAGTTGCCCTGGCCGGGGAGCACGTACACGCCGTCGGCGAGCTGCTGACCGGACAACTCGCCGGTCAGAATGTCGGTGCCACGCGCCCCTGCGTCATTCGCTGAACGGGTTGCATCGTCGGTCTCGGTCACTACGGCCTCCTCAGTTGTCCCCGATCGGCACCCTACTTTCGAGAGCGTTCGACAATCCCAAGGTCCGGGCTCGTTGCCCCCGGCTACCGTCCCGGCCATGAGTGAGCTGCCGGAACACGTTGCCGAGAACCGGCGCTACTGGGACGCTGAGGCCCCCAAGTGGGTGGAGGGCGGTCGATCACTGTGGGCCGGCGATCCGGTCTGGGGGATCTGGCAGATTCCCGACGACGAGGTGTCGCTGCTCCCCGTCGAGCTCTCCGGTCGGCGAGTGATCGAGCTGGGCTGCGGTACCGGATACGTGTCGGCGTGGGCCCACCGCCGTGGTGCCGAGGTGTACGCCATCGACAACTCAGAAGCGCAGCTGGCGACGGCCCGTCGACTGGCCGACGAACACGGAATGGCCGACATCCAGTGGGTGCATGGCAACGCCGAGAGTGTCGATCAGCCCGACGAGTCGTTCGACTTCGCCGTGAGTGAGTACGGCGCGGCGATCTGGTGCGATCCCGATGTGTGGCTCCCGGAAGCTCATCGGCTGTTGAGGCCCGGTGGCGAGCTGGCGTTCCTCGGTAACCATCCGTTGGCGATCATCTGCGCCGAGCCCACCGGTGCCGAACCGGTGGGGTACACCCTCGAGCGCACGTACTTCGGGCTCGACTCGGTGGATTGGACGGAAGCCGTCGAGGACCCCGGCGGAATCGAGTTCAACCGCACCTTCGAGGCCTGGATGGCGTTGTTCCGGCGAGTCGGGTTCGAGGTGCTCGACTATCGGGAGCTGCGTGCGCCGACGCGTGCCAGCGGTGTGTTGTTCTGGACGCCGGCGGAGTGGGCCAAGCGATTTCCTTCAGAACAGGTGTGGTGGCTGCGCAAGCGCTGACCAACGGCGCTGTCAGGCGACGGGTACGGCGTAGACGACGATGTTTTCGCGGTAGCGGCGGAGGTCGGGGTTGAAGTCGCCGCCGCAGGTGATGAGGACGAGTTCTTCGTCGCCGGTGTTGCGCCACAGGCGTTCGCCGGGGAGTTCGAGTTTGCCGTAGGTGGCGCGTTCGGTGACTTGATAGTGCCGGGTGGTGCCGTCGTCGAGGGTGACGGCGATGCGGTTGCCGGGTTCGACGGATCCGAGTTGAGCAAACGGGCCGGTGGTGCCGTTCCAGGACACGTGGGCGGCGAGCACGGTGGCGCCTGGGCGTCCAGCGGTGGCGCCGTAGCGGTACCAGCCGATTTCGGTCTCGTCAGGGATCTCCATTTGACCGTCGGGTTCGAGGCCGATGTCGCGGATGGCGAATCGGGAGACGTCGATGGTGTCGATTTCGATGCCCACCGGTCGTGGCCGCGGCTCGACATCGGCGGGGATGGCCGAGTACCGCTCACCGAGCTGCGCACGTAGCGGGTTGGGCGCAGGTGGTGTGTTGTCCCCCTCGACGACGGGAGGGTCCACCGAGGGGGACAGACGGTCGACAGCGGAAGTGGTCCCGTCGTCGGCCGTGGACCGCTCGGCGGGAACCTCGAGCGGCGGCACGGTGGTGGGGATCGCCTCGGAGACGACGTCGGGAACGTCGAGCACAACGCTTCCGGCGCTGCTGTCGCCGTTGTTGATCCCCACCACGACCAATGCCGCTCCGGCGATCACTGCGCCGCCGGCGACGACGCCGAGCCAGCGCGTGCGGCGCGGCGCAGAATCGTCAGCCGGAGCAGTGGCCGGAGCAGACATCGGTCGGTGTTCGTGGTCGTGGGCTGGTCAGCTCTCGATGGTGCGACGACGCAGGGCGACGGCGCCACCGGCGAGGGCGAACAGGCCAGCAGCGGCGGCGAACAGGACGAGCGAGTTGCTCGACGACGACAGCTCACCACCGGTGTTCACGGCCGTGGGCTGCGGCGTGCCGTCGCCACCCTCGTCCTCGGCGCCCGGCGCCGGAACGGCACTCCCATCGGCGAGCGGGTACTCCTGGGTGTAGAAGGTGAATGTTCCACCGTCGAGCGAGCCGACGGCGTACACGACCAGGCCGGTGCCGGCAGCGAGCGTCACGGTCGGGACGTCGGCGATCGGGTCGCCACCGGCCGGAGCGATCTGGGCGCCAGCGATCTCGCCAGCTGGCAGATCGAGCGCGGCCTCGTCGGGGTTCGTCAGGTTGCTGATCACGGCCTCGCCGCCGACCAGAATGTCGACCGCAGGTGCTGCGGCGTCGTGGCGGACGACCAAACGTCCCTCGCCGGACCCAGCGGCCGTCGTGTCGTTCTCATACGGCGTGATGGTCGGGTTGCCATCGGCATCGAGGTGGGCGATCACGGTCCAGTTGCCCGACGCTGGTACGGCCAGCTCGGGAACCTCGATCACGGCCTCGCTGATGTCGCCACCGGCGGGAACAACGGCGACGTCAGTGAGTGTTTCGCCGCCGTACCCGCTGATGTCTTGCATGTCACCTGGCTGGAAGTCGGGGAGCAACTCGGCGCCAGCGACGTACACGTCGACCGGCACGCCGGGGATGCCGTGCAGCAGCATCACCGAGACGTCATCTTGGGCGCTGGCCGCACCGGCGGGCACGGTCAGGAGTGCGGCGGCAGCGGCCGCTGCAGCTACGAGGAGCTTCTTCATCGGGTTTGTCCTTTCGGCGTTTTCGACCGTGGACCATCCCCGGTCGAGGATATCTACGGATCTCAAGCATAGTTGGATGACGAAATCGCGCGTTTCGGCTGGGGTCAGCCCCCAGCCGCAGCACGGACCCTGTGACCGAACGGGTCTGAACCCGAGTCGGTCAGTTGCCGATCAGCGCAGTGGCCAGCGGCCCGCTTTCGCGGGCGCGGAGCGCAGCGTTGACGTGCTGGCGTTCGAGGATTTGCCGCTGGGTGTTGATCGATTGTTCGATCGGGTGCTCGGCGAAAAACGACTGGACGTCGTGGACGTCGTCGGGTGCTGTGAGGAGCGCGACCGACTCGATCATTCGCACGATCGTGTTCTTCGGAAAGCGCGCGTTCGCCTCGGACCAGCGCTCCCGCAGGAACTGCCACGCGGCTGTGCCGTGGTGCCGGTTGGCGATCGCCAGACGTAACAGGAACGGTGCGTTCTGCGTCTTCACGTCGTCGCTGAACGCCAATTCACAGGTTCGGCGAATCAGGTCGGCATCGTCGAACTCGGCCAATGCGTAGAGGTGGCGGAGTTGGTCCTGTGGCGTGGGGCCCGTGCGGAAGCCCTCGAGCATTCGCTCATATGTTGCGGTGTCGCCGGATGCCGCCACGACCGTGGTCGCTGCGGCAATCAGCTCAGGATCGAGATCGGTGCCTCCGCCGTCGGCCGCCAACAACAAGTCACGGCAGCGATCGATCGTCGCAGCGTCGTTCCCGAGCACGCCCATCGTGGAGGTCAACAGGCCGCGCAGCTTGCCTGCGAGGTCCGTCTCGTCGGCGACGGGTGCGCCAAGCGTGGTGAGGGCCGGCCCGACCATCGCTCGGGTGCGTTGCTGGAGCGCATCGAGAGCGTCGTCGTCGACCAGTCGACTCAGGCCGCGCAGTGCGCCGACGATCGCCTGCCACACTGCGAGCTCGGTTTCGTCGCTGAACGCATCGAGCCAGTCGAGCAATTCGACCGAGGTCATCCGACCGGCGACTGTTGCCGCCCAAGCGTCGTCGACGAGATTGAATCGCTCGAGGGTCGACGTCGTCGACAGCACCTCTGGTGTCAACCGGCTCCGCAGCTCGCTGTCGTAGGCAACACGGAAGAAGCCGTCGCCTCCGGCATTGACGACGATCGGTGCGCCGAGGTCGGTCACCGCCATTTCGGCGCGTCTGCTGTCGAGCAGCAACGTCGATGTGGCATCGCCCACACGGACGGCCACCGGAATCACCCAGGTGACGTCTCCCGGTTCAGGGTCGGGATCGTCGCCAGCGAAGTTGAAGCGGTGCTGTTCGAGCGTCAGCGTGGTGCCAACGGCCGACAGGCTCGCCGACACGAGCGGATAACCGGGCTGCCAGATCCACGAGTCCATGATTCGCCGCACCGGGTCACCCGAGGTGGTCTCGATGGCATCCCACAGATCGTTCGTTTCGGTGTTCCCGTACGAATGGGTGCGCAGGTAGTGGCTGACGCCTTCGCGGAAGCGTTGCTCGCCGAGGTACTGCTCGAGCATGCGCAACAAGGCCCCACCCTTCTGGTACGTGAGCACGTCGAACATGCCCTCGCAGTCCAGTGGCGACCGCACCTCGTACTCGACCGAACGCGTCGAGGCCAGCGAGTCGGTGTTGTAGGCGACGCTGCGCTCGAGCCCGAAGCTGGTCCACCGCTCCCAGTCGGGTCGGTACGCCGCACAGGCGGCGATTTCCATGAACGTGGCGAATGCCTCGTTGAGCCAGATGCCGTTCCACC
This sequence comes from Ilumatobacteraceae bacterium, assembly GCA_013213745.1. Classification (GTDB taxonomy): domain Bacteria; phylum Actinomycetota; class Acidimicrobiia; order Acidimicrobiales; family Ilumatobacteraceae; genus JABSQH01. The sequence goes on along the minus strand of JABSQH010000125.1, from coordinate 71,176 downwards.
AGCGCATCGTGACCAGATCGCCGAACCACATGTGCGCGAGCTCGTGGGCGACGACATCGGCCACGAGCTGCTGTTCGTTCTGTGTGCTGCGCTCTGGGTCGACGAGCAACAGACTCTCGCGGAACGTGATGCAGCCGAGGTTCTCCATCGCTCCCGCTGCGAAGTCGGGGAGAGCCACGAGATCGACCTTGTCGCTCGGATAGGCGATGCCGTAGTACTCCTGGTACCACCGCAGGCAGAACGCGCCGACGTCGAGCCCGAACTCGGTGAGGTGCCCCTTTCCGGGGACATGGACGACCCGCAACGGAATGCCGTCGACGTCGACGGTGTCGGTCATCTCGAGATCGCCCACCACGAAGGCGACGAGGTAGCTGCTCATCACCATCGTGTCGGCGAAGCGGATCACCGTGCGTCCCTCTGCACTCGTTCGCTCGACCTCCGGGCCGTTGGAGATCGCCGTCAACCCGTCGGTGACGTCGAGCGTGATGCCGAAAACGGCTTTGAACTCGGGCTCGTCCCAGCAGGGGAATGCGCGCCGACAGTCGGTCGATTGCATCTGGGTGGTCGCGATCACGTGCTCGACACCCTCGTCGTCGAGGTATGTGCTGCGGTAGAAGCCGCGCAACTGATCATTGAGCGTGCCGCCGAATTCGATGCGCAGCCGCACGCGTTCACGAGCGATCGGTTCGGCGGGGACCACGATCAGCCGTTCGTTGGCCTCGTCGAGTTCCCACCCGACGATGTCGTCGTCGATCGTGCAGCCGGTGATGTCGAGCTCGGCGGCATTCAAGACGAGTGCTTCGGTTGGGGCATCGAGGTCCAGCTGAATGCTGACCGAACCGAGGAACGTCGCCTCGTCGAGCGACGGTCGTAAGCGCACGTCGTAGCGCACCGGGCGGGCCCACGAGGGTAGGCGGTAGGGGTCGAGGTCCTCGGGAGCAAATGTCAGCGCCATCGTGAGCGATGGTACCGGCGCTAGCGTTCGCCCTCGTGCCCGACTCGCCCGCATCTGCGCGTCCGCCTGCCCGCCTTCAAGTCGTCGGTATCGGGAACGCTCTCGTCGACGTCCTCGCGCCGGCGCCAGACACGTTCATCGCCGAGCACGACCTGGCCAAAGGCGCAATGACCCTGGTCGACCTCGAACGCTCCGCCGAGCTGTACGAGGCGCTCGACGGAGCGGTGGAGATGAGCGGCGGGTCAGCTGCCAACACCGTGTGTGGCATCTCCAGCTTCGGCGGCCGCGCCGCTTATATCGGCAAGGTCAACGAGGACGACCTCGGCGACGTCTTCGGCCACGACATGCGCGCCGTCGGCGTGGAGTTCGCCCGGCCGTCGGGAGTACGCACTGCGTACCCCGGAATCCCTACCGGTCGGTGTGTCATCGTCGTGACGCCCGACGCCGAACGCACGATGAACACCTACCTCGGTGTGTCGAGCTTTCTGGCGCCGAGCGACCTCGACGAGTCCGTCATCGCCGACTCTGCGGTGTTGTACATGGAGGGCTACCTGTACGACCGCAACGACGCCAAAGCTGCGTTCCGGCGGGCTGCGGAAGTGGCCCATCGTCACGAGCGACTCGTCTCGCTCACGCTCTCGGACTCGTTCTGCGTCGATCGTCACCGTGACGATTTCCGGGCGCTCGTCGCCGACGAGGTCGACCTGCTGTTCGGCAACGCTGACGAGTTGCGCTCGCTGTATCTCACCGAGTCACTCGACGCAGCGATCGCCAAGGTACGCGCCGAGTGTCAGCTCGCGGCGATCACGGTGGGTCCCGACGGTTGCGTGATCGTGACACCCGAGGCGGTGCTCGAAGTGCCGGCCGTCGGCGTCGACGAAGTGATCGACACCACCGGCGCTGGCGACTTGTTCGCGGCGGGTTTTCTGCATGGCCTGACGATCGGGGCCGATCTCGGCGACTGCGGTCGTTTGGGCTCGATCGCCGCTGCCGAGGTGATCAGCCACGTCGGGCCGCGGCCGCTCGTCGAGCTGCGTACGCTCAAGCCGCATGGCTGACCCTGCGCCGGACGACTCGCTCGATTCGCTGCTGGCAACCGCCCGTGCGTGGCGTGCCGCCGAACCCGACGCCGACATCGGCGACGAGCTCGACGAGCTGATCGGCGCTGCTGAAACCGGCGATGCCGAGGAGCTGCGAGCACGGTTTGCCGGACGGTTGCAGTTCGGCACCGCCGGACTGCGCGCGGCCGTGGCTGCGGGTTCGATGCGCATGAACCGCCTCGTCGTGCGTCAGGCCGCCGCCGGATTGGGGCAATGGCTGCTCGACCAGGAAGCCGCAGGGACGATGCCGCGCGTGCGTGAGCGCGGTGTGGTGATCGGTCACGATGCTCGCCGCAAGAGCGACGCGTTCGCCGAAGATTCTGTGCGCGTGCTCGCTGCGATGGGTATCCGCGCCATGCTGCACCCGGGGCTCACGCCAACGCCGGTGCTGGCTTGGTCGATCACCGGGTTGGAGGCCGCTGCCGGCGTGGTCGTCACGGCCTCGCACAACCCTCCTGCCGACAACGGGTACAAGGTGTACCTCTCGACCGGCTCACAGATCGTGGCGCCCATCGACGCTGAGATCTCAGAGCGGATCGAGGCGATCGACCCGCTCACTGTGCCGCTCGCCGCACCTAACGACGCGAGGGTCGTGCGGCTCGACACGACGTGGACCGATGCGTACATCGACTGGGTGCCGTCGGTCCGCCTGTGCCCTGACGTCGATGGCGTTCCTGTCGCGTATACCGCGCTCCACGGTGTGGGCGGTGCGGCGGTGGCCCGGGCGTTCCAGGCAGCCGGATTCGAAGCGCCGATTCCCACGGCGGCGCAGCAGCAGCCCGATGGGTCTTTTCCGACGGTGCCGTTCCCCAACCCCGAAGAGCCGGGTGCGATGGATTTGCTGATCGACACGGCGCGGTCGCATGGTGCGGCCGTTGCGATTGCCAATGATCCCGACGCCGATCGGCTCGGCGTCGCGATTCCACAGCCGGACGGCTCATGGCGGCGCCTGCGTGGCGACGAGATCGGGTGGTTGTTCGCCGACCACATTCTGAGCCACACCTCGGGCGATGATCGGTTGGTGGTGACGACACTCGTGTCGTCGTCGCTGCTCGCGGATCTGGCGGCCGACGCTGGTGTGCACAGCGAGGAGACGTTCACCGGGTTCAAGTGGATCGGCAAGATCGCGACCGAACGTCCTGATCAGCGGCTGGTGTTCGGCTACGAGCAGGCGCTCGGGTATCTCGTCGCCGACCGGCCGCTCGACAAAGACGGCATCTCGGCGGCGGTGATGATGGCCGAAATCGCCTCGTTGGCCGCGCAGAACGGCGTCACGTTGCAGGATCGGTTGAATGCGATCGCAGCCCGCCACGGCCAGCACGTGACCGCCGAGCAATCGGTACGTATCTCGCCGGCCGTGGGGGCGCGGTGGGTGGCGGCGATCGAAGCCGATCCACCGAACGAAATCGGCGGTCGTGACGTGGTCGGCGTCGCTTCGTATCCGGAAGCGAACTTGGTGCGCTTGTCGCTCGACGGCGGAGTGCGCCTCCAGGTTCGCCCGAGCGGCACTGAGCCGAAGGTCAAGTTGTATGCCGAAGGTGTCGACGTCACTGCGAGCGACCTCGATGCACTCCTCGCCGCCCTCGCCGCCCTCGCCCCCGACAGCTGACACTGTCGCACCGATCGGCGCGACGAGCGAAGAGGTGCGCTCGACCCGTCGCGCCCGACTCTGTCGTTCACGTGCCGCCGATGGCGACACTTGGTGCCTGGCACCTGATGTCGTAGTTAGGGGTGGGTGCCGAACTGGCGGTCGCCGGCGTCGCCGAGGCCGGGGACGATGAACGCATCGTCGTTGAGGCGTTCATCGACAGCGGCGGTGACGAGATGGATATCGAGTCCTGCGGCTTCGAGCGCGGCGATGCCTTCCGGTGCGGCGAGCGCGCACACCGCATGGAGCGGCGTCGGGGCGCCGCGTTCGATGAGGAGCTGGGCGGTGAACGCCAGCGAGCCCCCGGTCGCCAGCATTGGGTCGACGATGATCGTCGGTCGGCCGGCGAGCGAGTCTGGCAGCTTGTTGACATACGGCTCGGGTTGGTGGGTCTCTTCGTTGCGGGCGATCCCGATGAACCCGATATCGGCGTTTGGCAACAGCTCCTGCGCAGCGGTCAAGAATCCGAGTCCGGCGCGCAGGATCGGCACGATCACCGGTTGCACGGCGATGCGCTGCGCCGCCGCTGTCGTCAGCGGTGTCTCGACGGTGCCATCCACCGTCGGCAACTCGCGCGTCGCCTCTGCCAGGAGCAGCGAGCCGATGCGCTCGAGATTCTGTCGAAACAACGCGTCTGGCGTGTTGGTGTCGCGGATGCGCGCCAGTGCATCGGAGCACACCGGATGGTCGACGATGGTCGTGGTCACAGCCATGGGGGCCTCCCGGAGCAAGAAGTCAGGACTCGCCGAGTGTCAGCTCGGCCTTGAGCATCGAGTAGCGCGGCTTGATGATGCCGTTGATCAGTTTGAGCCGCTCGGGGAATGGAGCGAACGCCGACTTCATCGCATTGACCGTGAGCCACTCGAAGTCGTCGAGACCCCAACCGAACGCGTCGGCGAGTTTGGTCATCTCCTTGGTCATCGTTGTGTTGCTCATCAGCCGGTTGTCGGTGTTGACGGTGACCCGGAAACGCAAACGGCCGAGGAGTCCGATCGGATGGTCGGCGATCGTCGGGACGACCCCCGTGTTGACGTTCGAGGTCGGGCACAATTCCAGCGGGATGCGGGCGTCACGGATGTAGCTCGCCAGCCGACCGAGCTTCTCGGGACCGTCGCCGCTGGCGTCGATGTCGTCGACGACGCGCACGCCGTGACCGAGCCGAGCCGCTCCGCAGAATTGCACGGCCTCCCAGATCGATGGCAGGCCGAACGCTTCGCCAGCGTGGATGGTCGAGTGGAAGTTTTCGCGGTTGACGTACTGGAACGCATCGAGGTGGCGGGTCGGCGGATACCCGGCCTCTGCTCCGGCGATGTCGAAACCCACCACGCCCGCGTCGCGGTAGCGCACGGCCACCTCGGCGATCTCCAGGCTGCGCGCCGCAGTGCGCATCGCCGAACAGATCGCATAGATCGTCAGATCGGTGCCAGCGGACCCACGACGGAAGCCGTCGAGCACCGCGTCGACCACCTCGTCGAGCGTGAGACCGGCCTCTGTGTGCAACTCGGGAGCAAAACGCACCTCGGCGTACACCACACCGTCGTCGGCGAGATCCTGGGCACACTCGAAGGCCACCCGCTCGATGGCGTCACGGTGCTGCATCACCCCGACGGTGTGGGCGAACGTTTCCAGATACAGCACCAAGTCGTTGCGCTTGGCCCCGCGGTTGAACCACGTCGCCAAGTCGCTCACGTCGGTCGTCGGGAGCCCGTCGTAGCCGAACTCGGTGGCCAACTCGAGCACGGTCGACGGGCGTACGCCGCCGTCGAGATGGTCGTGGAGCAGGGCTTTCGGGGCCCGCAGCAATACGGCGGCGCTCGTCATGGTCGTGCGAGACTACCGAGGGGTCGCAGTGGCATGTCGTTCGGCCGGCGGAGCCAGTTCCATGCGGGATACTCAGCAGCGCCCGAGATGCAGTGCAGCGTGTAGGCGTGCCGACTGGCTGCGGAGCGGTTGACATCGCTCCAGTGCGGCAACAACCCATCGAGCACCACCATCGTGCCCGCCGGGACCTCGATCGGCACGAGGGTGTCGCCCCTCGGCGGCGGTTCGGGGAGCGGCGTTGTGTCGAGTTCCTCGAACTCGGTGCCATCTGCGTCGAGGTAGTCGTTGGCCGCGGTGCCGGTGCGCTTGAACAACTGCCGCAGTGCTGTGTGATGTCCACCGGGCGCCGCCCACAGGCACCCGTTGTCCAACGTGGCGTCCTCGATGGCGAACCAGAACCCCGTGACGCTGATCGGGTCGGTGTACAAGAACGCAGCGTCTTGGTGGCAGCCGACCTCGCCGCCGATGTGTGGCTGCTTGAAGATGTACATCGACTGCAGTGCCCGCGGGTCGTCCATGCCGATGTCGTCGGCGACCTCGGCGATCAGCGGCTGGTAGGCGAAGCGTTCGAACTCGTCGTCGAGGTCGTGCTGGGCATGACCGATCTTGTTGATGCTGCGCTCTTTCGGTTGGGTCAGCTCCCCATCGGGGCCAAAGGCCTCCTCTTCGAAGAAGCACCAGGTGATCGAACCGCTGTCGAGGAACTCCTTGTTCGACACCCGATCCTGCTCGTTTGTGGTGAACACCGACCGTTCCTCGGTGGGTTCCCAGGCGTCGACGATGTCGAGGGCGCGAGTGCGGAGTTGCCGTCGCTGCTCTGCGGAAATCGCATCGGGGATTGTCACGAACCCGTCTCGCTGAAAGTCGGCGAGCTGGTCCGCGGCGAGCACGTCGTCAACCGTACCCGCCCGAGCTGGCGTTACGTCTGGGGGTCAGTCGACGGTGACGTTGGCGACCATGTCGGGGTGCAGCGTGCAAAACAGCGAGTACACGCCCGGCTCGTCGAACGTCAGCGAGTAGTTGCTGCCCGGGTTGAGAAGCCCGGAGTCGAATTCGTCGAGGTCTGGATCGCTCGGCGTCCCGGCGGTGACCGTGTGGGGTACGGCATCGACGTTGTTGAAGAACAAGGGTTGGCCGACACCGACCTCGAGGTCGCCCGAGTAGATGAAGTCGGTGATCAACGATTGTTCAGCGCCGGCCGGGAAGTCGGTGCCGCGGACTTCCCGCTGGTCGCGGATGGCCGATGCATCGAGGGCCGGAGCGATCGTCGAGTTCCACATGGAGAACACGCCGAGTTGGTTGTCGTGCAGCGGATCGACCCAGGCGTGCAACATCCAGCCCAGCGCTTCTGAGTAGCTGCCGCCGGCGGCCTCGCACTCGCTGCGCGGGCCGAACGAGTCGCGCCCAGTGGTGCGGCCGCGGCACAGGTTGTAGTGGATGTGCCAGTTGTCGAGTGGCCCGGCGAACGTCTCGGGGTGCTCGACACCGATCACCGACGGTGGGATCACGAACGACGTGCCGACGAGCTTCATCGGTTCGCCGGTCCACACGCCGTCGCGACACTGGCCGACGGGGCCTGCGGGCAACTGGTCGTCGGCGCGGGCGTACAGCAGAATTTCGGGGCGGGCCGGGTCGAAGCCGTCGTTGATCCAGTCGGGCTTGTAGAAGTGCGAGCCCATGTTGGCGGTCTGAATTCGGTCGCTGATGAACCCTGCCGCGCAGGCGGCGTTGACGTCGCGGTGCTGGTCCGCAAATGCGGCCAGCGTGTCGAGTTGGCTGACGAGTTCGGTGAGTTCGTCCGACGTCATACCCAGCTCGGGTGGGATCGCCGTGCCGGCGTCGTGGAGCGCCTTCAGTTCGAGATACGAACACGGCAGGGCTTCGTCCTGACAGCGGATTGGTTCGGCCAACGGCCCTTCGACGAGTGTGGGCACCACGCCCGCCGAGGTCTCACGGAACACATACCGCGAGTAGCCGGGAGCGCCGCCGGCCGCAAACGTCAGGCCCTGGGGGAATTGAGCGTCAGCGCCCGCCTGATCGAACGCCGCGGCTTCGGCGACGTAGTCGTTGATCTGCTCGGCAGTACGGACGGCTTCGGCGTCGATCGTCGTGGTCGGTGCGGCCGTGGTCGCGGGCGCATCGGTCGTCGCCGGCTGCGCGATCGTCGCCGGAGCGACCGTTGTGGGCGCATTGGTGGTCGGCGAGGTCGGGCTGGCCGTGTCGTCGCTGTTTGTCGAACATGCCGCGGCAACAAGCGCGCCGGCGACCAGTAAGAGTGAGATCCGCCCCATCGCCACAGTCTTGCACGTCGGGTCCGCCCGAGGTCGTTCGTGCTGCACCGGGACAGTCCTGTCCCGTTACTGCTGTTCGTAGGGTTGGCCGAGGGCCTTGGGAGGTCGGGCGCCGCGGCCGAAGCTGGCGACCACCACGAGGGTCACGAGGAACGGGGCCATCTCCAAGAACTCGCTCGGGATGCCGGTGCCAAGGAAGCTGAACTTCAGCGCCAATGCGTCGGCGAAGCCGAAGAGCAGTGCGGCGAGGAGCGCACCGAAGGGGTTCCACCGGCCGACGATCACCACAGCAAGTGCGATGAACCCGCGGCCGTTGGTGATGTTCTCGTTGAACCGGCCCACGTCGGCGGTCCACCACGATCCACCGAATCCGGCGATCGCTCCAGCCATTGCCAGGTTGTAGTAGCGCCGACGGATCACGTTGACGCCGAGCGTGCCCGCTGCCTGCGGGTGCTCGCCGACGGCGCGGGTGCGCAGCCCCCACTTGGTGCGGAACAAGGCCCACCCGATGATCCCGACGAGTGCGAGCGCGGTGTACACGTAGAACGACTGCTCGAACAGGATTGGTCCGATGAATGGGATGTCGCTGAGTATCGGCACCTCGATGTCGCCGATGGTCTTGACGCTGTTGTAGTCGGGGTTACGCGTCAGCACTCGCGAGTCGAGGAACGACGTCAACCCGAGCACGAAGAAGTTGATCGCGAATCCCGCGATCACCTGGTCGACCGAGAAGCGGATCGCCAGCCAGGCGAGCAAGAGTGCGAGCAAGCAGCTGGCGATCATCGCAGCGACGATGCCGATCCAGATGTTGGTCAGCGAGCCGACCAACGCCGATGTGAACGCGCCAGACAGCAGCAGCCCTTCGATGGCGATGTTGATGATGCCGCTGCGTTCGCACATGATCCCGGCGAGCGCGCCGAGCACCAACGGCGTCGCTGCCTTGAGCGCGTCTTGCAGGGTGCCGGTGAGGGAGAACGACTGTCCCGCGGCGGCCCACGCCATGAACGTGAACACGAATAAAATGGCCGCGACCGATGCCGCGGCAGCGGTCCACTTGCCGGTGCCGCGCATGATCTGCGCGCCGCCGAGTGCCGCCAAGGTGACTGCGGTGAACCATGCCAGCGGGATCCCGGCGACCGAGAAGCTGGAGTCGTCGGAGATACCGAAGGTCGACACACCCCCGTCGCCGCGGGCGAACACGACGAGACAGACCACCGCCGCAACGAGGTACGCGATGCCGATGTTGCGTGCGCGCCGTTTGTTCTCCGGCGATTCCTCGAGAAACCCGAGCGTGCCGAGGTACGCCTCTTCGCCGGGCCCGACCGACGTCGGCGGCGGACCACCACGCTGGGGCCGCTCGGCGTCGGCGCTGCTCGGTGTGTCGCTCGGTTCGTCGACGGGAGCGCTCACGAGCCCCACCCCGCAAACTTCGGACCGGTCGATGCGTCGTCGGTCTTCACTCGCCAGATGAGCTTCATCAGCTGCGGCGCAGCGATGAACAACACGATCAGCGCACGCATGATCAGCACGAGGTCGATCGGGACCCCGGTCTTGACCTGCATGTTCTGTCCGCCGGCCTGCAATGCGCCGAACAAGAAGGCCGCGAGCGCGGTCCCGAGCGGTGTCGATCGTCCGAGGAGCGCAACGGCGATCGCGTCGAAGCCGATATTGCCGGCGAAGGTCTGCGTCAGACGGCCCTGCGTGCCGATCACCTCCGTGGCGCCAGCGAGCCCGGCGAACGACCCGGCGATGGCGAAGGAAATGATGATCAGCGAGGCCGGCTTCATGCCGGCGTAGCGAGCAGCGTCGGCGTTCGAACCCTGCGAGCGGATCTCGAATCCGAGTGTGGTGCGTTCGAGCAGCCACCAGAAGAAGATGCATGCGCCGATGGCGATGAAGAACCCGAAGTGGGCGCGCAGCTCGGGGCGGTCGAGGAATCCAAACACTCGTGGCAGTCGTCCTTCGTCGGCGACGAGCTTGGAGATCGGGTCGGCCCGGTCCTCGCGGCCGAAGGCGTCGGTCTTCAACAACCAGAGCACGAACGAACTGGCGATGAAGTTGAGCATGATCGTGGAGATCACCTCGTGGACACCTGCACGTGCTTTCAAGATGCCGGGGATCAGGCCCCACAACATCCCGCCGAACAGTCCGGCGCAGACGGCGAGCGGCACCTGAATGGGGCCGGGCCCGGTCATCGTGAAGCCGATGTACACGGCGAACACGCCACCGAGCAGCATCTGGCCGGTACCACCGATGTTGAACAGCCCGGCCCGGAAGGTGACGGCCACCGCAAGCCCAGCCAGCAGCAGCGGCGTGGTGGCGATGAGGGTCTCGCTCCAGCCGTTTAGTGAGAAGAAGGCGCCCTCGATGAGTGCCCAGTAGGCGTCGACGATCGTGTCGAGAATGCCGAACCAGTCGCCGTCTTGGATCTTGTCGATGTCGGACAGTGCGATCACGAACGCGCCGATGATCAAGGCACTGAGGATCGCCAGGCCCGGCAGCACGACCGCATTGGTCGTGTCGATGCGCGCCCAGATGCGGGTGAAGATGTTGCTCGGGCCGGTCGGATCGTCCGGCTCCGACGCCTCGGGCGTTGGCGGGTTGGCGACCTCGGTCATGCCGGTTGTTGCTCCTTCGCTCCGGCCATGAAGAGGCCGACCTCGGAGTGGTCCGTTTCGTCACGGCGCAGGTTGGCGACGATGCGTCCGCGATACATCACGACCACGCGGTCGGCCAGCGCCATTACCTCGTCGAGCTCGGTGCTGACGACCAGCACGGCGACGCCTTCGTCGCGCGCTTTCACAATCTGCGCATGGATGTATTCGATCGAGCCGACGTCGACGCCACGGGTCGGTTGCGAGGCGATTACGGCGCGCAGCTCGCGGCTGAGTTCGCGGGCGACGATCACTTTCTGTTGGTTGCCGCCCGACAAGTTGCTCGCCGGGGTGTCGATCGATGGGGTGCGCACGTCGTACTGCTCGACGAGCTCGGCGGCCACCTCGCGAGCCTTCGACCAGTTCATCAAGAACCCGGAGCTGAATGGCTCGGATGCGTAGCTCGTGAGGACCATGTTCTCCGCAACGGAGAACGCCCCAACGAGCCCGGATCGCTGCCGATCCTCAGGAATGTGCGCGATCCGTGCGTCGTGCACCTCGCGAGGTGTCGCCGTCGTGATATCGCTACCGTCGATCGTGACGGTTCCCGATACGGGATCGCGCAGACCGGTGAGTGCCTCGACCAACTCGGTCTGGCCGTTGCCCTGGACGCCAGCCACGCCAACGATCTCACCCGCACGGACGTCGAAGCTGATGTGATCGAGGACCGAGCGGCCCTCGGGCGTGACGACGTGCAGATCGTCGACGCTGAGCGTCGCCGGTCCGGGTTCGGCATGCTCCTTCTCGACGACGAGCTGCACCGGACGGCCCACCATCATCTCGGCGAGCTGAACCTCGTTGATCTCCTTGGGGTCGGCCGATCCGACGGTCTTGCCCCGGCGCAACACGCTGATTCGGTCGGCGATGCGCAGCGCCTCTTTGAGCTTGTGGGTGATGAAGACGATGCCTTTCCCAGCGGCCTTCAGGGCATCGACGATGTTGAAGAACTCTTCGATCTCCTGCGGGGTCAACACCGCAGTCGGCTCGTCGAACACGACGATCTCGGCGTTGCGGAACAGCACCTTGAGGATCTCGATGCGCTGCTGGATGCCAACCGGCAGCGTTTCGACGAGCGCTTCGGGGTCGAGGTCGAGGCCGTACTGGGCGGAGATCTCGGCGACCTGGCGATGGGCCTCGTCGCGCTCGATCCGCCCGAGAAAGCCCGTGGGTTCGACACCGAGCACAACGTTCTCGGCGACGGTGAACACCGGTACCAACATGAAGTGCTGGTGGACCATGCCGATGCCGGCGGCGATCGCGTCGCCTGGCGAGGCGAACGTCTGGGGCGTGCCGTCGACGACGATCTCTCCCTCGTCGGCGTGGTAGAGGCCGTACATGATGTTCATCAACGTCGACTTGCCGGCGCCGTTCTCGCCGACGAGCGCTAACACTTCACCGGTGCGCACGGTGAGGTTGACGTCGTCGTTGGCGACGACGCCGGGGAATCGCTTGGTGATTCCCCGTAATTCGAGCTCCATGCGGTGGGCACGTTAGCCGCGTCGGAGAATTCGGTCGCAAGGATGACCGGACGCGACACGGGGGGCCGGCTGGCCCCCCGTGCACGGTGTTCGATGTGTTGTTTCTGTGTCGGATGGTGCGCTCAGCGCACCGGCCGATCAGGAACCGTCAGAGGTGATCTCGCCGGCGATCAGCGCGTCGATCAGGGCGGTGACCTCGTCCTGCAGCTCTGCGGGGACGTCGCCTTCCTGGTCGTGGTACGGCGCAATGCCGACGCCCTCGTTTTCCAGCGTGCCGACGTAGTCGCCGCCGGGCTCGCCGTTGACGACCACGGTCTCGATCGCGTCGAATACGGCGACGTCGATCTTCTTCAGCACCGAGGTGAGGTACACCGAGGCGTTGGCCGGGTCGGCTTCGAACATGTCGTTGTCGACGCCGATGATGCGGACGCTGCCGTCTTCGCTGGCGAACGACGCCGAGCCGAGACCCACGGGGCCAGCGACCGGGAAGATGATGTCCGCGCCTTCGTCAGCGAAGCTCGAGGCGATGCGCTCACCGTCGTCGAGGTTCTCGAAGTTGCCGGCGAACGTGCCGTCCGAGCCGTCCCAGCCGAGGGCGACGACTTCGGTGCCCTTCTGCTCGTTGTAGTAGGCGACGCCATTGACGAAGCCGTCCATGAACACGGTCACCGGCGGGATGTTGACGCCGCCGTAGGTGGCGACGGTGCCGGTCTCGGTCATGCCTGCGGCGAGGTAGCCGGCGACGAAGGATGGATCGCCGACGCCGAAGTTCAGCGTGCGGACGTTGTCGATCGGCGGGTCGTAGCCCACGTCGACGATGGCGAACTGCTGGTCCGGGTTGTTGCCGGCGAACTCGGCGGTGGCGTCGCCGAGGAGGAAGCCGACGGTGATGATGATGTCGCAGCCCTCGTCGACGAAGCTCTGGATGTTCGCCGAGTAGTCGGCGTCCGACGTGCTCTCGAGTACTCGGGCCTCGATGCCGAACTGTGTCTCGGCCTCCTGCGCGCCCTCGAAGGCGAGCTGGTTGAAGCCGCGGTCGTCGACACCGCCGACGTCGGTGACCTCGCACGCTGCGCCGTCGACGGTTTCGCCGCCGCCACCCTCGGTGGTTGCCGTGGTGTCGCCGCCCGCTGCGGTTGTGTCCGATGCCTCGGCGGTCGTGTCGCTGCTGCTGTCGTCGTCGTCGCCGCATGCGGCGAAGACGAGGCCACCAGCAAGACCGAGCGCAAGCAGCTTCTTGCTCTTGATCATGTATCTCCCCTTCAAAGGTACGAGACCGGGCGGGGTTGCGCCGGTCGGTTCACGTTGCGTGCGGCAACGCTACCAATTGGTAAGCGGCGCGCGCTGAACGTCTGCGGCGCCGGTGTGTTGCCCATTGGTTTCGACTCAGTGACCATCCGATCAGGGTCGCGGCTGCGTATCGTCATGTTCCATGGATGCCCGTGACGAACGCCCCGTGGCGCCGCGCGGCGCGCCGTCGCGGACGGTGTCGCGACGGCGGTATCGGGCCCGGCGACTGGGTGCTCTTCTCGCAGTGTTCGTGATCGGCGGCGTCGTCGTGTACAGCGCGGTGCGCGCTGCATCGGAGTTCTTCGGCGATGACGGCGGAGCGGCGGGAGCAGTCGTCGAACCGACCGCGGCACCGGACGGGTCGAGCGACGATGGGACTGACGGCGACGACGCGCCGACGTCGACCGATGACGGCAGCGAGACCTCCGTCGCGTCGACGACCGAACCGGTCGATGACAACGCGCCGGTGAGTCAGAGCAACCCTGCATCGGTGTTGATCATTGGCGACAGCGACGCCGGCACGTTCGGGCCGTACCTGCAGACATTGCTCGACGGCACCCAACACGCCGACACGACCCTCGACTACAAGGTGTCGAGCGGGTTGGCCCGGCCCGACTTCTTCGACTGGCCGACCGAGGCCGAGAACAAGCTGGCCGAAGTCGATCCGGACATCGTCGTCGCCACCTTTGGCGGCAACGACTCCCAGGCACTCACCGATCTCGGCGGCGGGGTCGTCGTTGGACTTCCCGAGAACAACGAGACCGAGTGGACCGCCGAGTACGTGCAGCGTGCTGGCGACATGATGGACCAGCTCACCGCCGGTGGGCGCACGTTGATCTGGGTCGGTATCCCGAACGACGACAATCCGGATGTGTCCGCTCGTCTGGCGATCCAAGACAATGCGGTGCGCGCCGCTGCTGCCGACCGACCCGACGTGATCTTCGTCGACACATGGGAGCGCTTCTCGGGTCGCGACGGCAACTGGGCCGAGTTCGTCATCGACCCTCGCGACGGCGAGGGCAAAGACGTGCGCGCCGACGACGGGTTCCATCTCAACGAGACCGGAGCCGAGATCCTCGCCCTCGACATCGCCCAAGAGGTGCGCGACGTCCTGCGCGACCTCGGTGCCCAAATCTGACCCCGAGCCGAAAAACCGGTGAATTCGTGGGTATTTCGCACGTTTCAGAACACAGAATCGGTGGCTCGACGCTCCAACGCTGATTTGTTGGCGACGCCGTGCGCAAAGCGCACGGAATCCCCGGTATTTCGGTTACTGCTGTTGGCCCCGGGCCTGGATGGCGGCGCGTCGTTCGGCGACGGCCTCGGGGCGGAAGTGGGCCCGTCGCCACGCCCGGCCGTCTCGGGCTTCGATTTCCCAGGCGTCGTCGTCGGTGGCCACCGCTGCGTAGGTGGCACGGATCTGGCGGACTGCTGGCTGCTCGTTGCCCACGATGTCGGTCGCGAGCTGGTAGGTGAACGGCAGCAGCTCGTCGTGGGCGACGACATGATTCACCAAGCCGAATGCCAGCGCCTCGTCGGCGTCCATGAAGTTGCCGGTGAAACTCATCTCGCGCGCCCGGCGCACGCCGATTGCTTGCGGGAGCAACACCGTGAGCCCCCACCCGGGCATCACTCCGACGCGGGTGTGGGTGTCGCCGAACTTGGCGTGCTCGCTGGCGATGAGGAAGTCGCAGTTCAATGCGAGTTCGAACCCGCCGGTGACGGCGACGCCGTTGATTGCACCGATCACCGGCTTGGACAGCCTGGGGAACGGGCCGCGCACGCCATCGCGGTTGCGGCTGCCGTCGGCCCCCGAGCCGCCCCCGAGGTTGCCGCCCGTCGCACCGAGCTCCTTCAGGTCGAGGCCGGCGCAGAACGCGGGATCGGTGCCGGTGAGCACGATCACGTCGACGTCGTCGTCGGCCTCGGCCGCACTCAGGCGTTCTGGCAGGAGGCCGAGCACTTCGCTCGACAACGCATTGCGCGCTTCGGGTCGGTTGAGGATGATCGTGGCGATGCGCTCGTCGACGGCGTAGCGCACCGGGCTGTCGTCACTCATCGGTTCAGTCTCGCGCTCGGCGAGGTCGCCGTCGGCGGTCGAGGGTCAGGGCGTCTCGTCGGCCGGAAGGAACGCCAGCTGCAGGTCGCCGAGCTTTACCAGCGTTGATGCGATCCACCCACCGAGCGCACCGAAGTGTTCGTCGAGCAGCGTGCTCGTGCCGTCGGCGACGGTTTCCTCGGCCAACTCGTACAGGCCCTCGTAGGTGATCTCCACCGCGTACTCGGGCACCACCGTGTCGTCGTCGCCAGGGTCCGGGTGGGCGATCTCGGTGGTGAGCCCGGCGCGTTCGAGACGGTCGTCGCCGACCAACGGGCTCAGCTCGGGGACTGCTGCGTACAGCGCCGCGGGATCGGCCGGATCGGCGAGCCGTTGCACCCGGAGCACGATTTCCATCTCGATCGCCGGGCGTCGTTCGAGCTCTTCTTCGACATACCACTGGCGGTACGCCGCCTGGCTCCACGCCGGCCAGTCGAAGGTGATGTGGGCCACGACGCGCGGCGGCTCTCCTTCGCCGGGCAAGCCGTAGCTCGTCTCCCAGGTGAGGTCGCCCAGGAGCACGTCGCTCTGGAAGTGCTCCTCGAACGCCTGCCGTTCGAGAAAGGCCGATTCGAACGCATCGCGCAGCGCGCTGATCGCATCGGTGAAGACATGATCCAACATCTGCGCCGGGGAGGCTAACGCCCGCTCATGCCAGACTGACGAGATGTCGCTCGTACTCACCTCTGTCGCCGATCGGGTTGCCACCCTCACCCTCAACAATCCCGACGAGCGCAACACGCTGACCGCGCCGATGGTGGCCGAGATCGTTGCGGCAATGGACGCCTTCGAAGCAGACGCCGAGGTCGGCGCAGTCGTCGTCACCGGTACCGCACCGGCGTTCTGTGCCGGGGCCAACCTGGGCAACCTGTCCGAAGCCACCGGGGAGAGCTTGGGCAACATCTACGAGGGCTTCTTACGCATCGCCCGCAGTCCGCTCCCGACCGTGGCAGCAGTCAACGGGTCGGCTGTCGGCGCGGGGATGAACCTGGCGCTCGGCTGCGACGTACGCATCGTCGCCGATCGCGCCAAGCTCGACACCCGCTTCCTCCAACTCGGCATCCATCCTGGCGGCGGCCACACGTGGATGCTCCGACGGATCGTCGGCCCCCAGGCGGCGATGGCTGCTGTGGTGTTCGGCCAGGTGCTCGACGGTCCCGAAGCCGAACGCATCGGGCTGGCGTGGCGGAGTGTCCCCAGCGACGAGCTGCTGTCGACCGCCCACGAATTCGCCAAGGGAGCCGCCTCGGCCCCGCGCGAGCTGGCGATCACCACGAAGGCGACCATTCAGTCGATGGCTGACGTCGAGACCCATGAGGCGGCGGTCGCAGCGGAACTCGAACCGCAGCTGTGGAGTACCCGTCAGCCGTGGTTCGCCGAGCGGCTGGCCCGCCTGCAAGCGAAGTTGTCGGCCAAAACCGGCCGCCGCTAGGCGACGACCGGTCTCGACACGGCGTTCAGCTCCGGCGTCGCACGAGCACCATCGCGCCGCCGGCGGCGATGAACAGCGCGCCGAGCGCGACGATCCAGCCCGTCGGGGTCGACGATGCGCCGGTCTCCGGCAGGATCTCGACTGGCGTCGGAGCCTGGGTCGGCGCCGGAGTGGTCGGTGGCGCCGTCGTCACAGCCGGCGGCTCGGTCGTCGTGGTCATGGTCGTCGGCGGTGGCACGTACGTATTGGTCATCGCGCAGTATTGGTCACCGCGCAGTACGTGTCACCATCGTCGGTGCGGAATCCGTCGTCGCCGATCGGCTCTACCACGGCACCGCCGACGGGAGCTTGTTGCCAGTTGAGGAACTCGTCGCACTCCACGCTGGTGAGCACGGAGTTCTCGACCGTCGGCTCGCCGATCGTGTAGCCCACGCCGGATCGCACCACGATGACGCCGCAGTTGGCGGTGTTGAAGTCGGCTTCGCAGGTGGGGTCGGCGACGTCGTTGCCGCTGGCGATGACTGTGTCGCCGTCGAGCACCTCGATCGTGACGTCATCGGTCCCGCTGCTGGTGCAATTACCGCCGAACAACCAGTTGTCGGGGATGCCGTCGAGACCGATGAACTAGCTCCCAGGGGAGAGCTCGCAGAATCCTTCGCCCTGCACCGAAGCTGAATCCGTCGAGGTGGGCGTCTCGCCACAGTCGAGTCCGCCGACTGGCGCGCCCGGGGTGCCGCCGTTGTTTGCGAACACCTGAACGGTCAGTCCGTCGAACACCCCTGGGGAACCGGGGCCGTTGGCGTCGATGAACACGTCGACGCCAGGCGGCTGCTGTTGTGCGTCGACAGCGCCGCCGAGTCCAGTCCGGCGCAGCGCGATGCCCAGCCTGCGGCGACGGCGAGGCGTTGCGCTCGTGTCGTTCGTTGTCCCATGATTCCCCTTCCCGTCCCGGCGGTTCCCCCGGCCAGGGGTACCACCGTTGTCAAACAAACGGGACGGTTTTCCCCCTGCCGCCGGACTATGTGCACGCCCCCACAAACGCGCAGAACTGTTACAGAAGACCCTGTTCCCGGTGAACGGCAGTGAACTACCGTATGAGTGCAACACAGGCGCATCCGCTGACGTGTTGGGGCCGTCGGCGGCTGAGTCCGACGTGTGCCCACAAATCGTGCACCCAACCAACGTGGAGATCCACGCCAGGAGGTAGCCCATGAGTCAGCGTCACCGCACCGACGAGGTGCCTCTGCAGCCCAAGCAAGAGGTTCGAGCGCACGCCCATAGCGAGCGTCATCGGATCCATGTCGAGCTGCAGAATGTGGCCCAGGACGTCAGCGCCGGGATCGACCCCGCCGACGTTCACGAGCCGGGTTCGGCATGGAAGCCCGAACACCACCACGATGCGGAGAAGGCCAAGAAGAAGTTGGCCAAGCGGTCACGCACGAAGCGGCACTGGAAGACCAAGATGTGGAAGCGCCGCACCTTGCTCCGCCAGGAAAGGGCGCGTGAGCTCGAACGAGCCCGCAATCGCTCCGGCCTGGAATTCAGCTGAGACTCAGGCGCTGAACGCGTCGGCGGTCAGCGCTCCAACCACGTGGCGACGATGTCGTCTCGGCGCGCGTCCCACTCTTCGGCGGTGATGCCGTAGCGCACGTGGTCTTCCCACACGCCGTTGATCTCGAGGTACCGGAGCGCGATGCCTTCGTCGCGGATCTCCAGCTTCTCCATCACGCGGCGACTGCGCTCGTTGCGCGGCACGATGCAGATCTCGACGCGGTGCAGCCCGATCTCGTCGAAGGCGAACCGGAGCACGGCGGCGACGCCTTCGCCGATGTAGTTGTTGCCCGCCGCCTGCTGGTCGATCCAGTAGCCGATTGTCGCCGACTGCATTGCGCCGCGAATGACGTTGTTGACGTTGACCTCGCCGGCGACACGATCGTCGACGAACAGCCCGAATTGGTAGGCGGTGCCCGCCGCCCGGTCGCGGTCGCGCTGGAGGCAGCGGGACGCGAAGGCGCTGCGGTCGGTCGTCGGGTCGGGTTGATTCGGATGGCGACTGGGTTCCCACACGGTGAGCCACTCTTCGTTGCGCATCCGCACTTCGCTCCACTCTGCGAAGTCACTCGCCGTCAATGGGCGCAACGTCACCCGCCGACCGTGCAAGTGCACGGGGCTCGATGCTCTCGACGGATGGCGCAACGCGAGTCGGGGTCGTTGCCTCACGCTGCTCCCCGATCGTGGGGCTCGTCGATGACGGCGACGTCATCGAGTTCGAGGCGACGGATGATGGCCAACACAACGCAACAGGTTCCCACGATTGCGTCGACGTAGTTAGCGTCGAGGCCAGGGTTGTGGCGGCGATCGGCACGTGGCTCGGTGGCGACGGTGCGGAACACCTCGTCGATCTCGTCGCGGCGTAGCCGTACTGCCGATCCGAGGTCGATCGATCCCCGCTCGACGCGCGCCAGCTGGATGGCGTGCTCGCCGGTGATGGCGACGTCGGTGGGCGTGAGCAGGCCGGGCGCGACGATGAGGATGTCGTCGAGGTGGTCGGCGACCAACCCCAAGGCGTTTGTCAGATCGGCGGCGTGTGGCGGATCGTGCGCCGCGGTGATGTGGTCGGCGAGCGAGCGTGCGCCGACCGGCAGCTCGTGGCGCTGTCCACCGGCGTGATCGAGCACGGTGGTCCGGTCGCCCACCTGCACGATCATGCCCCCCGGGCTCATCGCACCTCGTCGAGGTGGTCGAGCGTCCATTGGCCGACCGGATCGTCGCCGCCTGCCAAAAGGTGGGCGAGATGGGCGTGGAGACACTTCACGCCGGTACGGGTCCCGCCAACTCCGCCTGAGGGGATCGGCCCGGCATATCCCGCGGGGAGCGCAGCGTCGCGCTCGACGGCGTAACGGCGGTGGGTGGCGGCAACGAGTGCGGCATCGACGGCGGCTTCGGCGCGACGCACCCCGCCTGCGGCTTCGAGGCGGCTGACGTCGCGCACGAGCGACGGCGACACGAGGTAATAACGCGTGGGCATCGGCGTGCCGTCGTCGAGGAGCGGTTCGTTGCGCACCACCATGGGATCAGCGTCATCGTCGCGGACCACGACGTCGAAGTCGCCGCGGGGCACCCTGCCGAGCTGCTCGGCGACCCGGGCTACGTCGGTCTCGTCGGCGGGCATCGAGCTGGTGGGCGTGAGGGCGGCGTGCTGTTGCCCGGTGCGCAGATGGCGGGGGTGAACCGTGGTCGTCACCCGCGCCGGCGGAAGAGCACGACGAGTACGAGCACGGCGATCAACGCGGGGATGGCTCGTTTGAGCACCGAGGTTCCCCCGACTTCCATCAGGTCGATCGGTTCGGTGGCGGGTCCGTCGATGACGCGCGGGCCCGTCGCCGCCTCGGCAGCCGCGGGTTCGGCAGGCTCCGTCGGGGCTGCATCGTCGCTCTCGTTGGCGGCCCCGCCCACGCCCTGCTCGTCGAGCATCTCGTTCAGGTTGACCGCAAACTGGGCCATCAACTTGGCGCTGACGTCGCCCATGATGCCGCGCCCGAACTGAGCCACTTTTCCGGTGATGTGCAGGTCGGTGGTGACGACCACCTTGGTGCTGGTCGGCGAGAGGGCCTCGGCCTGCGCACTGATTTCGGCGGTGGCGTTGCCCCGTCCACCCGTGTCGCGCCCGGCGCCCTTGATGACCGCCCGGTAGTTGTCGTTGTCGAGTTCGACGAAGTGCGCATCGCCTTTGAACTGGCTGTGGATCGCACCCAACTTGACCTTGACGACACCGCGGTAGTCGTCGCCGTCGATCTCTTTGAGCTGCGCGCCGGGGAGGCACGGGGCGATGCGCTCCACGTCGGTGAGCACTGGCCACGCTTCGTCGATCGGGCGGTTGACCGTGAACTCGTTGATCAACTGTTCTGCCATCGCGCGAGGTCCTCCAAGGTGTCGATGTCGAACGCTGAGCCATCGCACGCTACTTCACCGACCAGATCGGGACGAAGACGCATCAGCGAGCGGGCACCTTCGTCGCCTTCGGTCGGCAGCAGCGGCCATACGTCGCTCGCCAGGCGGACCGGGTTGCCACGGCGACCGTCGTAGGTGGCGACGGCGATCGGCTGAGCCGCGGACGCGACCCGCCGCCATGCGGCGGGAGTGATACCCGGCTGGTCGCCCAAGCCGACGACGACCGAGGTCGCACCGAGATCGATCGCCGTCCGTACGCCAACTGCGAGTGAGCTCGCCTGACCGGCGGCCCAGCCGTCGTGCTCGATGGCGGTGATCGATCGCTCGACGACGTCGGCGGTGACCGTGGCGAGCGTGTCTGCGAGATCGACGGCGCCCGAGACGACGACCACGGGGCCGATGTCGGAGGCGATGACCGCACGAAGTGCATGTTCGACTACCGAGCGGCGATCACCACCGGGGCCGGCCACCGGCGTGAGCAGCTTGTGCGTGTTTCCTTGAAAGCGGTGGCCGCCGCCAGCGGCGAGAAGAATCGCCACGGGTCGTGCATCGATGGAAGGCACGGCCACAGTCTGGTCCGGTTTGGCGGTGTCTCCGACGGTGCTGACGGGTGGTTGTTCACGGTCCACGATGACGCTCGGGTGACGACTGCGCAACGAGATCGAGGCATCCCGGGTTGTTTGTTGCGATTTGATGACGATAGTGTCGGCTCTCGTCGTCCGCCGGGGTCCCGCGTACCCCGACTGACGCATCTCCACACCATGTCTTCCTCGTCCACGACGACCCCATACGCCCATGCTGTTGTCCCGGCGACAACACCTCGCCGCTTCGGCGTTCGTCCTCTGATCGGAGCGCTCGCAATCGCCGGCGCGTCGATTGTCGGCGCGTCGTTCGTCGACGGGCCGACCGCCGCAGCGTTCGTCGCTGAGCCGTTGCCCCGCAACGCGTTGGCCGAAGAGACCTCCGGTGCCGCCAAGATGGCGCTGGCCGCGTTGGATCAGTACGAGACCACCGATGAGTACGACGCGCTCATCGACTACCTGACCTGGCGCTCGGCGACGGCGATCTTCGCGGCCCAACAGCTCGGCTATGACACCGAGGAGATGGAGCGGGCGTGGGCCGTCACGCCGATGACGCACCAGCGGGCGGTGATCGCGGCGATGACCCAGGTCGGAGTGCCGTACCGCTCGCACTCCAGTGTCGAAGGTGTCGGCTTCGACTGTTCTGGTCTGACCTCGTATGCATGGGGCCGTGCCGGCCAGGAGCTGTATCGCCAGAGTGGCACGCAGATCCGTGAGGCGGCGCCGCTCGATCGTTCGACGGCCCGTGCCGGCGACCTCGTGCACTATCCGGGCCATGTGATGATCTACCTCGGCGTCGGCGACGCCATCGTGCACTCGGTGCACTCCGGGCGGACTGTCGAGGTCGACACGATCTCCGAACGCCGCCGCAACACGGTCAACTTCGGCGACCCGACGAGTTGATTGGCTCCGCCTCACTGCAGGCGTGAGCACGGGAGGCGAGGGGAAGCCCGCCAGGGCGACCGAGCCCGTGTAGATCGCGTCAACCAGCGCAAGTGGGCGACCAGAGCGGTAGCGGCGGGAGCACGGGAGGCGAGGGGAAGCCCGCCAGGGCGACTGAGCCCGTCTTAATCGTGAATGGGCCCGTCGCTGTCCCGCAGCGACGGAACGGCTCGACCCGTGCGGCGAGCGATGATCTCGGCACAGATCGACACAGCGGTCTCCTCTGGAGTGCGGGCGCCGAGGTCGAGACCGATTGGCGACATCAGCCGATCGAGATCGGCCGGGGCATCGACGCCGGCGTCGGCGAGTCGCGCCAGTCGGGTGTCGTGGGTGCGACGACTGCCCATGACGCCGATATAGCCGACCCTGGTCTCGAGTGCGCCGCGCACCGCAGGGATGTCGAACTTCGGGTCGTGGGTCAGGATGCACACTGCGTCGCGCGGGCCGAGCTCGGCGCCGCGCTCGTCGAACACCGGAGTCGGCCACGACACGACGACCTGGTCGGCCATCGGAAAGCGGCGTCGCGTGGCGAACACTTCTCGGGCGTCGCACACGGTGACCTGGTAGCCGAGCACCTTGGCCACCCGCGCCAACGCGGCGGTGAAGTCGACCGCGCCGAAGATCCACATCTCGGGCGGTGGCGCGTGGACGTCGACGAATACCTGCACGATCGGTGCGTCGATGAGGTCCTCTGGGGTGGTTTGGCCCTGCGGGCCGTAGTGACGGACCCCCGAACGGGCGGCTTCGAGTTCGGCGAGCGCATCGCGGGCGGCGACGCGATCGAGCTCGCTGTCACCCAACGTGCCCTGCGCTGCGACGCCGGGCTCCACGAGCAGTTTCGACCCGGTGCCGGGACCGTCGACCACCGTGACGAGCGCAATCGGCTCGCCGGCGCGCACGGCCTCGGACCACCGCTCATACATGCTCACCAATCGAGCTCCTCGATGAATAGGTGAATCGTGCCGCCGCAGGTCAGCCCGACGGCGAAGGCCTCGTCGTCGGAGTAGCCGAAGGTGATCACGCCGGCGTCGCGGGTGCCGTCGAGGATCGCCAGCGCTTCACCGACGACCGCGCCTTCGACACATCCGCCGCTGACCGATCCGGACACCTCACCGTCATCCGCAACGGCCATCGTCGCGCCGATCTCGCGCGGGCCGGAGCCTGCGGTGTCGACCACCCGGGCAACGGCCACCCGGTGGCCGGCCGCACGCCAGCGGTCGATGTCGTCGAGTACGTCGATCATGGTCGTGTTGCTCCTGCTTGTGGGGGCGAGTGGACGGTGCCGGCAACGACTGCGGCGAGCTGTTCGAGGGCGTCGATCGAGTGTCCCTCGACGAAGTCGTCGACGAATGGCAGCGCGGCAGCCATGCCGCGGGCCAGCGGGGCATATCCCGGCGTGGTCTTCAATGGGTTGACCCATACCACCCGATGGGCCACGCGTTGGAGTCGTTGCATCTCCTCGGCGAGCTGTTCGGGGTCGCCGCGATCCCACCCGTCGGACAGGACGACAACCGTTGCGCCGCGGGCCATGCCACGAATGCCCCACTCGTCGTTGAACGCTCGGAGGCATGGCCCGAGTCGCGTGCCTCCGCTCCAGTCGTGGACGCGATCGGTCGCGGCCGCGAGCGCGGCATCGGGGTCGCGTGCTCCGAGCTCGCGGGTGACGCGGGTGAGTCGGGTGCCGATGGCAAATGCCTCGACTCGCTGCCGGCCGGCGACCGCGGCTTGCACGAATCGCAGCAGCGCTCGTGCATAGGGCTCCATCGAGCCGCTCACGTCCAGCAACAGCACGAGGCGCCTGAGCCGCGTCGCACGTCGCCGATGGTGGCGACTGATCGGCTCGCCTCCCGAGCGCATTGCGGCGCGCACGGTGCGTCGTACGTCGGGGACGGTCGTCGGTCGTCGACTCGCGGTGCGCCGCAACGATCGGTGTCGGTCGCCGGTGAACCGCATCTCGGCCATCAGGCGGTGGGCGTCGTGGAGTTCGTCGCGGGTGTAGTCGGCGAAGTCCTTGTGGCGCAGTGTTTCGGCGTTCGACCATCGCAACGTGATCGTGTGGTCTGCTCCCTCGCCGCTGTTGCCGTCGTCGTCTCGGTCGGTGACCAGCTCGACGCGCAGGACGTCGGCCGTTTCGGTGTCGGCGCGTCGGTTCGAATGGAAGTAGCGATCGAAGGTCTCGTCGTACAGCTCGATGTCTTCGGGGCGGTGCACGAGAGTGGTCCGTCCGGCCCAGTACACGTCGTGGCGCGTGCCCAACCCGATGGTGCCCAGTGCTTCGGCGTAGGTGTGTGTGCAGCGCGTCGGGACCGCCAATCCTGCGTGGCGCAGGGCGTGGGTGAACCCGACAGCGATGGCCGCAGGTGTCCCCGCACTCATTCGTCCGCCGCCGGTGGCGGCAACGGGGGGTCGAACAGCGTTGCGGCATCGGCGCCGGCACGGCGCACGGCGGCGGCGACGACTTCGTCGAGGCCGTGTTCGATCACCCGCCGCTCGTCTTCGCGGTACTTGACGACGGTGCCGAGCGTGACGGCGGCGAGGTGTTCGTCGATCGAGTTGGCGCCCAGGCGAAACACCGCAGCCGCCCAATCGATGGTTTCGGCGACGCCGGGCGGCTTGTAGAGATCGAGATCGCGTAGGGCGCCGGCCGCCGCGGCGATCTCGCGGGCCAGCGTGGCATCGATGTCGGGGACCCGGAGCTGGACGATCGCCACCTCACGGTCGAACGACGGATGCTCCACCCAGTGGTAGAGACAGCGCCGCTTGAGCGCGTCGTGGACGTCGCGTGTGCGGTTCGACGTGAGCACGACCAGTGGTGGTCGATCGGCCCGCACGACGCCGATCTCGGGGATGGTCACCTGGTAGTCGGACAGCACCTCCAACAGGTAGGCCTCGAACTCATCGTCGGCGCGGTCGATTTCATCGATCAACAACACCGGAGGTGGCCCTTCGATCGGTTCGATCGCCTCGAGGATCGCCCGCTTGATGAGGAACCGCTCGCCGTACAACTCCGCTTCGAGCGCATCGGCCGAACGATGGTCGGTCTCGCCGGTCGCCTCGGCGGCACGGAGATGCAGGAGCTGGCGGGAGTAATCCCAGTCGTACACAGCTTGAGCGACGTCGATGCCTTCGTAACACTGCAATCGGATCAGCCGACCGCCGGTGAGTTGGGCCAGCGCCTTGGCGAGTTCGGTCTTGCCGACACCGGCTTCGCCCTCGAGAAGGAGCGGTCGCTGCAGTTCGAGGGCGAGAAACACCGCAGTGGCGATGCCGTCGTCGGGGAGGTAGCCCGTTGCGCTCAGCGCCGTGGAGACCTCGCTCGGCGTCATTCGCCGAACGATACTGGCGACCGAGGTGAGACCCCGCAGCTGGAACACTAGGGCCGATGTCTGGTGAGGCGGCGCGGATCGAGGTTCGGGTGCATGCCCCGGGCGCACAGTCGGTCACCTTGCTTGTCGCCGCCGAAGCCACGGCTCCGCAGTGGCGGCGGACACCGCTGCGTCGGGTTGGCGACGAGTGGGTCGGTTCGGTCGCGGACGGTGATGTGTACGGATTGCAGGCCGTCGGCGAGCCGGCTCTGGGCTTCGATCCGAAGCGGCTGCTCGTCGACCCCGACGCAACCGAGGTGTGGTTCCCGCCGGCGCACTCCCGTGCGGCGGCCGAAGCGTCGTCGGTCGACAACATCGACATCGCCCCGCGTGCTGTTGCTCGTCGCTGGCCGTCGCCGAGTCGTCCTCGCCGCTCGACGCGCCCGCGCGTCGTGTACGAAGCACATGTTCGTGGAGCGACGATGCGACGTGATCGCTCCGACGCTGGCACGTTCACCGCGCTGATCGACGAGCTGCCACGCATTGCCGATCTCGGTGTGAGCGTGCTGGAACTGTTGCCGGTGCACCAGTACGACCCTGACGAAGGCAACTACTGGGGGTACATGCCGCTCGTGTTCGGCGCCGTCCATCGCGGCTATGCCGCGAGACCTGACGCGGCGGCCGAACTTGCGGCGCTCGTGACTGCGGCGCATGCCCTCGACATCGAGGTATGGCTCGATGTGGTGGTCAACCACACCACCGAGTCCGGCCGGGACGGCCCGACGTACACCCTGCGCGGCCTCGGCGAAGGCGAGTACTACGCATTGCACCCCGACGGCTCGTACGTGAACGATGCCGGGACCGGCAACATCATCGACGCCACATCCGCACCGGCTCGCGATCTCGTGATGGCCGGTCTCGATCGACTCGCCGACCTCGGCGTCGACGGATTTCGCTTCGATCTCGCAGCGGTGTTGGCTCGAAGTCCGGAGTTCGTTCACTCGATCGGTGATTGGGCGCAGCGACGCGGCGTGGCGCTGGTGGCCGAGCCGTGGGACCTCGCCCGGTACCTGTTGGGTCGCGACTTTCCCGATCCTCGATGGGCGCAGTGGAACGGGCGGTTTCGCGACGACATGCGCAGTTTCTTGCGCGGCGAGGCCGGGGTCGTGGCGGCGATGATGCACCGTGTCGAGGGCAGCCCTGACCTCTTCGACACACCGGCGACGTCGATCAACTTTCTCACGGCCCACGACGGGTTCACGATGTACGACCTCGTCGCCTACGACCGCAAGCACAACGACGCCAACGGTTGGGACAACACCGATGGCCACGACGACAACCGGTCGTGGAACTGCGGGTGGGAGGGCGACGACGGGGTCCCCGACCGAGTGATGTCGCTCCGCCGCCGGCAGCTGCGCAATGCCGCGTGCCTGCTCCTGCTCAGTCACGGCACGCCGATGTTCGTCGCCGGCGACGAGTTCGCCAGGACGCAGCATGGCAACAACAACGCCTACAACCAGGACAATGAGATCAGTTGGATCGACTGGAATCGGCGAACGGCCTGGGGCGACCACGAGCGCTTCGTGCGGCGACTGATCGCCGCACGCACCGCGCGCCCGATCTTCGCCGACGGCGACTGGTGGGGGAGCCGGATCGAGTGGTTCGGTACCGACGGTCCGCCCGACGTCTCCGGCGCGGCGCGCGCGGTGGCGTGGCATGTCGGCGATCTGTACGTGATGGCCAACATGTGGTGGGAAGAGTTGACCTTCGTCGTGCAGGCCCCCGGGCCGTGGTGGGTGTTGATCGACACGGCCGACGAGGGCGGCTCGATCCCTGGATTCGTCGACCACCATCTCGACCATGCCGACGAAAGCGTCAGCGGTCGCCGTGAGCCGATTGCAGAGTCGGTACGGGTCGACGGTCGGTCGATCGTCGTCCTCACGTCGTCGGCGCGGGGCTGACGCGCCGTAACGTGCGGGCATGGACCTCGGAATCTCCGGTCGCCGCGCGGCCGTCGCTGCAGCAACCTCGGGCCTCGGACTGGAGTCGGCTCGGGCCTTGGCGGCAGAAGGCGTCCAGGTGGCG
Source organism: Ilumatobacteraceae bacterium (assembly GCA_013213745.1). Lineage (GTDB taxonomy): Bacteria > Actinomycetota > Acidimicrobiia > Acidimicrobiales > Ilumatobacteraceae > JABSQH01. The sequence goes on along the minus strand of JABSQH010000125.1, from coordinate 43,545 downwards.
ATCTGCGGTCGGACCACCGAACGCGTCGAGGCAGCAGCAGCTGACATCGGCAACGGCTGCGTCCCGATCGTCGCCGACGTGTCGAGTCCAGAGGGCGCCGCCGGTTTTGTCGACGACGCCGCTGCGGCGCTTGGCGGCGTGGACATTCTCGTTCCGAATGCGGGCGGTCCGCCGCCCGGCACGTTCGAATCGACGCCGGTCGATGCTTACCCCGACGCGCTCGACCTGAACCTGATGTCGGTCGTAGCGATGTGTAAGGCCGCAGTTCCTGCGATGCGTGACCGCGGTTGGGGGCGGGTCGTGGCGATTACGTCGGTGTCGGTGCGCCAACCGATCGGCACCTTGATCCTGTCGAACACGGCACGTGCCGGGGCGACCGCGTTCTTGAAGACGCTGGCCCTGGAACTCGCCGACGACGGCGTGACCGTCAACAGCGTGCAACCGGGATTGCATGCCACGGGTCGTACCGAGGCCCTCTACGGCGATGCGCTGGCCCAGATGCGCACGGGCGCGGCGAGCGACTTCGGGGCGATCGTGGCGTTCTTGTGCAGCGAGCACGCCAGATTCACCACCGGTGTCCACCTCCCGGTCGACGGCGGGTCGTACGTCGGGTTGCAGTAGGCGTCACAGCTGGGGTCGGACCGCGGATGACGCCGCGTTGGATTGCTAGCTCGATGCGATGTCGAGCGCCCGCTTGGTCAGGGCCCGGGCGAGATGCTGGCGATACTCGATACTGGCGTTCAGATCGGGTTGCGGGTCGGTGCCGTCTGCGGCCAGTTGTGCGGCATCGGCCACCGATGCACCGTCGGCGAGCGCCGAGACGACCCCGGTCGCCAACACCGGCGTCGAGCCCATGTTCACCAGGGCCACACCGGCATCGCCGTTGCGGCGCCACGCAGCAACGCCGACGATCGCCCAGTCCTGAGCGCGGCGATTGAACTTCTCGAAGCCCCAGCCGGCGCCGTTCATTTTCGGCACCCGGATCTCGGTGAGCAGCTCGTCGTCGGCGAGCGCTGACTCGAGATACGACGTGGCGAAATCGGCAGCAGCGATTTCGCGGGTGCCGTTCGGCCCCTGCGCGACGTAGGTAGCACCCAAGGCAAGTGCGACGGCAGGAAGATCAGACGCCGGATCGGCGTGCGCGATCGAGCCGCCGATCGTGCCGCGGTGGCGTACCTGCGGGTCACCGACATGACTCGTGGCGTGGGCCAGCAATGGAGCGTGCTCGCGCAACACCTCGGACGTTTCCACGTCCATGTGCCGGGTAAGGGCACCGATCGCCACGTGGTCGCCTGCGTCACGGACGTACGACAGGTCGGTGACGCGGCCGATGTCGATCAGCACGCTCGGTTGGGCCAGACGCAGTTTCATCAGCGGCAACAAGCTGTGCCCGCCGGCGATGAACTTGGATTCGTCGCCGTGTTGGCCGACGAGCGCGATCGCCTCTTCGGTCGACTCGGCCCGGACGTAATCGAATGGTGCGGGGATCATTGGTCCGCCCCCGATGCTGTGAGCACCGCTTTGACGATGTTGTGGTACCCGGTGCAACGGCACAGGTTGCCTTCGAGCCCGATGCGCACGTCCTCGTCGGTCGGGCTGGGGTTCTCGGCCAGCAGGCTCGAGGCCGCCATCACCATCCCCGGCGTGCAGAACCCGCACTGCAGGCCGTGCTCGTCCATGAATGCCTGCTGTACCGGGTGCATCGTGCCGTCGGCCGACGCCATGCCTTCGATCGTGGTGACGTCGGCACCATCGGCCTGTACTGCGAGCAACGTGCAGCTCTTCACCGCCTCGCCGTCGAGGTGGACCGAACAGGCCCCGCACGACGATGTGTCGCAACCGATGTTCGTGCCGGTGAGCCCGGCGTGCTCGCGGATCAGCTGCACTAACAGCGTCCGCGGCTCGAGATCGTAGGTATGTGCTGTGCCGTTGATCGTCAGTGTGACGTTCACGAAACCCCCCAGTGGTCGACGAACTCCCACATCATGCCCCATTCGCGCGCCGCGCGTTACATCCGGGGGTCAGGTCAGCAGCGTGACGATGTCTTTCACCGAGAGGTAGATCAGAAACCCGATGATGACCGTGCCGAAAACGGTGTAGTGCCAGCGTTTGGAGTGGTTGGCCCGCCAGAATCGACGAATCGAGTAGACGATCGACACGATGGCGACGAGCCCGATCGCCAGCCCGATCGCTGGTCCGACCCCGCGGGCGATTCCCACTGCGGGCAGCACGAACGGCAAGACGATGTACATCAGCAGACATCGGCAGGTGGTGACGAGCAGCGACTTCTGGAAGGCCGAGCGGGCTTCAGCCGCCGTCGACGTGGTGCCTTCTGGCAGCCAGAGCAAGCGGCGCATGAAGCGGTCGGCGGGCCGGTCGCTGATGCTTGGCACCGTCGCAGGTGCACCCGCGCTCGACCGGGGAATCGCAGCCGCCGACGGCTCGGCGTCGTCTGGCGACACGTTCGGCTCGAAGGCGGTACTCATCGTTGCCCCGAACGGTAGGTCGCTGACACCGCAGCTGCAACGTCGCTCGGTCGATCGACGACGGCGACGGCGCCAGCGTCGCGGAGCTCGGCGGGTGAGCCGAATCCCCATGTGACCCCGATGCAGTCGATGCCGTGGGCGGTTGCGCCTTCGACGTCGTGGTCGCGGTCGCCGAGCATCACGACGTGACCGCCGGCGTCGATGCCGAGCTGGTCGAACGCGTGGCCGATGACGTCGGCTTTGGTGCGCCGGCCCGACGCCACCTCGGGGCTGGCGCCGGCTTGGTACGCGAAGTGGTCGGTGAGGCCGAAGTGCTCGGTGATCCGCACGGCGGAGTGTTGGGGCTTGGCGGTGGCCAGCGCCAACGTGTACTGCTCACCGAGCTCGGTGAGCATGGCGCCGATGCCGTCGTACATCTCGTTTTCGAACAGGCCGATGTCCTCGTAACGCTGGCGGTATGCCGTGATGACGCGCTCGATGTCGCGTTCGGGAATGCCCATCTTCGGGAAGGTGATCTCGAACGGTGGGCCGATGGCGGCGCGCACTTCCGCGTCGGTCGGTGGACGGTATCCGCAGGTGCGGAAGGCGTGCTGCAGCGATCGGGCGATGCCGACCGAAGAGTCCGAGATCGTGCCGTCGAGGTCGACGAGGACGTGGGTGCGCATCAGTCGCGGAGTCGGTTCAGGCTGGCGACGGCGAACCACAACGTCAGCGCGCAGATTGCGGCGATGGCGACGAGGCCGCCCCACGTGTTGGCCCAGGTGACGTCGCCGAGGAAGCCTTGGCGGCCGAGGCGCAAGATGTTGGTGAACGGATTGACTCTGGCCACACCGTGCAGCCAGCCCTCCATGACCGAGAGCGGCGTCTGCGCGTCGGACAGGAACAGCGCGAGGAAGAACGTGAGCTGCATGATCGCCGCACCGCGCATGTCGCGGAAGCGATAGGCGAGCGCGAGGCCCCAGAACGTGCCGAGCGTGGCCACGCCCAGGCTGGCCACATACAGCATCAGCAGGCCGAGCATGCCGTCGGTGAGTCGGGCGCCGATCAGCAGGCCGACCAAGAACACGGTGGTGGTCACCACCAGCGCTCTGATCAGCGCGCCGAGGGTGGGCCCGGTGATCAGCGCGAGTCGTGGCACCGGCGTCATCCGGAGGCGGTCGTAAAAGCCCGACTCGATGTCGCGCACCGTGGTGAAGCCGACGCCGATGCCGGCGAATCCGCAGCCCAGTATCACGCCGAGCGGGAGGTACCAATTGATCGACCGATCGGTGGGAAATCCGGGGATCTGTGTGACCGCGAAGAACGTGCCGGAGAAGGCGACCGCCTGGATGATCGGCATCAGCAGCGACGGCAAGAACGCGCTGGGGAGACGGCGGATGTTGCGCACGTTGCGCATGCCGAGGCCGACCGAAGAGGGCCACAGTGCGGTGAATGCCACCGATCGCGGCTTGTGTCCGCTGCCCGACTTCGTCGTGCGGGTGGTGGAGTCGATGCTCATCCGCGGGCGAGCCTCTTGTTCATCGAGCGCATCGCCAGTAACACGGTGAAGACGCAGAGTGCCGCCGGGATCAGCACGGCGCGCACCACGGCCCATGCGCTGACGCCGTCGATGACGATGTCGCGCATGCCTTCGATGATGTACGACACCGGGTTGTAGCCGGCGAGGTCCCCGTAGACGCCCTGCATCGTCTGGCGGGGAAAGAACGCCGACGAGAAGAACAGCAGGATGAACAGCAGCGGAAACGCGCCCTGGACGGCCTCGGATGAGCCGGTGCGCAACGCCATCATCGACATCAGCGCACCGACGCAGAGCGAGATCAGCGTGCCAGACGCCACGAGCACCAGGCCGCCGAGTACACCACCTTCGACGTTCAGCCCGAACGGCAGTAACACGACCAGGAAGAACACGGTTTGTGCCGCGCCGAACGCCATGGCGCCGGCAAGCCGGCCGACGATGATGCTCGGGCGGGCGACCGGCGAGGCGATCAGTCGGTCGAAGAAACCGTTCTCGATGTCGGTGGCCAGCGCCGCAGCGCCGGTGACCGAGCCGAACAACACGCCCTGCATGATCGCTCCGGCGACGCCGAAGTCGAGGTATGAGTCGACCTCGGGGAACCCGGGCAGATTGATCGCTCGGGCGAACGACGACGAGCCGAGGGCCAAGAAGAACAACGGGAACACCAGGGACGGAACGACGAGCGCCGGCTGGCGGGCGAGGGCGATGATCGCCCGCTTCGACATCTCCCAGGTCTGCGCCCCGAGTGACGGCTCGAGATCGACACTCGACGGCCGGGCGACGACGGCGGTCATTTGTCGTCCACCTCGTCTGACCCGTCGCCACCGTCCGGGTTCTCGGCAGCGCCTTCGAGGCGATAGCCGGTCGCCTCGGCGAAGACGTCGTCGAGGCTTGGCTCGTGCAGTTCGAGGTTGCGCACCGCCACACCGGCCTCGTCGAGCTGGCGCACGACGTTCGAGACCTCGCCGGGGCCGTGCAACAGGCCGACGCCCAGAGTGCCTTCGTGGCTCGGGCGGAGGTCGCCGAAGCGGCCGAGCACCTCGGTGGCGGTGTCCTCTTCGTCGCGCTCGACCGAGACGAACAACGTCGGGCAGCCGACGCTGGTCTTGAGGGCTTCTGGTTCGCCCTCGCGCACGATGACCCCGTGGTCGATGATGGCGATGCGCTCGGCGAGTTGGTCGGCTTCTTCGAGATACTGCGTGGTCAGCAGCACGGTGGTGCCGTCGTGGTTCAAGCGACGGATCTCTTCCCACAGGTTCATCCGGCTGAGCGGATCGAGGCCCGTGGTCGGCTCGTCAAGGAACAGCACCGATGGTTCGTGGATCAACGACAGGGCGAGGTCGAGGCGCCGGCGCATCCCACCCGAGTAGGTGCCCACGCGGCGATCGGCGGCAGCGGTGAGCCCGACGCGCTCGAGCAGTTCGGACGCCTTGGTCTGGTGCTGGCTCCGCGGCAAGCCATAGAGCACGGCCTGGAGCTGCAACAGCTCGGCACCGGTCATCAGCGGATCGATCGCCGCATCCTGCAGCGCAACGCCGATGTTGCGGCGCACCTCGTTGGCCTGAGCGACGATGTCGTAGCCGGCGACGAAAGCCGCACCGCCGGTGGGGCGCAGCAGGGTGGTCAGCATGCGGACCGTGGTGGACTTCCCCGCCCCGTTCGGGCCGAGGAACCCGAAGACCTCGCCAGGTTTGATCTCGAGGTCGACACCGTCGACGGCCTTGACGAGATCGTCGCCCGAGCCGAAGTAGCGCTGAAGCCCTTCGGTGACGATTGGTGCGGTGGGCGACATCGCCGTCAGTTTGTCAGGTCGTTCAGCAATTGACACGGTGCCCAATCACGCGCCGCGCTCGTGCGACATCAGGTGCCGGGCACCAACTGTCGCACCAGGCGTCGGGGAGACCGCAGTTGCAATCTCAGGACTGTGGCGAGAGTCGTTCGCGAATCAGCGGCTCGTAGTGTTCGAGCGGGTTCGAGCGGTAGTCCGCATCGAAGGCCGTCTGGTCGTACTTGGCGCAGAACTCCTCGACGTAGTCGAAATACGGCGAGTCCCGGTGGCGGTCGCGCGTGTTGGGGTCCATACCGATGTGTTGCCAGAAGTAGTAGCCCTGGAACTCCCCGTGGTTCTTGACCATGAAGTAGTTGGCCTCCGACACGAACGGCTTGAGAATCCCGGCCGCAATGTCGGGATGGTTGTACGGGCTCAGCGTGTCGCCGATGTCGTGCAGCAACGCACACAGCACGTACTCGTCGTCCATGCCGTCGCGTTCGGCGCGGGTCGCAGTTTGCAGGCTGTGCTCGAGGCGATCGACGGGGAACCCGCCGTGGTCGGTTTTCAGCGCTCGTAGCAGCTCGATCACCCGATCGGGGACGAACGACTGCGTGACCGCCAGCTGTGGGGCGATGATCGCCCAGTCCTCGGCGGTCGACTCCTCGAAGCTGGTGAACGTGGCCCGGCGCTGGTCGATGTCGGTCATGGGGGTCTCCTCGTGGTGATGGTCGTCAGGCCGATGCGGTCTCGATCGCCCGCCACACCTTCTCGGCTGTCGCCGGCATGTCGAGGTGGCGGACACCGAGATGGCGCAAGGCGTCGACAACTGCTGACTGTACTGCCGGGGTCGAACCAATGGTCCCCGACTCGCCGATGCCCTTGACGCCGAGCGGGTTGACGAAGGTCGGTGTCTCCATGTGGATCACCTCGAAGCTCGGCAGCTCGGCCGCCGAGATCATGCCGTAGTCGGCGAGGTTCGACGTGATCGGGTTGCCGTCTTCGTCGTAGCGCACCTCTTCCAGCAACGCTTGGGCGACACCTTGGGCAATGCCGCCGTGGATCTGTCCGTCGAGCAGCAGCGGGTTGACGACCTTGCCGGCGTCGTCGCAGGCCACCTGCCTGAGGTGACGAACCTCGCCGGTGATCGTGTCGACCTCGACGACCGCAACGTGCGCTCCGAACGGGAACGTCGGCCGGCCGGCTTCGAAGCGCGTCTCGACGTCGAGGGCGTTCCCTGCTGCGCGTGCGTCGGTCGCCAACTCGGCCCAGGTGGTGGCCACCGCCGGGGTACCAGCGACGTGGAACGCGCCCGAATCGGTGTCGAGCACGATGTCGGCGGGGTCGGCTTCGAGCTTGCTCGCCGCCAGCTCCTTGGCCTTTTCGACCAGCTCGATCGCTGCCTGGTTGACCGCCATGCCGCCCTGCTGCAGCGAACGCGAGCCCATGGTGCCACCGCCGACGGGGACGGTGTCGGTGTCGCCCCACACCAGCGTGATGTTCTCCATCGGGATGCCGGTCTGCTCGCTGGCGATCATCGACCACGCCGTGTCGTGGCCCTGGCCTTGCGGCGACGTGCCGGTGTACACCGACGCGGTGCCGTCGTCGTTGACCTCGATGCGTCCGGCCTCGCCCATCGGATCGACGCCGCCGGTGACTTCGACGTAGATCGACACGCCGATCCCGAGTTGTTTGTCGGAGTTCGAGTTCAGGCGGTTGGCTTGCTCGGCCCGCAAGCCGGCGTAGTCGGCCGCTTCGAGCACGGCGTCGAGCGATCCCTCGTAGTCGCCGACGTCGTAGGTCTGCCCAACGGCGGTGGTGAACCCGTCGTCGAACTTGGCGATGAGGTTCTTGCGGCGGACCTCGACCGGATCCATCTCGAGTTCGTAGGCGAACAGGTCCATCGCTCGTTCGATGGCCGCAGTCGCTTCGGGTCGTCCGGCACCGCGATACGCGGTGGTCGGGGTGGTGTTGGTGACGACCGACACCGCCTGGGCCTCTGCGTTGGCGATGTCGTACACACCGCATGCCATCGGGCGGGTGAACACAGGACCGAGCACCGTGCCCATGGCGACGTAGGCGCCGCAGTCTTGGATGGCGTTGAGCTGGTAGTGGGTGACCCGCCCATCGCGAGTGCCGCCGATGGTGACGTACTGCAGCTGCGAGCGGCCGTGGCGCATCGCCATCATCGACTCGCTGCGCGTCTCGCGCCACTTCACGGGGCGATCGACCTCTTTGCTCAGTCGACCGAGGAGGATCTCTTCGGCGTTGGCGTCGATCTTGGCGCCGAAACCACCGCCGACGTCGGGTGTGATGACCCTCACGGTGTCCTCGTCGCCGCCATTGGCGGAGGTGATCGGATTCTTGGCACCTTGGGCGTGCTGGGTCGACATCCATTGATACAGACGTCCGTCGATCCACGTGGCGGCGGCCCCGCGCACCTCCATCGGACACGGCGCCACGCGCTGGTTGAGGAAGCGCCCCGTGACCACGACCTCGCAATCGGCGAAGTACTCGTCGGTGTCGCTGTTGTCGGGCATGCCCAGCGCAGAGGTGCTGAACACGGCGTTCGAGCCGACCTCATCGAAGATCAACGTCTCGCTGGCCAGTGCTTCTTCGAGATCGATCAGCGTCGGGAGCGGATCGATGTCGGCGAAGATCGTCTCCGCAGCGTCGACTGCCTGCGCCTGTGTCTCTGCGACAACAGCTGCGATCGGCTCGCCGACGAAGCGCACCTTGTCGTGTGCCAGCAGTGCAGTGGCGGCCACCGGGTTGAACGAGGAGGGAATCGGCTCCAGACTGAGCGACTCGGCGGTGAACACACCGATCACGCCCGGCATCGATGCCGCCTCGTCGATGTCGATCGAACCGATCGTGCCGTGGGCGATGGGCGAGCGGGCATAGGCGACATGCGCAGCGTCAGCCAACCGCTCGTCGACGATGTCGTCGACGTACTCGCCCCCTGTGGTGAGGAGCTTGGGATCCTCTTTGCGCTGAACCCGAGTGCCGAGAATGCTGCCTGCCACGTCATAACCCCCGATGGTGTGGTCGTCCGGATCAACCGTATGACTGCAACCTACTCGGCCGGCTCGTGATCGCCTGCAGTCGTGCGAGCCGGCGATACGACATCTGGTGCCTGGCACCTGATGTCGTATCGGTCGTTCAGGGTGGCCTACTCGTCGGCAGCCGGGTCGCTCGGCGGTGGTGCGGTCGTGGCGTCTGGTGACGCCGGCGCTGGAGCATCCGGTACCGGCTCGACGGGCTCGGCCGGCGGGTTCTGGCGCAACGAGATGATCTGGGCGGCGACGTTGTACGGCCAGCCGTTCGGGAGATTGCGCGGCAGCGGCGGCAACGGGCGAACGGAGAACCGCTCCTCGCCGGCATCGACGTAGCCGATCTCCTCGCGCGCCGCCTCGCGGACACCGTCGTCGGTGCGCAGGCGCTCGACTTCGGCGGACAACTGACCGTTGACACGCTGCAGTTCGTCGAGCTGCGCCTGGCGCTCGTCGAGCGCGTCGTCTTGGTCGAACCACGTCTGCAACGGGAGCACGAAGACCGCAGCTGCCAGCGCCACTCCGACGACGAGGGCGCCAATGCCAGCGACGAGCGCAACCTTCGAGCGGCGGAAGATGCGTTTGTCGACCGGGATCGGTCGGCTGAGGTCGCCGAGCCGCGATTCGCCCTCCTCCGCCGCCGTCGGCAGCTGCTCGGGACGCTTGATCGACGTCGTCTTCGACCGGCTCACGACGGACCAGTGTGGCAGGGGACCGTGCCGATTCGGTGGCAGACCACGGCGCAGCCGGACCGGCTAGCGCATTGGTGCGAGAGCGGCGCGGCCGCGGTAGGCCGCGTCGTCGCCGAGGATCGACTCGATGCGCAACAGCTGGTTGTACTTGGCCACTCGGTCGCTGCGTGCGGGCGCGCCGGTCTTGATCTGGCCGCAGTTGGTGGCCACGGCGAGGTCGGCGATCGTGGCGTCTTCGGTTTCGCCGGAGCGATGTGACATCACGGATGTGTACCCGTGGCGGGTGGCCAGCTCGACGGTGTCGAGGGTCTCGGTGAGCGAGCCGATCTGGTTGACCTTGATGAGGATCGAATTGGCCACGTCCTCGTCGATCCCGGTCTGCAGTCGTTCGGAGTTGGTGACGAACAGGTCATCGCCGACGAGTTGCACCCGGTCGCCGATCGCTGCGGTCAGCGTGGCCCACCCCTCCCAGTCGTTCTCATCCATGGCGTCTTCGATCGACACGATCGGGTACCTCTCGACCATCTGCTTCCAGTAGTCGGTCATCTCGGTCGGCGAGAGCACCTTGCCCTCACCTTCGAGGTGGTAGGCGCCGTCGCGGAAGATTTCACTGGTCGCTGGATCGAGGGCGATGGCGATGTCGACGCCGGGGGCGAACCCGGCCTTCTCGATCGCTTCGACGAGCACGCGAATCGCCTCCTCGTTCGAATCGAGATCGGGGGCGAACCCGCCTTCGTCGCCGACCGCAGTCGACAACCCACGATCGTGGAGTACACCCTTCAGCACGTGGTACGTCTCGACGCCCCACCGCAGGCCCTCGGAGAAGCTCGGCGCGCCCACAGGCATGATCATGAACTCCTGCAGGTCGATCGAGTTGTCGGCGTGGGCGCCACCGTTGACCACGTTCATCATCGGTACCGGCAACACGTGGGCGTTCGGGCCGCCGACATAGGCGAACAGCGGGATGTCGAGTTCGATCGCGGCGGCCTTGGTGATCGCCAGGCTCGTGCCCAAGATCGCATTGGCTCCTAGCCGTGCCTTGTTGTCGGTGCCGTCGAGGTCGAGCATCACCCGATCGACGAAACGCTGATCGGTGGCGTCGAATCCTTCGAGGGCGTCGGCGATCTCGGTGTTCACGTAGTCGACCGCTTGGCTCACGCCCTTGCCGCCGAACCGCTCGCCGCCGTCGCGCAGCTCGACGGCCTCGTGTTCCCCGGTCGACGCCCCGGAGGGCACAGCGGCGCGTCCTTCGGCACCGGAATCGAGCAACACTTCGACCTCGACGGTCGGGTTCCCTCGCGAATCGAGGATCTGGCGCCCGAGGATGCTGAGAATCTCACTCATGCGCCGCAACCTAGTGGTTGGGCCGTGCCCGGTCTTGGAGACGTGCCAGCCTCCTGACGGCGTTTGTCAGCCGACGATGGGGATCTCGGCGGTGACCTCACCCAGATGCAGTTGCTCGTCGGGCGCGGCGGCGAGCACGTCGGTGACGTACGACTCGAAGGCGTCGTCGATCGACACGTCGACGCCTTGCTCCTCAGAGAGGAACCAGCGGTGTTCGAGCAGCTGATGGAACACTTCGGCAGCCTCGAGCTTGCTGGCGAGCGCCGGAGGCACGCGGGCGATGATCGGCTCGAATCGCTGGTCGAGCCACCGTACGGCGACAACGTTCTCGGGGAGCGTGCGCAGCTTCGCTCCGGTGCGTTCCATCTCGGCTTCACGGGTCTCGGCGAGCTGTTGGCCGAAGGCGCGGATGTCGCCGAGCAGGCGGCGTGCCTGGTTCTCGGTCGTTTCCAGTCCGGTGAGGTTCTTCAGCCGCTCGGCATGGAAACCGTGCTCGACCACGCGCGGGATGAACGTCAGTCGTTCGCCGTCGCGGCCGGGATCGCGGATGATGTCCATCTCCTCCACGTCGTACCCCAGGTCGTGCAGCCGGTCGAGGCGCTCTTCGATGCGGAACGTCTCGTCGTAGCCGATCTCGTCCTCGGCGGTCAGCTCGGCCCACAATCCGTGATAGCGGTCTTCGATCTGACCGGTGACCTCCCAGGGGTCGATATCGGCGGCGAGTCGTCGCGCCGCTTGGAGGTCGAGGAGCCCGCCGGCCACGTTCTCGGTGGCGATCTGGAGGTCGAGCGAACGCTGACCGTTGGTCAGCGACGGGTGCCGCTCGCCGGTCTCGACGTCGATCACGTATGCGCTGAGCGCGCCGGCGTCGCGTCGGAACAGTGAGTTCGACAATGAGCAGTCGCCCCAGTAGAAGCCGGCGAGATGCAGTCTGACCAGGAGTCCGACGAGTGCATCGAGCACCCGTTCTCCGAGATAGGGGATGCGGAGGCCGCGGCCGCTGAGCAAACTCCGGTAGGGGATCGAGTAGTCGAGATGGCGGGTGACCAACATGCCGTCGGTGTGGTCGGCCTTGCCGGTCAATGCGGCGACCACCTCGGCGGTCGGCAGTCCGTCGTCGGCGAGTTCGCGCAACAGCCGGTACTCCCGGCGAACGAGGTCGTCTGGCAACTCCTTGACCACGTAGGTCGCCTCGCCCAACTCGACCGCACGCACAACGTGGCGGTGCAGTCCGAGCACGCCATGCATGGTCGGCAGGTCCCACGCTTCGAGGCGCAGGCCGAAGGGGAGGGTGGTGATCGCCGGGTGATCCGATGGGCTGGCGAGCTGCAATCGCATCGCCGTCCAGTGTGCCCGATGGTCGACGCCCCGACGCTCGCTCGGTGGGGTAGCGGGTGCGCCGCCGTGGGGAGGAGCGTGATGGTGGGAGCGGGAAAGGAGCGGGGTGGTTTCGTCACGAAGTCCTCAAGTTGCTGGAGCGATGTGCCGATCACCCGACGTGGAACCCGACCAGGCCCGTCCGAGCGGGCCGGAGCTGCGACCGATGTCGATCTGGCGGTACGCAGCCGCAGCGGGCCTGATCGCTCTGATCGGGCTCGTGGCGCGGCAGGCGCAGCGCTTCTCCTCTGGTGCGTCGGGCACCGACCTCCTCGCTTGGTCGACCGTGTTGGTCGCTCTCGCTACCGGACTCGCTGTCGTCGCCTGGACATGGGCTGTGGTGGGCAACGTCAGCCGACTGATCGGACCGACGAGCGCGCAACAACCGCCCGAACCGTGGCGCGCCTCGCTGCTGTGGCTCCCGTCTTTTGCGTTCCTCGCTGCCGTTGGCTGGTTGCTCGTGTGGTTGTCGGACGTGGTCAACACCCCGGACGGTCCGACCGGCTCGTCGGTCGTGTTGGTCGTCGGTGCGTTGTGTCTGTTGGTGTCGGTGCCGCTGGTGTACCTGCCGGTGGCGTATGTCGCTGATGCGGTCCGTCGGGTGGGTGGTCGCTCCGGCGATGTCGTGCGGTGGATGTGGGTACCCGTGGTTCTCGCGGTCGTGATCGGCGCCGGGGTGGTCGCCGTGCGCGCCACCGGGGGATTCGAAGCCATCGACGAAGAGATCCCGCTCCGCCCGGTCGGGCTCGTCATCTTCCTGCCGAGCCTCGCTGTGGTGCTCGTCGTGTGGCGCGCTGGTCTTCGCTCGGAGGAGGCGATCACGCGGGCGGCGCAGCGCCGCGGATTCAGCGTGCCATGGACGCGGCACACCGTGGGCGCAGCCCCGCTGACCGACGTCGGCGACTTCCAGATTCCCCTCGACAGCCGCACCACCGCCACCGGTGCCGCCGGCGTCGCAGCGCCAGTCGTGTCGTCGAGGTCGCGTATCCGCCAACTTCTAGGAGCGGAGTGGTTGCGCTTCGGGATCGTCGTATCGCTCGCCGGATTCGCGCTTATGGGACTGGTCGGCGCAGTGGTGATGTTCATGTTCTGGCAGGAGACCGTCGACGGTCGCCTGCTTCCGGCACAACGGGCGCGAGCCCTCGACGCACTCGACACGCTGTATCTCGGCGAGCGGGCGATGCTCATCGTCGCCACCGCGCTGGTTGCGATATGGAGCTTCGTCGCCGTGCTCAACATTCGGTGGGCGAGCGGTCGTCGACGGAACCCGTTGGTTGCGGCGCTGGCCTGGCCCGCCGCGTTCGTCGCAGTGTGGATGATCGCCGAGCAGCTCGTGGCGACTGGGTCCGCCGAAGTCGACGCATCGGCGGTCGAGACGGTGATCGGGTTCGCCTTGCAAGCCGCGGTGCTGTTCGTGCCCTTTGCGCTGCTCGAACGCGCTGCGGACGCCATTGCGGCCCCCCGCAGCTCGCTGCGCATCACCTACGTCTTGGTCGTCGTGTTGTTGGTGTACGCGCAGGGTTTGGCGCGCGTGTCGAGTGGTGCCGACGGGCTCGACGATGCGTCATACGGACGCGTCGCCGGCTACCTCGCCGTCGGCTCGTTGCTCGCCCTTGCATCGACGCTGGCGGTCACCGATGCCTGCCGGACACTCACCGCACCGGCGGCGGCGTTGGCCGAGCGCCACAACTGGCTGGTCGATGATCGCGAACGCGCGGCGCAGGCTGCGGGTGATCGATTGGCGTCTCGTGACCAGGCAGCCGATGCCCGCAGGGGCGGCGCCGACACTGTCACCGCCGGTGCGCCGGCCAGCCAGCTTCCCGCTCCCGAGCCCGCAACGCTGGTCGACGCGCCCCATGACGGAACCTGACGATTCCTTGGGCCCGACGCTGCCGCCTGGCGTGGCCGACGCCCCAGCGCTCGCTGCCCGTCCTACCGGCGCGCCACTGCCGCCGCCCACCGGTGGGGCACCCGCCTCGCCGTCATCTCCTGCCGAGTCCGCGCCCGGAGTGTCCGCATCGAGCGGATCGGAGCAGGGTGCCCCGGCGCTGAGCGCAACGACGGCCGACTATGACTCGTCCGTCAGCCCGGTGATCCCGCCGTTGCCGCCGATGGGTGCCGAGGCGGGCGACGAGGCGCCGCTGGCGGACGATGCGGTGGCGGCGTCGGCCGACTTCGTGCCGTTGCGGAGCGACCCGCCGCCGACGCTCGTCGCGACATGGTGGCTGCGGTACATGCTCGCCCTGTCGCTGCTCGTGGCGATTGGCGTGACGCTCGCCGTCGAGCACGCCATCGGTCCTGGCGGGCTCACCCAGGATCCGGTCGTGGTGGCCCCGCATGCGCTCGCTGCGGTGCTCCTCGTGGTGTGGAGTGTGCTCGCGATGGTCGACGTCGAGCGGATCGCTCCTGCCGGCCGCTACCAACGCCCGGCCCGTGGTGCGCTCGCTGCGTTGTTGTGGTTGCTGGCGTTCGGTGCGCCGGTCGCGGCTGCTGCTTCGATCGATCGGTTGCGCGAACGGTTCGACCAACCGGGAGACGACGGCTGGGCAGTGCTGATTGCCACCGCTGTGGTGCTGGTTGCCTTTGTGATCGTCTGGTTGCCGTTCCGTTATGTGGCTCAGCAGGGGCGCCGCGTCGGTGCACCGGCAGCCATCCTCGTCGGGTGGTTCTGGCTGTCGTTGGTCGCGCTGGTCGGTGCGCTGGCGATCGTGTCGCTCGGCTTCGACGACATGTTGGGCGAGGGTGGGTTGACGTCGACGGAACGAGTCGTGCGTTTGGCCGTTGCGTATGGCGTGCCGATGTTCGTGTTCACGTTGACCACGTGGCGCGCCACGACCGTGATCGACGAGGTCGTCGACCTGCGCTGGCGGCGGTGGCGTGCTGAGTGGGAACAGACGCTCAACGACATGGCCGCCCAACCGCCTCCACCGCCCGAGCATTAGACCCTTGAGCGACATCTCAGATGCGACATCTGGTGCCTGGCACCTGATGTCGCAGCGGTTACAGCGCTTTGGCTGTGTCCCAGAGTCGATCCAGGGTGGGCAGGTCTGCCGCGTGGAGATCGATGCCCTCGGCCGCCGCGAGCCGCTCGACGTGTTCGAAGCGAGTGCGGAACGTGTCGGTCGCCCGCCGGAGTGCGAGTTCTGGGTCGATGCCGAGATGGCGGGCGACGTTGACCGTTGCGAACAGTAGGTCGCCGAGTTCGGCATCGCTGCGCTCGGCGCGACCCTCGGCGTCGCTCAGTGCCATCGCCTCGGCGAGCTCACCGCGCTCCTCGTCGATCTTCGGGAACGCTCCCGACACATCTGGCCAATCGAAGCCGGCTTTGCTGGCCTTCTTGCCGACCTTGGCGGCATACGACAGTGCCGGCATCGAGCGGGCGATGCCGTCGAAGACCGAGGTGCGACCCTTCTCGGCTCGTTTGATGTCGTCCCAGTTGGTCAGCACGGTGTCGACATCACCGTCAACATCGACGACCTCGCCGCCCTCCGGCGGGAACACGTGCGGATGGCGGCGGACCAGCTTGTCGTGAATGCCGGTGGCGACGTCGGCGATCGTGAAGCGACCTTCCTGTTCGGCGATCGTCGCATGGAATTCGATCTGGTACAGCAGGTCGCCGAGTTCTTCGATCAGGTGCTCGTCGGTCGCTGGGTCGTCGGGATCGAGCGCCTCGAGCGCGTCGACGACCTCGTAGGTCTCTTCGAGCAGGTAGGGGATCAACGAGGTGTGGGTTTGCTCGATGTCCCACGGGCACTCCTCGCGCAATGTGCGCGCCAGCCGGTGGAAGCGCACGTAGGGCCCGCCGACCGGCGTTGCCAGTTCGGGAATCCACACGGTGGTGAGGTGATCGGCGGCGACCGTCCGATCGAGGTCGTTCCAGGAGGTGTCGACGATGCGTTCGTCGTCGGTGCCGAGCGCTTGCAGGATCGTGGCGGTCGTTCCCGGCGGCGGATCGTCGATGCTCAGCTTGATGTCCGACAGCACCCAATCGGCGTGGGCATGCGCAACGAGCAGCGGACCACGCTCACCCGCCGCGGCGGTGGCGAAGTCGTGCCCATCGACGAGTCGCACGCTGGCCTCCACCGGATCGATGCCGAGGCGGGCCCACGCCAGATCGAGGAACGACATCGCTGGCCGAACGTCGACGTCGATTGCGCCGCCATCGGCCGCGACCTGCAAGAGCCGCACCGTGCGTTCGAGCACGAGCGGCGAGCCGGGAACCGCGTACAGGATCTCGGGCTCTTCGGCTGCGGCCTCGAGCAGTCGATCGACGATGGTCGCATAGACGTCGTCGAAGGTGTCGGCGGTGTCGTACACGTCGTCGAAGGCGATCGCGCCGCCGTGTTCGGTGATCACATGCGCTGTCGGGTGGACTGCGGTGCGCAGAAATCGCGTCGGAATCCGCTCGGCGAGTCGGCGAGTCTCGTTCGTGACGTGATCCTCGCCGCCCGGGCCCAAGCCGACGACGACGATGCGCCCGCTCACGTGAGCGGGACGACCTGGCCGGTGACCTCGTACGCGCCGAATCGCGGGTCGACGTACACGTCGGACCCCTCGGCGGCGACGACGAATGCGTCGGCGGCACCCGGCTGCCCGCCAAACACCACGATGGCGGCCTCGAGGTCGATGATCAGATCGCGGGCAGCGGTGGAGAGCTCGGCGAAGTTGGCAGTCACACTGGCCAACCGCACCTGTGTCTCGTCACGAGTTTCGGCGGGCACTTCGGAGGCCAGGGCGTCGAGCTCGGCTCTCGCGATCTGACCAGTGACCCAGAACTCGATGGCCGTTCGGGCGTTGTCGGCGTTGCCGACGAAGTTGATGCCGTTGACGCCATCGGTGGTCTCGCCGATGGGCGTCCCGGTGATGGCCGACACGATCTCGCGCAGCTCGTCGTTCGACAACGTCTCGTCACCGACGCGGGCGACGTTGTTCGAGTCGGTGAAGGTGGCGCAGCCACTGGCGATGGCGGCGAGCGCGATCGCCAGCGCAGCGATCAGTGGCCGGGGAGTCACGCCGGGCACTCTAGCGAGCGGCAGCATCCAGGCTCAGTCCCCGTCGTCGGGGTCGTCATCGTCGTCCGCGGGCACGAGATCGCGGAGGAAGTTGGTGAGGTGGCGACTCGGGTCGACCTTGCGAGGCAGCGGCAGCACGAGCTGCTGGAGGTCCTCTTTGTACTTGGCGGCCTTGGCGATCCGCCGCAACCGCATCGTCTCGCTGAGCTTCAACGCCAGCGGTGAGAGCTTGGCGCTGTTGCTCCCGATCTGTAGGTCGGTGATGCCGAGGCGGTGACACTCCGCACGCAGGTACCCGACGGCGAGCAGCGCCTCTGCCGGCTCGGGGAGCGGCCCGTAGCGGTCTTCCCATTCGACCCGGATGTCGTCGACTCGGGCCCGAGTGGTCACGCTCGCCAGTCGGCGGTAGGCCTCGAGACGGAGCTCTTCTTTCTCGACGTAGTCGGTCGGGAGGAAGCTGTCGGTGGGGACGTCGAGTTTCAGTTCGGCAGGCTGGTTGGGTGCCGGCTCGCCCTTCATCTCGCTCACCGCTTCGGTCACCATTTGGCAGTACAGGTCGTAGCCGACCGCGGCGATGTGGCCGGACTGCGACTCGCCGAGCAGGTTGCCGGCGCCGCGGATCTCCAGGTCGCGCATGGCGATCTTGAACCCCGAGCCGAGGTCGGTCGACTCGCCGATCGTGCGCAGCCGTTCGTAGGCCTCTTCGGTGAGCACCTTGTCGCGTGGATGAAACAAGTACGCATAGGCCCGTTGTCCAGATCGACCGACGCGGCCGCGCAGCTGGTGCATCTGACCCAGACCGAGGAGATCGGACCGTTCCACCACGAGGGTGTTCACCGTCGGCATGTCGATGCCGGACTCGATGATGGTGGTGCACACCAACACGTCGTATTCGCCGTCCCAGAAGTCCTGCACCACTTGTTCGAGGGTGCCCTCGTCCATCTGTCCGTGGGCCACGGCGATCCGCGCTTCGGGGACCAACTGGCGCAGACGCGCAGCAGCGGTGTCGATCGAGCGGACCCGGTTGTGCACCCAGAACACCTGGCCTTCGCGCAGCAGCTCGCGGCGAATCGCCTCCACCGCCACGCGCTCTTCGTACTCGCCGACATAGGTGAGGATCGGCTGACGGTCGGCCGGCGGAGTCTGCAGCAGGGACAGATCGCGGATCCCGACCAACGACATCTCCAACGTGCGCGGAATCGGCGTCGCCGACAAGGTCAGCACGTCGACGTTGGTCTTCAGCTTCTTCATCGTCTCTTTGTGCTGGACGCCGAAGCGCTGCTCCTCGTCGACCACGAGGAGACCGAGTTCTTTGAACCGCACGTCGCTGCCGAGCAGTCGGTGTGTGCCGATGACGCAGTCGACCTCGCCGCTCTTGACCCCGTCGATCACCTTCTTGGCCTGGGCGTTGGTGAGGAAGCGGCTGAGCGTTTCGACGCGGATCGGGTAGCCGGCGAACCGGTCGGCGAAGGTGTTGCCGTGCTGGGTCGCGAGGAGCGTGGTGGGAGCGAGCACGGCCACCTGTTTGCCGTCCTGGATCGCTTTGAATGCGGCCCGAACGGCGACTTCGGTCTTGCCGAAGCCGACGTCGCCGCACAGCAGCCGGTCCATTGGATGGGCCAACTCCATGTCGGCTTTGATGTGGTCGATCGCCTTTCGTTGGTCGGGCGTCTCGACGAACGGGAACGCCGCTTCCATCTCGGCCTGCCAAGGGGTGTCCTGCGCGAAGGCGTGTCCCTCGGCATTGACTCGCTGCTGGTACAGCACCACGAGTTCCTGGGCGATCTCGCGGACCGCAGAGCGGACCCGGCTCTTGGTCTTGGCGAAGTCTGAGCCGCCGAGACGGTGCAACGTCGGCGCTTCGCCACCGACGTACTGGCGCAATACATCGATCTGGTCGGACGGCACGTACAGCTTGTCGCCACCCTTGTACGACAACAGCAGGTAGTCGCGCTCGACGCCGCCAATCGCCCGCTTCACCATGCCCTCGAATTGGCCGACGCCATGCTGGTGATGCACGACATAGCTGCCGGTCTTCAGGTCTTCGAAGGTGCTGGCGGTGTCGGCGCGTTTGCGTGGCCGTGCGGTCCGGTGGGCGCGTCGACGCCCGGTGAGGTCGCTCTCGGCGACGATGGCGACCTTGGCATTGGGGATCGTGGCGCCCCGATGCAACGGCGCAGTGACGATTGCCGAGCCCGCGGTGGCGTCTGCGCGAAGGGGGAGGTCGAGACCCTGGTCGAGCAGCAATTGGTGGAGCCGTTGCGCTGATCCGGTGCCGTCGGCGGCGACGATCACGCGGAAGTCGTCGGCCAAGAGGTGGCCGATGCGGTCGACGAGACCGGTGCCGTCGGCGGCGACGGGTCCCCATCCAGATGCCTCCACGAGTGGTGTGTCGGGCGACTCTGGAGTCGAGTCGATGGACCAGAACGAGCCGGCACTGGCGAGCAGCGTGTCGGGGTCGGCGTGGAGACGAGGGAACGACACCTCGGGATCGCGAGCCCACGTCGATGCGAGGGTGCGGGCGAGGTCGTCTTCTTCGGCGATGAGGTCGATCGCCCGGTCGCGCATCCGCCGTGGTTCGACCAGCAGCACCTTGGCGGTGTCGGGGAGCACGTCGGTGAGGAGCTCGTCTCGCTCGACCAGCCACGGCAGCCAACTCTCCATGCCATCGAAGTGCGCGCCCTCGGCGAGCCGCTCCCACTGCTCGCGCCCCCACGGGTCGGACTCGACGAGTTGTTCGGCGCGAGCGCGAACGTCGGCGGTCGGCATGAGCTCGCGCGCCGGGAACAACCTGACCTCGTCGAGGTCGTCGATCGAGCGCTGGTCGTTCACGCCGAAGCGGGTCAGTCGATCGACCTCGTCGCCCCACAGGTCGATGCGGATCGGAGCGTTGGCCTTGGCGCCGAACACGTCGATGATCGCGCCACGACGGGCGAACTCGCCACGATGCTCGACGAGCTCTTCGCGGCGGTAGCCGAACTCGACGAGTCGCGCCCCGAGCTCGTCCGGGTCGATTTCCTCGCCACGCCGGACGACGATCGGTTCGATCTCGTTGGCCTGCGGCCCGAGCTTTTGCAGTAGGGCGCGCACGCCGGCGACGATCACCGCCGGTCGTCGGTCCGGATCGCGCAGGCGCCATAAGACTTCGATCCGCCGACCCATGGTCTCCACGCTCGGGCTGACTCGTTCGAACGGCAGCGTCTCCCATCCGGGAAAGAGCGCCACGTCGTGAGCGGGAAGAAACTGCGTCAGGTCGTCGGCCAGCTGGGCGGCCATCGTGCCTGTTGGCGTGGCGACGACGAGAGGCCGTCGACCCGAGAGATTGGACAGTGCCGCGATGGCGATGGGGCGGGCGACCTCGACGACCGCAAGTCGGGCGCCCGGATCGCCGAGGGCGCGGGTCAGCCCGGGTTCGTTGCGCAGCAGTGGCGCCAGCGCTGCAAGTGGTGCGGTTGGCGTCGGCGATCCCGGTGCGGCAGCAATCGCATCGGCGGACGCGGTGGGCGACGCGGTGTCGACGGGGGTGGTCGTCATCGACGTGTATTGAACCGCTGCATCGCCGCGTCGACGCCGTCGGTGATGATCAATTCGGCGGCGTCGGCGGCGTCGGCGACGCGTTCGTCGAGCAGCTCGCGTTCGCGGCGGGGGATCCGTCCGAGCACGTGCCCCTTGCCGAGATCTTTGTGTTGTGGCTTGCCGACACCGATGCGGATGCGCAAGAAGTCGTTCGACTTGAGGTGTTGGTTGATCGAACGCAGTCCGTTGTGGCCGGCGAGTCCTCCGCCTGCTTTCACCTTCAGCTCACCCGGGGGGAGGTCGAGTTCGTCTTGAATGACGATCACGAACTCCGGCGACTCGATGCGATAGCGGCGGACCATCGCCCCGACCGCTTGGCCCGACTCGTTCATGAAGGTCAACGGGAAGGCCAGCGCCACTCGCTGGTCGTCGATGTGCGTTTCGGCGATGAGTGCGTTGTCGCGTCCGCCCTTGAGGGTGGCGTCGTGGCGCTCGGCGAGCAGGCGCACCGCTTCTTCGCCGACGTTGTGGCGGGTGCGGGTGTACTTCTCGCCGGGGTTGCCGAGTCCGACGACCAACCAGTCGAAGGGGTCACCCTTGCCACTGCGTCCGAACAACCCCATTCCAGGTCTTTCTATCGCCGTGATCGAGGGCGCCAGTCGGCCGGAGGGCCGCTCGACAGCCGCTGGGCCGGCGTTGCCGAACGAGCTGCGGACCGCGGCGGGTCAGTCGCCGTCGCCGTCGCTGGCTTCGGCGTCGCCGCCCTCGGCGTCGCCCTCTTCGCCTTCCTCGCCCTCTTCGCCTTCGGCGACGGGCTCGTCTTCGACGACGGCGCGCATGGTGAGCACGGTCACGACGGGAGAGTCGGGGTCGCCGGCAGCTTCCACGCCGTCGGGCAGCTCGACGTCCTCGACACGAATGACGGTGTCCATCGTCATGTCGGTGACGTCGATGGTGATGCCTTCGGGGATGTTGCGCGGCGTCGTGCGCACCTCGAACTCGGGCATCGAGAGGTCGACGAGGCCGTTGTGCTGGAGCACCTCTTTGGCTTCGCCCTCGATGGTGACGGGGATCGACACGACGACTTCCTCGTTGAGATTCACCTGGATGAAGTCGACGTGGAGGACGGTGCGGCGCACGGGGTGGCGCTGGATGTCTTTGATCAGCGACGGGTACACGGCGCCCTCGACGGTGAGGTCGAGGATCGTGTTCAGTCCGGCGGCGCCGGACAACGCGGCGCGCAGTTCGCGACGGTCGATGTCGACCGCCAGCGGGTCCATGCCGTGGCCGTACACGACGGCGGGGATGCGCCCCTCGCGGCGCAGGCGGCGCGACGTTGAGCTGCCGGTGGCGCGTCCTGGATTGGCGTTGAGAACGGTCTCAGACATAGGTGCGACTCTCAGTGATCTCTGGGGTGCAAGGCCAGCCCTTGCGAAGCAGCCCACCAGGCTACCGCCGCCACCGACTCCCCCCTACGTGCTCCCGTCCCTCCGAAAAACCGGGGATTCCGTGCGATTTCCGCACGTCTCCGCGTACAGAACCACAGCACCGATGAGGGTCTCTCGGAAAAACCGGGGATTCCGTGCGAAATTCGCACGTCGTCGCGAACAGAACCGCAGAGGAGTCAGCGAGTGGGGTCGAGCTCAGCTCGCCGACGGAGGAACACCTGCCGCACCTGGCGGGCCGCAGCGTAGATGTCGTCGACCGCCGTCTCGTCGAATCGCAGCACCGTCCAGCCAAGTTCGCTGCAGGCGCGATCGCGTGCTTGATCGCGCCGCTGACCAGCGTCGCCGCCGTGCCACCATGAGTGACCCGGCTCGACGGCAAGTCGCACCTCGGGCCACGCGATGTCGAGGTAGACGATGTCACCCGAAGCAAGCCGTAGCGGATGCTGGCGGGCTGGGTCGGGGAGCGCCAGCGCGGTCAGCGCCTCGATCATTCTCCGCTCGAGGTTGCTCTGCGTGGGCCGCGTGCGTGAATCGACGCGGTCAAGCCATTGCTCGAAACACGCCACACCGTCTTTGCCGCGACAACGATGCTTGTCGAGGTACTCGCGGGCGGCATCGGGCGTGATCAGGCCGAGGTGCCAAGCGTCTTCGGCGGCGCGTTCGAACCGGTGTTGGTTGAACACCGCCGCCAGGCTGTAGAGCGTGCGCATCGGATCGGTACGCGCGATGCCGTCGTGCACGACAACGTCGCGCCGGTAGTCGAACCAGCTACTGAAGTGAGCAACCAACCAGGCCGGGTTGGTGATGCGTCGGCGGTTGGGGATCATCACGTGGATCGGGGTGTCGGGCATGGCGCGCATGCCGTAGAGCCGGGCGGCGGTCGGGCCGGCAAGCAGTCCGCGGCGCCCGAGTTCGAGCTCGACTGCCTTGCAGCGCATCGTGAAGTCTTCGGGCCGCCCACCGGTGCGATAGGTGAACCTCGTGACCCGCACCAACGACCGCTGTCGACAGGCGCGCCGTATCGAGTCGTCCGAGATCCCCAAGTTGTTGATCTGCCAACGCGCGGCGACGCCGTGTTGTGATGCGCACAGTTCCATGACCGGGGCGAGCTTCATGCGCAGACATGGGCATGCCCGGAACGCCAACGGAAAGCGGTGTTCTGTTTGCGGAGACGTGCAGAAATCGCACGGAATCCCCGGTTTTTTGGAGGGGCGTGGGGCGCGTCAGGCGAGGTTTTCGCCGTCGAAGATGTCGCTGACGCTGGTGTCGTCGAACACTGCGCCGAGCGCTTCGGCGATGAGCGGAGCGATCGACAGCACCTCGATCTTGTCGATCTGCTTCTCCGACGGCAGCGGCAATGTGTTGGTCAGCACGATGCGCGTCAGCGGGCTGTTCTTCAGCCGATCGATCGCCGGGCCCGACAACACGCCGTGGGTGGCCATCGCCCACACCTCTTTGGCGCCACGCTCGATGAGCAGATCGGCGGCCGCACAGATCGTGCCGGCGGTGTCGATCATGTCGTCGGTCAGCACGCACGTGCGCCCGGCGACATCGCCGAGCACTTCGGCGGCCTCGGCCACGTTGGCCGTGCCTTTCGGGCGACGCTTGTAGATGAACGCCAGGTCGGCGCCGCAGTCGTCGAGGTGCTGAGCCATCCGCTGGGCGACCTTGATCCGCCCGGCGTCGGGCGACACGATCACCGGCTCGGACGCATTTGCGCGGATGTAGTCCTCGAGCACCGGCATCGCAGTGAGGTGATCGACCGGTCCTTCGAAGAAGCCCTGGATCTGGCCCGAGTGCAGGTCGATCGAGATCATCCGCTTGGCGCCGGCGGCGAGGAACATGTCGGCGACGAGACGCGCCGTGATCGGCTCGCGGCCCTCGCTCTTACGGTCTTGGCGGGCATACCCGTAGAACGGGCACACTGCGGTGATCCGCTTGGCCGACGCTCGGTATGCCGCATCGATCATGATCAAGTGCTCCATGATCGAGTCGTTAACCGACATGTGGTCGAGGCCGTAGTGGCTCTGCATGATGAACACGTCGGAGCCGCGGATCGACTCGCCGAACCGACAACGCATCTCGCCGTTGGCGAACTGCACGAGATTGTCGTGACCGACCTCGAGGTTGAGATGCGATGCCACCTCCTCGGCCAACTCAGGGTGGGTGCGCCCGGTGTACAGCGCGAGCCGCTTCGTGGTGACCTTCTCCATCGGTGACTTCCTCCCCGAAGTCGCTCGGTTGGGCGGTGGGCTCAGTGTTCGTGGTCGATTCGGTGTCGGCGAGATCAGCCGACGGGTGCAGTGTAGAACGCTCCGGTGGTCTCGCCGGTAGCGACCGCAGATCCCGCCGGGAGGTGGGCATACGGTCCGACGACGGCCTCTTCGCCAACTTCGGCATCGTGGCCGACGGTGTGCTCGACGACGGCCTCCCGGCCCACTGCGCAGTCGACGAGGCGGGTGTCGGGACCGATGTCGCAGCCGTCGCCGATCACCGTCGATCCCTGGAGGATCGTGCCCGGGTAGAGCGTGACGTCGCGGCCGATCGACACGGTGACGTCGATGAAGGTCTGGCGCGGGTCGAGCATGGTGACGCCGTTGAGGAGCCACCCCTTGTTGGTCCGCGACCGCAGCTCTCGTTCGGCCATCGCCAGTTGCCAACGGTCGTTGACGCCCTGGGTTTCTGCCGCCGGAGCGCGCACGACGCCGATGCGGTGGCCCATTTCGGAGAGCACCGAGATCACGTCGGTGAGATACAGCTCGCCTTGCGCGTTGTCGGTCGTCACCTTGCGTAATGCCGGGCCGAGCAGATCGCGCCGGAACGCGTAGATCGACGTGTTGATCTCTTTGACGTCGAGTTCTTCTGGCGCCGCGTCGCGATGTTCGACGATGCGCGCCGCTTGGCCGTCGGGCTTGCGGATCACGCGGCCATAGCCGCTCGGGTCGTCGACCACCGACGTGAGCAACGTCGCCGCGTTCGAATTCTCGACGTGGCTGTCGACCAGCTCGCGCAGCGTTTCGGGACGCAGCAGCGGAGTATCGCCCGGCAGGAGGATGATCGTGGATTCGTCGTCGACGTCGTGACCGGGGAATGCGGTCAGTCCGATTTGTGTGGCATCGCCGGTGCCGTGCTGTTCGACCTGCTCGACGAAGGCGACGTTGGCCCAGGCGGGTGCAAGTTGTTGCACCTTCTTGGTGACCCGTTCGGCGCCGTGCCCGACGACCATCGCCGTCCGGTCGGGTTGCACCCCTTCGAGGGCGTGGATCACGTGCAGCACCATCGGTCGGCCGCAGATGAGATGGAGGGGTTTCGGGCGACTGGAGCGCATGCGCGTGCCCTCGCCCGCTGCGAGCACGATGGCAGAAACGCTCATGGCTCCGGGGAGAGGACTCGAACCCCTACAAACGGCACCAAAAACCGCTGTCCTACCATTAGACGACCCCGGAATGGTCGGGTCACGCACCACCACGAGCGTGGAACGTGTACCACCGTTCACCGTATCTCGTGTGGACCCCGCTAGCACCGCCGGTAGCGTGTCTCGCCGCTATGGGTTCACTCGTCAAAAAGCGCCGTAAGCGCATGCGCAAGAAAAAGCACAAGAAGATGCTCCGCCGCACGCGCCACCAGCGTCGCAAGTAATCGAAATTCTTCAGGCGTCGGCGTTCGTCGCCGTCGCCGCATCGACGGTGCTGGTGACCAGCACCGATGCGCCCTCGTCGACCAGATCGGCGAGGGCTTTTTCGCGCTCGCCCTCGATGAACCACGTCGCGCCGCTGCCGGCCAGGGTCGGTTGGACGCCGGCGAGTTCGGCGATCCGTGCCTTCCAAGTCGCCAGCCGTGGCTCGACGACGACGGCAGCGGCTTCGAGGTCATTGACGTCGCCACCAGTGTGCGTGGCCGTCGGTCCGCCGAGGTCGTCCCACGCTCGGTAGGCGGCAGGCGTACTGACGGCGAGCGGCGGGATCACGAGGGTGAAGGTACGGGCCACATGGGGGAGTGGTTCGATCTGCTCGCCGATGCCGCCCACTCGCGCCCGCCCGCCGACCAAGCAGAAGGCGATGTCGGCGCCGAGTCGGCTCGCAGCGACCAACGCCTCGTTGTTCGTTCCGTGTCCGCACCACGCCAGCGCGGTCGCCGCATCGGTCGAGCCCCCTCCGAGCCCGCCGCCGTGGGGAATTCGCTTGTCGATGGTCACACGAGCGCGGCGGTCGTACAGGTCGAGTGCCCGAGCGACGAGGTTCGACCCGTCGGTCGGGACGCCGTCGGCGTACGGGCCGGTGGCCTGTAGTTCGTCGCCGGACGGGTCGATCGTCAACCGGTCGTGGAGATCGAGGCTGACCATCTCGGCGTCGAGCAGGTGAAATCCGTCGGCGCGCACGCCGGTCATCTGCAAGCTGAGGGTCAGCTTGGCGTGGGCGCGGAGGGTCACTGCGGCGGTCGACATCGTCAGGCCTCGGTGACGACCGTGGAGAGGCGACGCCATGCGTCGACGTCGAGTTCCTCGGGGCGGTCCGTCGGCTCGATGTCGGCGGCAACGAACTGCTCGGCGGCAACGACACCGTTCAGCGATTTGCGCAACATCTTGCGCCGCTGACCGAACGCCGTGCGGACCAAATCGAACATCGGTTGAGGATCGCCCGTACCAGGTTGCCTGTCGGGCCGGCGGATGATCTCGACCACGGCCGACTCGACGTTGGGCCGGGGGACGAACACCGATGCCGGGACCTGAGCGACGATGCGCGCCGTGGCCCAATACGCAATCTTCACGCTGACCGCGCCGTACGCGCTCGTACGCGGCGCGGCGACGAATCGATCGGCGACCTCCCGTTGGACCATCACGACGAGTCGTCCGACGTGGGCCACGGTGTCGAGGATGTCGCACACCAGCGGTGTGGCCACGTTGTATGGCAGGTTGGCCACGAGCACCCACGGGGCGTGGGTCGGGTCGAGCACACTCGGCCAGTCGAGGCGCATCGCGTCGGCGTGGACCAGGGTCGCGTTCGGGTACGGGGCCAGGGTCGCCGTGAGCGGTTCGATCAGGCCGCTGTCGATCTCGATCGCGGTGACCGTCGCACCGGTCTCGGCCAGCGCCAACGTCAGCGATCCGAGCCCGGCGCCGATCTCGGCCACGTGGTCGTCAGGACCGACTCGGGCGAGTTCGGCGATGCGGCGGACGGTGTTGGGGTCGGCGACGAAGTTCTGTCCGAGGTCTCGCCGGGGCTGCAGATCGTGGGTGTCGAGGAGGGTGCGGATCGTCGGACGCGAGTGCGTCACGTGCGCAGCTCGACGTAGATCGGCGCATCGGTCACATCGGCCAACTGCATATAGAGATCGCGGTGCATCAGCACGTTGACACCGTTGCCGTTGCCCACGGGCGACAAAATGGCGGTGCACTCGATGGTGCGGTTGTTGGCGAGGTTGACCACGGTGAGGCGGTCGCCGGTGGTGACCCGTTCCGACACGTTGCAGCGGTTGCGGTCGAGCAACTCGCTCGAGTACGTCGCCGACGCGGAGACCCGCGTGCCGCCCTGGTCGGCGGGGATCGCCACTTTGGGGACACCTTGGCCGGCGGTCTGCGGTCCGCCCATGTACACGGGGTCGTCGGCAACGCCGGAGGTGTCCGGCGTCAGCGCAGACGTCCCAGCGGGCCTCGGTGCCGGCGCCTCGTCGGTGGATTCACCGATCTCCACGCCGGCGGTCGCCACGTTGGGCGAGCCGTCGTCGCTGCCGGCCGCCCAGAACAGCGCGGGCAACGCCAACACGCTGAGAGCGCTCACGGCGACGATGCGCCGGCGGTCGATGGGGTCGAGAAACATGATGGACAGCGGGCGGCTGCCGTCGAGTGGCCGCCGCACCAGGGCATGCCAATGTAACCGTGGAATGCGGCGGTCCGCTCATCGACGGTGGCTGTCGACCACGCAGAGTGGTGATCGGTCGTCGAGTCAGGTGTTCGTGGGCAGATCGAACATCGCTCGCGCGGTGGCGCTGGTCGCCTGCGCTACCTCGTCGATGTCGGCTGACCGCAGTGCGGCGATCGCAGCGCCGACGTCGGCGACCCATGCCGGCTGGTTCTTCTTACCGCGATGCGGGACGGGTGCCAGGTAGGGGCTGTCGGTCTCGACGAGCATTCGATCGAGCGGGCACATCTGTGCCGCGGCGTGCAGTTCGTGGGCCTTTGGGAAGGTGACGATTCCGGAAAACGACAGCACGGCACCGCGTTCGAGAGCGCGTGCGGCTTCGTCGGGCCCGCCGGTGAAGCAGTGGAAGATCGTTCGCTCGGGAACGCCGCCGTCGTCGAGTACGGCGAAGGTGTCGTCCCATGCGTCACGGGTGTGGATCACCAATGGCAGGTTGCGAGCGTGGGCGAGATCGATCTGGGCGGCAAATGCCGCCTGCTGGTCTTCGCGCGGTGAGTGGTTGTAGAAGTAGTCGAGGCCGGCTTCCCCGACGGCTACCACGCCGGGGGCGTCGAGCAGATCGACGATGGTGTTCACACCGTGGCGCGCCTCATGGGGGTGGAGTCCGACGGTGGCGAACACCTCGGGTCGTCGAGAGGCGACGTCGATCGCCGACTGTGAGGTTGTTCGATCGCACCCGACCACGACCATCTGGGCCACACCGTTTGCCACCGCTGCATCGACCGCGCCGTCGACACCGCCCGGAATTGTCTCGTCGTACACATGGCAGTGCGAGTCGACCCACGTCGATGTACTCGGACGATTGGTGTCAGGCACCAGATGTCCCACGTCGCGACATTGGTGCCCGTTGCTCTATACGACATCTGGTGCCTGGCACCGGTTGTCGTTGTTGTCCGCTCATGCCTTGAGGCGTGGGAACAGGGGCGCGCCCTTGATGACGTCGGCGCCGGGTTGGTAGCCGCCCCACGCAGTGTCGGCAGGGACGCGCTGGTCGGTGACGGCGCCGGTCTGGCCGATTCGCTCCCACACGGCTTGTGCGGTCGACGGGATTGCCGGCGATGCCAGGATCGCCACGATGCGCAACGCCTCGAGCGCGTCGCCCATCACTGCGTCGACCTCGGGGCCTGGGTCGGCCTTCCACGGTTCGTTGGCCTCGAGGTGCGCATTGGTTGCGCGCACCAGTTGCCACGAGGCATCGAGGGCGCGACTCGGCTGCACCTCGTCCCACCAGCGCGTGGTGTCTTCGACCGCAGTCGCGGCCACGGCCGCCAACGCGCTGTCGGGATTGGGCGCCGTGCCGACGCCGCCGCACTTCTTGCCGACGACCGTTGCGACGCGAGCGGCGAGGTTGCCAAGGTTGTTTGCCAGGTCGGCGTTGTAGCGGGCGACGAGCCCGTCATAGGTGAAGTCGCCGTCGTTGCCGTAGGCGGTGTCGGCGAGCACGTAATAGCGGAACCCGTCGAGCCCAATGTCGTCGATGAGGTCGAGCGGGTTCACCACGTTGCCCGATGTCTTGCTCATCTTCTCGTTGTCGACGAGCAACCATCCGCCGATCGCCCATCCCTTCGGCGGGTCGATGCCGGCGCTCATCAGCATCGCCGGCCAGTACACACAGTGCTGGCGCACGATGTCCTTGCCGATCAGGTGGTAGTCGACGGGCCACCACTTCTCGTAGCCCTCGGTGCCGTCGCCGAACCCCACTGCGGTGAGGTAGTTGGTGAGCGCGTCGAACCACACGTAGGTGACGTGGTTCGGATCCCAGGGCAGCGGAACTCCCCACTTCAGCGACGTGCGGCTGATCGAGAAATCGCGCAAGCCGCCCTTGATCAGCCCGAGTGCTTCGTTGCCGCGGTGCTCGGGTTTCATCGCCGTCGGATGCTGGGCGTACCAATCGAGGAGCCGGTCCTCGAAGCGCGACAATCGGAAGAAATAGTTCTCCTCTTCGAAGTACTCCACGGGGCGGCGGTGGATCGGGCAGCAGTCGGGAACACCGTCGATCGTGATCAGTTCGTCGTCGGAGTAGTACTCCTCGCACGACACGCAGTACTTCCCGGCGAAGGTGTCGAGCTCGATGTCGCCGGCGTCGTAGCACCGCTGCAAGATCTCTTCGACCGCCTTGTAGTGGCGCGGTTCGGTGGTGCGGATGAAGTCGTCGTACGCAATGTCGAGCCGCTCCCACGCGGCGGCGAACTTCGGAGCGATCTCGTCGGCGAACGCCTGTGGGGTCGTGCCCGCCTCTTCGGCGGCTTGCTGGATCTTCAGGCCGTGTTCGTCGGTGCCGGTGAGATACATCACCTCGTCGCCCAACAGGCGATGCCACCGCGTGAGGGCGTCGCCGACGATCGTCGTGTACGCGTGGCCCAGATGCGGCTCGGCGTTCACGTAATAGATCGGGGTGGTCACGTAGAACCGACTCACGGTTGGCACGCTACGTGATCGCGCTGCCGACCCCACCGAACGTTGCGTGCCGATCACCAGCCGACCTGTCACGGATCACGGCGCCGTCTCGATAGCGCGCCGATACCGTCATCGCGATGACCGCAACGTTTGCCGAGGCCACCTCGTCTGAGCGCGTGTCGCTGGTCGACGGAGTCGGTCACTACGACACGTCGATCCGTGCGGGATGGGACATCGGGGGCAACGCCAACGGGGGGTACCTCCTGGCGCTCGCCGGTCGAGCGATGGCCGATACCGCGGGCCGCCCGCCGCTGTCGCTGACGGCCCACTACCTCAAGCCGGGTCCGGCCGGCCCATGCACGATCGACACCGAAACGATCCGCTCCGGCCGACGCTTGGCGACGATCAGTGCCACCGTGCGCGTCGCCGACGTTCCGATCATGCAGCTGCTCGGAACCTTCGGTGATCAGACACCCGGTGGGCCGGCGCTGGTCACCGGTGGGCCACCGGCACTGGTGCCCTACGCCGAATCGGCTGCGCCGCCGGCGCCCGATGAGGGTCCGCTTCCCGAGATGATGCAGCGCATCGCGCTGCGTCTCCATCCCGACGACGCCGGGTTTCGAGCGGGCAAGCCGACGGGCACGGCCAAGATGGACGGCTGGTTCGCTCTCGCCGACGAGGAGCCGATCGACGCCTTCGCGCTGCTCCTCGCGAGCGATGCCTTCCCGCCGGTCGTGTTCAACAGCGGTCTTCCCGTCGCATGGGTGCCGACCGTCGAACTGACCGTGCACATCCGCGGTGTCCCTGCTCCGGGTCCGGTCGCCGCGTCGTTCCGCTCCGAGTACATCGAAGACGGCCTGTTCAACGAAGACGGCGAGCTGTGGGACTCCACCGGCAAGCTCGTCGCGCAGTGCCGTCAGCTCGCCTTGCTGCCTCGCGGCTGACGCCGACGCGGCGCCGTGGGCCTAGAAGGCCACGGTGGCGACGGTGATGATGAGCGCTGCGCCGATGAAGACGATCGTGGTCAGGCCGACGATGCGCGCCGCCCCGGGGTGCACTGGGCTCTGTCCGCGACGCAGCGGCGCGTGGAGGTCGTCGTAGTGCCAGCCGGCCCAGATCAGCACGACTCCGCCGAGCACGACTTGGGCGATGCCGAGCACGGCGAGCGACTCGTGGATCTCGGTCGCCTGCCGGGCGAACAAGACCCCGGTGACCATCACGGCGATCGCCGTGCGCTCCCATGCGAGCGCAGTGCGCTCGTGTTGCAGCATCGGGTCGAACACCCGCTCCGGCCTGTCCGGCCGGTGGCGTCCGGGCATCAGTTGCGGGTTCCGTCGATCACGAGCAGCACTGCGGCGACCACGGCGATGATCGCCACGGCGATCGCCATCAAGAGTGGCAGCCGTGATGTCGGCAGTGGTTCGTCGAGGCGCATTGCGCGCTCGTTGAGCGCCCACCGGCGATAGGCGGTGGCTGCGGTGACGAACCCGAGCACGATCAGGCCGATCCCGAGGCCTTCTTCGCCGGGAAAGTCGTCGAGGATCGCCACCGCTGCCAATCCACCTGCAGCGAGGGCGAGCGCCGTACGGATCCAGGCGAGGAAGGTGCGCTCGTTGGCCAGCGTGAACCGGTAGTCGGGATCGGTGCCGACCTGGGTCGGATCACTCGGAAACCACTCGCGCCGGTTCACCGTTGCCACCACGAACCACTGCGTCCTCTGTCGCGTCCGACCTTGGTGCCGATCGCAAAGCTGGCGCCGGCGATGCCGATCGTGGCCGCCGACGCCGCAGTGCGGCGCAGCACCGACTTGGTCTTGTGGCTGAAGATCACGATCGGCCAGCCGTGGGCACGGGCATGGCGCTCGAGCTTGGAGTCGGGGTTGACCGCCACGGGATGGCCGACCGCTTCGAGCATCGGGAGATCACTCGCCGAGTCGCTGTAGGCGTAGCTCTGCGCGAGGTCGTAGCCGTTCCATGTCGCCAGCTCGTGCATTGCCTCGACCTTGCCGGGTCCGTAACAGAACGGCCCTTCGAGGTCGCCGGTGTACACACCGTCGACCACGCTGCCGCGGGTGCCGATGCCGCCGGTCATGCCGAGAGAGTGGGCGAGCGGCTCGACGATCTCTTGGGGCGCGGCCGACACGATGTAGGTGTCACGTCCGGCATGGCGATGGCGATCGAGCAGGCGGCGGGCCTCCGGGCGGAGGCGCGCCAACAGGCGCGGCAGCACCTCGGCGTTGAGGGCTTGCAGGTCGTCTTGTCGAACCCCGGTGACCGCCTTGAGGATTCGCTCGCGGGCTTCCTTGGCGGTGTCGTCGCTGGCACCCAGCAACTTGAACGTCGCTGCACCGACGGCGTCGCGAACGAACTCGACGTTGGGAATCATCCCTGCCTTGCGTGCCTGCAGCGCCATCGTGAATGCGGACGATCCAGAGATCAGCGTGCGGTCGAGGTCGAAGAACGCAACGCTCGGGCCCGAGCTGGCGACGACGACGTACTCGCTCATGGTGAGCCCCTCACGACGCGTCTCGCTGGAGGTCGATGGCCAGGTCGTACACCTCGCGTTTGGCCCGCCCGGTGGTCGACACCACCGACGCAACCGCGTCGCGGCTGGAAGCGCCGCCATCGAGCGCAACACGCAACGCCGCGCGTACGTCGTCGTCGCTGGCCGGGGAGTTCGCGGCTGGCGCACCGTCGAGCACGATCACGTACTCGCCGCGCGGCTCGCCGATGTCGATCGTGCCGAGCGTGCCGCGCCGGACCTCCTCGTGCAGCTTGGTGAGCTCGCGGGTGACGACCACGGAACGATCGCTGCCACACGCAGCGCGCAAGTCGTCGAGTGTCCGCTCGATGCGGTGCGGAGCCTCGTACAGCACGACGGTACGGGTGTCGGCGGCGACGGCTGTCAGTCGTTCGGTGCGTTCTCGACCCTTGCGCGGCAAGAAGCCCTCGAACACGAACCGTGCCGTGGGTAACCCGCTGATGGTGAGCGCCATGATCGCGGCGCTCGGGCCGGGGACGGCGCTGACGGTGTGCTCGGTGGCGAGCACCGCCGAGACGAGTCGTTCGCCGGGGTCGGAGATGCCAGGGGTGCCGGCGTCGCTGACGAGGGCGACATCGCCGCCGCCGTCGAGCACGTCGAGTACCGCCCGCACCTGGGGTCGTTCTGTGTGATCGTTGACGACCGTGAGGCGGGTGTCGATCCCGGCGTTGCGCAGGAGTGGGCCGGTGCGCCGTGTGTCTTCGCAGCACACCAGGTCGACCGCCCCGAGAACGTCGAGCGCACGCGGCGCGAGGTCGCCGAGGTTGCCGATCGGGGTGGCGACGAGCCACAGCGTGCTCACGGTTGGTCCTCGTCGGGCTCGGGCATCGTGTCGCTCTCGCCGTCGGTGCGCACCTCGAGTTGATCGCCGACACCGAGGCCCCATCGGGCGAACGCTCCTGCCTCTGCCTCGACGACCATGTGCGCACGGGTCACAGGCGCGGCCAGGCGGTGGCGGCGCATCTGCACCGTCTTGATCACGATGCCGTCGTCGTCGAGGTAGGCGACGTCGATCGGGAAACGCATACCGATCGTGTGGATCCATCGACACGGCTCGATGATCAGTGCGCCGTCGATACCGTCGCGCCCCAGCAGTCCACGGCGTCGTTCGTGGCGACTGTGGGCGACGTCGGCCGATGCCAGAACGCGCGCGCCGCACATCAACCACGCCATGTCCGAAGTGTGGCAGATGAGCGGCTGGTTTCCGGCTCTCCCCGGGGACCGATGGTGGAGCGGCGCGGTACGGTCGCCACGGTGAGTGGTCCGTCGGTATTCGAGCTGCGCGATGTGGTCGCTGGTCCCACCGCCGATCCGATCCTGCGCGACGTGTCCGTGAGCATCCCCGCCGAGGGCATCACGGTGCTCGCTGGACCGTCCGGTGGTGGGAAGTCGACGCTGCTGCGGCTCCTCAACCGGCTCGACGACCCGATCTCGGGTGAGATCTCGTGGAAGGGAACCAGCCTCGACGAGTGGGATCCGACCGAACTCCGGCGCCAGGTGGCGATGATCTTCCAGCAGCCGCCGCTGTTCGAAGGGACCGTGCGCGACAACCTGTGCGTGGCGTCGCCGGATGTGTCTGACGATCGCGCCCTGCACGTCTTGGACCACGTCGACCTCGCGCCCGAGCTGATCGATCGCGACGCGTCGTTACTGTCGGGCGGCGAGGCGCAACGCATGTGCGTCGCCCGGGCGCTGCTCACCGACCCCGACGTCGTCCTCGCCGACGAGCCGACCGCTGCACTCGATACAGCTGCGCGCCACACGGTCGAGGATCTGGCGCGCAAGCTCGCTGCGAGCGGCGTCGCCCTCGTGTGGGTGACCCACGACACCGACCAGCTCCGTCGGTTGGCCGACCACGTCGGCACGGTGGTCGATGGTCGACTCACCGCCTTTGGTCACCTAGAAGAGTTGTCGGAGAGCGCCGACCCGACCGTGCGCCGGCTGGTGGGAGCTGGGCAATGACCCCGGTGGTGGCATCGAGCTCGACCGACGCGGCTCAGATCGGCGTATGGGGCTTGGCCGCGTCGGCGATCTTGATCGTCGTCGCCGTCGTGGTCTCGCTGTGGCGGCAGTTGGGGCTCGAACGGTCGATGCTCTGGGCCGCACTGCGAGCACTCGGCCAGCTCATCATCGTGGGCTTCGCCCTGCAGCTGGTCGTCGGTGACGACGACCCGCTGATCTGGTCGTTCCTGTGGTTGTTCGTGATGTTGTGCTTCGCTTCGTGGATCACGGCGCAGCGGGCCAAGGACGTGCCGCGGGTGTTCCTGCTGTCGTTCGCGTCGTACCTCGCGGCGATGGCGGTCACGCTCGGGGTGTTGTTCGGCTTCGGCGTGTACGAGTTCGAGGGGCGCACGATCGTGCCGTTGGCCGGCATCGCCATCGGCAACTCGTTGACCACGAACGTGTTGCTGTCGCGCCAGCTGATCTCGGCCGCCACCGAGCAGCGCCGAGTGATCGAAGGTCGGCTCGCGCTCGGGTTGACTGCGAGGGACGCGTTTCAGCCGCACCTGAGATCGTCGTTGCGAACGGCGCTGGTCCCTCAGATCGAGGCCACGAAGGCCGTTGGAATCGTTGCCCTTCCGGGCGCGATGACCGGGCTGATCCTCGCCGGTGTCGATCCGCTCGACGCCGTGCTCGTGCAGATTTCGGTGATGTACCTCGTGCTCGGATCGGTCGCCACCACGGCCACCGTGATGAGTCTGGGTATCTCGCGCGAGTTGTTCACCCCGGCCCAACAACTCCGCCGGCTCCAGCGCACAACCGGATAGTTGCTGCCCCGACGCCAACTGTCTGTCCGGGTGACGGTTCGGTGACGCCTCCGTCGAGACGATGCGGCCCATGAGTAGCGAACGAACGGCAACGTCAGAGTCCCTCGGCCTCGACCAGCCGGTGCACAAGCGGGCGCGGCGGGCATGCCCGGGTGGTACGGCAACTGTGCGCTCTACAACACCGGTGTTTCGACCGGCCGGCCGTTCGAATTCGAAGGGACGGCGACGGCGTTCGCAATGCAGACGCCGGACAGCGAGGTGATGACGGCCAGCGAGACCCTCGTCGGCGGCGAGCCGAATCCGCTGTCGGAGACCATCGTCGTCAACCCGGACACACTGCGGCTCGAACCGTTGCCGCTCGGAATCCAGATCATCTGCGTGAACGCGCCGAATTCCGGGTCGACCTCGTTGCCAAACGCCACTGTCGACTCCCCGTCGGCCACCGACAGCTGCACCCTGCCCTCACCGAACGGAACGCCGGGGTCACCTCCGTTGATCGGCGCGAACGGGCCGCCGCGCAGCTGGGCTGTCGCCACGCCGATCACGTTGCGCAGGATCGTGCCCCATTCGGGCCCGCTGTAGGTCGCCGGTGTCCCGGGGTCGCCTTTGTCGCCCTTCCGACCTTGTGGTCCCGGCGGCCCCTGCTTGCCGCCCTCGCGCGGGGTGAATGAGCCGACGATGTCGATGATCACTTCGACCTCGCCGTGGTGGTTGTAGAGGTTGAAGGCACGCGGGCGGTCAGTTGGATGTCGAGCGATGTGGCGTCGGCGGGAATGTCGACGTAGTCACCGTTGTCGCCCGTGGCCTGGATCCTGATGATCTCCTCCGGACCGATCGGTCCGACGCGCGACCCGACCTGCGACTCGGTGCGTGTGTCGAGGAGTCGGCAGCCGGTCTCGGTTTGTTGCCCGTTGCCGTTGTTGTCGACCGCCATGGCGATCCCACCGGCGGTGGCCGCCATGAGTGCGGCCGCGCCGAAGCCGAACCATTTCGTTGTGTCTTCATCCCGCTCTACCTGTGGGGATTGCGCTCTGTCGCCGCCGCGCCGAACCACCTCACGACGCGGGCGAGCGAGGCGACCGTATACAGCGGCGCCGCTGCGTGGGTGGCACCCCCTCGCCATGGCACACTTCGACGATGCACAAGCCGTCGGAGATCGATCTGTTCACCGCCAAGGAGCAGACACTTCTGGTGTCGACCGAGCCCGACCGGCTCGCCAAGCTCACCGAGGACGAGTTGGCCGACCTCGTGCCTGTCGTTCGTCGCGCCCGCAACAAGTACCGCGACCTCGACGTGCGCCAGAGTCGGGCAGCGGTGAAGAAGGCTGGTCGGCGCAGTGTGAGCAGCACCTCTAATCAGCGGACGTTACGCAAGGCCGAGATCTTCGAGGATGCGCTCAGCCGCGTGTCGCTGTACCTGAGCCGCGCCGCGCGAGCGAGCGCCAACGAGTTGAAGACGGCGCGCATCGAAGCGGCTCGTTCCGAGCGGGAGGCCGCTCGGGCCGGCAAGGCCAAGGGTTCGGGCAAGGTCGGCAAGCCGTCGGAGCAGAAGACGGCATCGAAGCGCGGCCGCGCCTCCGAGCCCACCATCGCCGGCTCGCGTCGTGGCTCCACCAGCAAGCAGGGCAAGACCTCGCAAGCCAAGAAGGACACCCGCAAGTCCAAGAAGTGATGCGCCCGCCTACTCGTTCGCCGATCGGGTGACGCTTCGGTGACGCCGCGCCGCAGATGATGCGGCGCATGCGCAGCCGACCACAGCCCATTCACGAGGGTCGTCGCCGAGTTCGACGTGTGCCCCGACGTGGAGCCGATCGACAAGCGGTCCGAGCGATGCCGGTCCACGCGGTGGTGGACATGAACGGCTACTACCGGTTTCCCGACGCGGCCACCGACGACGACGTGATCGCGCTCGTCGACCGACGCGCCGCCGACCTCGCCACCCAACGGGCCGAACTCGATCGCCTGCGAGCGGACGCCGAGGCGCTCTCTACCGGACGCGACGGCGCGTTCGGGTGTATCACCGAGCTGGAGGACTTGCGTCCGACCGTGTCGCGCGACCTCGACGCGGCGACCGTGCTCGACACCCCTCCTCGGGAGATCGTTGGGGGGAAGGGGTGCGTTTCACAGCTCCGTCTGCCCGTACGTCGTCGTATCGGCCTCGGCCTGGGTCGCCGGTCTCGAGGCGAACAAGTCGGTCCTCTGCTCGTTGCGCGGGACCAACTTGCGCGACGACCGGTACTTCTCGCTCTTGGAGGCGGCGGCCGACGCCAGACCACCGAGGCCAAGATCTTCGATGCGTCGATGACGGCGACGTTCATCCCGATCGCCGATCCGGCCGAGCGATCTGGGGCCGGGCAGGACGTCAGACGTTGAAGCGGAACTCCATCACGTCGCCGTCCACTCCGAGGTAGTCCTTACCCTCGGTGCGGAGCTTGCCGGCGTCCTTGGCGGCGTTCCACGAGCCGAGTTCGAGCAGCTCATCCCACTGGATCACTTCGGCGCGGATGAAGCCGCGCTGGAAGTCGGTGTGGATGCGGCCGGCGCAGACCGGCGCGGTCGAGCCGTCGTAGAACGTCCACGCCCGGCTCTCCTTTTCGCCGGTGGTGAAGTACGTACGCAATCCGAGCAGGTGGTACGCCGAACGCACCATGCGGAACAGTGCCCCCTCGCCGAGGCCGAATCCTTCGAGGATCTCCGCGCGCTCGTCGGGGTCTTCGATCGCTGCGGCTTCGGCTTCGAGCTGGATGCACATGCCGATCACTTCGACGTTGTCGCCGGCGTCGTTGAATTCGGCGGCGACGAGCGCTTCTTTCTCGGGGATCGAGTCGAGGTCGTCTTCGCCCACGTTGACCACCGCAAGTACCCGCCGGTTGGTGAGGAGGAAGTAGGGCGCCAACAGTTCACGGGTGTCGTCGCTGAGCCCGGCGCGATACAGCGGCCGGCCGTCGGCGAGCGCGTCGTAGGCGGCCTGCAACGCTTCGGTCTCGTCGGCGAGGCCCTTCTCGAGCTTCGCCTGGCGCTTGGTGGACTCGAGGCGCTTCTCGACGGTTTCGAGGTCGGCGAGGGCCAATTCGAGCTCGACGACGCGCAGGTGTTCCAGCGGGTCGGACGGCCCGGTGATGTCGTCGTTTACGAACGCCCGCAGCACGAACACGATCGCGTCGACTTCGCGGATGTTGGCCAGGAACTTGTTGCCGAGGCCTTCGCCTTGGCTGGCGCCTTCGACGAGCCCGCCGATGTCGACCACTTCCACCGAGGCGTGGATCGTCTGTTTCGACTGCGACATCGCCGACAGCCGGTCGAGTCGGCCGTCGGGCACCTTGGCCACGCCGATGTTCGGGTCCTTGGTGGCGAACGGATACGGCGCCGCCAGGGCGCCGCCTCCGGTGAGGGCGTTGTACAGCGAGCTCTTGCCGGCGTTGGGCAACCCGACCAGTCCGAACCGTTCCATGAGTCGCCCGAGGCTACCGACGGACATCGCGCCGCGGCTTCTCGGCGCCGCACGTTGCGGAACTCGCCATCGAGCGCTCCGAGAAACGGCCGCCAGCGAGGGGCTCGATGCTGCCTGCGGCGTCTCGGCGTACCCGGTTGCGGTTGCCGCCGGCGAGCACCCCGAGCATCGATGTGGCGTGCCACGTCGCCAGCGCGCCGCTTCTCGGTGCCGTCGGTTGCGCAAGCCGCGCACGTGGCCACCAGCGGAAACTGGCGCCTTCGCAACGGCGTCCGTGGCGGTTGCCGCAACCACCGACCCCGAGAAGCGGCTGCGCGTCGTTACGGCATCGGGACGGCAACGAGGGCGTCGGTGCTCGCGGTCATGAGCACCTGCGCACCTCCGCCAGCGGCGCCGAGGTCGACGGTGGTCACGGCAGTGAGGCACGGTCCGACGGTCTCGACGAACGACGGCGTCTCGCCGGCGACGTCTCAGCGCTGCAGTTCGCCATCGAGAAAGCCGCAGATCAGCAGCGTGTCGTCGTCGAGGGTCAACAGTGATGCCGGAGCGCGTGGATCGCCGTCTGTTGCTCGATGATCGTCGCGGTCGCCGAGGTCGGCGCGCCCGATGCGCCCAGGCGTCGTCACCTCCCGCATTGTCGGCGATCCACACAGCGTCCCCAGTTCCGGCGACGCCGAAGGCGAAGGGATTGATGTAGCCGCTCGACACCACGGTCGGCTCCTGATCCGGCGGGCCCGCCGGATCGAGCGTGATCATCGCTCTCAAACCGTGGGCTTGAGCCCAGTCCGTCAACTGGCCGCTGCCGAGGGTGAGTCGCTGCGCGCCGTCGTTGTCGACGTAGGGCTGGAGCTGACCGCCCACCGCGCCATCGTCGGTGCCACCATCGGCCCACACGATCCGAGGCGCGCAATCGGACGAGTCGAGCGCTCCCACCAAGAGCTCGTTGGCATTGGGATCGGTCCACGCTGCGTAGCGGACGCCGTCGAGCACGGTGTAGCCAACGAGGCCCCGTTGGGCGGCGCACCGTCGGCGCCGACGACGTCGATCGCCGCCAGTTCCTCGACATCTTCCGCGGTCGCCGGCTCGTCGAAGAAGCGACCGATGTCGGGGAGCGTGGCGATCCGCCCGCTGCGTCGCTCGATCCACTCGATGCCACCGGCGCCGTCGTCGCGCAACGACAACACATCGCCGGGGTCGATGTCGATGAGCTCGGTCAGGTCGACGATGCTGACCGGTTCGTCGGGCACATTGACCGCGCCGTCATCATCGATGTCGCACGCCGCAGCGCCGAGCAACGCGGCGACGACCACCAGCAGTCGATGCACGCGCACTGCGAGCGCGGTAGCTGCGGCCGGCCGGTGACGCGTGGGCGTGAGCGAGCAGGTCGCCGGATCTGTGATGGAGAGCGCCGATGCGGATCGCTTCGGCGGCGAAGGTGGCGGATCGCGCAACCGAGCGCGCCGAGGAACCGGGGTCGTGGGCGACCGCTCTCCGGTGGGTCGCTTCGCGGAGCGGTGGTTGGCGGGTTGCGCAGCACACAACCCCGAGAAGTCGGGTGCCCCGACGGGCGTAGGCTGAGAGTGTGATCGATGCGCCGATGACGCCCGAGCAGGCGCTGCGTCGAGTGATCCACTGTCTGGATCGAGTGCACGAGACGGGGTTCAAAACGAAGGCGTTCGTTCGGGCGCTCGACGTGGTGCGCAACACCGATCCCAGCGAGCTTGCCGATCGGGCGGCCAACGACACGCTGACCGACCTCGATGGCATCGGTTCGTCGACGGCCGCAGTGATCGCCGACGCCCTGGCTGGCGAGCGCCCGTCGTATCTCGACAAGATCGAGGCCGAGTCGGTGGTACCGATCACCGACGAGGGTCGGGTGTATCGAGATGCATTGCGCGGCGACTGTCACATGCATTCCACCTGGAGCGACGGCGGCGCGCCGATCGAGGCGATGGCGGCCACGGCGATCGACCTGGGCCACGAGTACATGGTGCTCACCGACCACTCGGCCCGGCTCACGGTGGCGCACGGGCTCGACGAGGAACGCCTCGACCGGCAGCTCGACGACCTCGCTGCGATCAATGCCGACATCGCCGCTGCAGGTCACGACTTCCAGATCCTCAGCGGCATGGAGGTCGACATTCTCGAAGACGGATCGCTCGATCTGTCCGACGACATGCTCAGTCGACTCGATGTGGTGGTCGCTTCGGTGCACTCCAAGCTGCGCATGGAGCGTCAGGAGATGACCGAGCGGATGCTGGTGGCGATCGCCTCGCCGCACGTCGACATCTTGGGTCACTGCACCGGGCGGATGATCGGCAAGCGCCCGCCGTCGACCTTCGACGCCGACTACGTGTTCGCCGCGTGCGCCCAGTTCGGCACGGCGGTGGAGATCAACTGTCGCCCCGAGCGCCTCGATCCGCCGCGCGAGCTGATCGACCTGGCGATCGACTACGGCTGCTGGTTCTCGATCGACTCCGACGCCCACGCCACCGGCCAACTCGAGTGGCAACCCTTTGGCTGCGATCGCGCCGCCGAACGTGGGGTGCCGATCGAGTCGATCATCAACACCATGCCCGCCGACGACCTGCTCGCCTGGACCCAATCCTGACCGAAATTCTGTCGATTCGGCGCGCCTGGCGCGCGTATTAGACAGTAGAACGGAACGACGTGAGGGGTGGGGAGCGGTCGATCCTCGCCGTAGGATCAAATGCCCTATGTCGAAGAAGACCAAGAAGCGCAAGGCCCGGATGCGCCGCTCCAAGGCGAATCACGGCAAGCGCCCCAACATGGGTCGCGGCTGACCGCCGCTCGTACCCCGACATGACCGACACCGTCGACCCGACCACCCGGGTCGCCTGGTTGTCGATCGCCGGCGACGCCGACACCTGGCGTTCGATCGGCCTCACCGTCGATACCGATGGCACCATCCCGTTACACGGTACGGCGCTGCGGATTGTCGATGATCCCGCCGGTTCGGGCATCGTCGGCTGGGGGATGTCGGCCGATCAACCCGACGGACCCTCCCAGATCGATGGGCTCCCCACCGAGTGGGTCGAGCCGACCGAACCACTCTGGGCAGCCCACGACATCGCGGCCACCGGGCTCGACCACGTCGTCGTGCTCACCGACAGCATCGAACGCACCAGCGGGGCCATTCACAAGGCGACCGGCTGTGAGCTGAAGCGCATTCGCGATCTCGGCTCGATGCGTCAGGGGTTCCACCGCATCGGCCGCGGTGGCTTGATCGTCGAACTGGTCGAACGCCCCGAACTCGACGTCGACACCACCGACTTCTGGGGGCTCGTGGTCGACGTCGACGACCTCGACGTGGTGTACGAGCGCCTCGGTCCCGATCGGATCGGCGCGCCGAAGAACGCAGTCCAGCCGGGTCGTCGAATCGCAACGATTCGCGACACCGTCGGCCTCGGCACCGCTGTCGCCTTGATGGATGCGCGCGCCGACAGCTGAGATCCGTCCTCGGCGAATCGGCCCGTTATGGGCGTCACCACCGACGGGTCGGCATACCCGCCGCCGTATCAGAACTGGTTGATGCTCTCTGGAGAGATCACGTACAGCAGGTACGAACCGAACGGGGCGGGGATCTCGAAGTCGCCGGCGCCATCCGTGCCGGTGAGGCCGAGGAAGTAGGCCGGTTCAGGAGTGAGCGGGTTGCCGGCCTCGATGCTGTCGACGAGGTACACGCCGGCCGATCCGCCGAGTTCGACGCCGTAGCCGGCTTCGGTGCGCACGGTGCCACGAATCGTGCCATGGTCGCCGGAGGCCCCGGCCGGTGTGGGGCTGATGGCTACCAGTGGCAGCAGTGCCGCCACGATCGCGCCGGTCAGCAGTTTCAGTCGCCCGCTCATTGACGTTGTCCTTCACTTCCCGCAGCGCCCCGTGCCTGCAACGCCGTACCGGCGGCGTGTTGTAGCGCATCGCTGCCGCACACGACAGGGTCTTCGTCGAGTTCGGACGACCCCGGATGGACGGTCGGCGAAGGTCTCGATCGACGATCAGCTGCCGACGCGGAACGCGGCGTCGTCGATCACGACCTGCCAGCGGGCGTTGGAGGCGATCTCCAGCTCAGTGATGCTGCGGTAGTCGGCGTCGAAGTAGATCGCGCCGGTTGTCGCCAGCTCGATCGTGTCTTCGTAGGCCAGTTCGTCGCCGCGCCAGGCACGGACCGTGACCGGGTAGTTCTCGGCCTCGGGCCAGGCGACGCCCATGTAGGCGCCAACAAAGTCGAACGGCTCGTC